>JBARVT010000001.1:0-2837 GCA_049646405.1 Alteraurantiacibacter sp.
GAAGCGGCAGGGGGACAATAGCCCCTACGGCCTTACGCGGTATCTGATACCCGAAGGACTGCTGCCTGTCGGCCATCCATATCGCCATTCCACCATCGGTTCGATGGCCGATCTCGATGCCGCCAGCCTTGCCGACGTGCAGAGCTGGTTCCGCGACAATTACGCGCCCAACAATGTCGTGCTGGCGCTGTCGGGCGATATCGACGCAGCGACCGCGCGACCGCTGGTGGAACGGTGGTTCGGCGCAATCCCGAGCGGCCCTGAAGTGCAGACGCGCGAAGCCGGGCCGGTGACGCTCGCCGCACCGGAAATGCGCGTGGTGGCGGACCAAGTGCCGACAACGCGCATCTACCAGGCGTGGACCGGTCCGGGTGAAGCGCATCCCGATGCCGTGCCACTGCAGATCGGGATGGCGGTGCTCGGCGGCCTCGCCTCCTCCAGGCTCGACAACGTGTTGGTTCGGGACAGCAACCTTGCCACAAGCGTTTCCGCCTACAGCCAGCAACACGAACAGCTCAGCTTTCTGCAATCGCAGGTCGATGTGGCGAATGGCGTGGAACGCGATGCCGCGCTCGCCGCACTGGAGGGCCAGACGGCGCTCATCATGTCTGAAGGACCGACCCAGGCCGAGATCGACCGCGCAGTGACGCAGACCATCTCTGCCACGATCCGCGCGCAGGAGCGGGTGGGCAATTTCGGCGGCAAGGGCATGATACTTGCCGAAGGACTGCTTTATCACGACGATCCGGGCTTCTTCCGCTCGCAGCTCGAACAGATGGCTGCGCTGACACCCGATGGCGTGCAGGCCGCGATGCAGCGCTGGCTTTCGCGCCCGGCCTATACGCTGATCGTCGAGCCGGGCGAGCGGACGCTCGACGGCGGCGATCTCGGCGGCTGGGGCGATGAGGATACGCGCCCCGCGCCCGAACCCGACACCGGCAGCGATGTCGAAGTGACCCGCACCGGCCCCGAACGCGCCCTGCCGGCTCCGGAACCGGTCGGCGAACTCACTTTCCCCGAAGTCGAGCGCGCGACGCTCTCTAACGGGATCCCCGTCGTGCTGGCGCGCCGCGATGCGGTGCCACAGGTTTCGCTGGCGATGATCTTCGATGCGGGCAGCGTCGTCGATCCTATCGGCCAGGCGGGCGTTCACGAAACCATGATGGACCTGCTGACCGAAGGCACCACCACGCGCAGCGCGCTCGACATCGCGGAGGCAGAGGAAGCGCTAGGCATGGCGCTCGGCTCGAGCAGCGGAGTGGAGCGTTCCAGCGTCTCCGTCACCGCGCTGACCGCGAATTTGCGCCCGTCGCTTGAACTGATGGCCGATGTCGTGCGCAATCCCGCCTTTACGGAGAATGCCGTCACGCGGGTGAAGGGACAGCGCACTGCGCGCATCGCGCAGGAGCTGTCGAACCCCAGCGGGCTTGCCAGCCGCGCTTTCCTGCAAACCGTTTACGGCACGGCGCACCCTTATGCCTTTGCCTCCAGCGGCGGCAATGCAGAGGTGATCGGCGCACTCACTGCGCGCGATCTCGCCGCGGAACATGCCGAATGGATCCGCCCGGATCTCGCCACCATCACCGCCGTCGGCGACGTGACGATGGCAGAGCTGGTCGCGGCGCTGGAAGAAGCGTTCGGCGACTGGCAAGTCCCCGCCACACCAGCGCCGGCGCGCAACCTCGACTCCGCCGCGCCCGCGGCGCAGCCGCGCCTCGTCGTGGTGGACCGGCCCAATTCGCCATCCAGCACGCTCTATCTCGGCCGCCTGACGCCGTTCGCGGGCTATCCCGAAGGGTTCGAAACCATCGAGCTCGCCAACGAAGTGGTCGGCAACGGCTTCCTCTCGCGCCTCAATGCGGACCTTCGCGAAACGCGCGGCTGGACTTACGGCATCGGCTCCTCGATCCCAGGGGCAAACGGCCCGCGCCGCCTGCAGGTCGGCACACAGGTTCAGGCGGACCGGACGGCGGACTCCATCCGCGTCATCCTCGACCAGATGGCCGCCTTCCCTGCCACCCGCCCCGTCGACGAGCGTGAGGTCCAGCGTGTGACCGATGGCAATATCCGCGGCTTGCCCAACCGGTTCGAAACCAACGGGCAGGTGCTCGGCGCGCTGCTGGCGAACCAGCAATACGGCCGCGACCTGCGTTACCAGGCGCGCCTTCCGGATATCTACCGCGCCATCGATGCCGCCGCCATCGATGCCGCCGCGCGCGACTATCTCCAGCCTGACGATTTCACCATCGTCGTCGTCGGCGATCGCAGCATCATTGATCCGCAGCTCGAAACGCTCGGCATGGATGTGACTTACATCGACGCCGAGAGCCTGTAAGAGCCTGGGCGACAAACAACAGGAGTTATGCATGAGCGACGTCGCAGGAAGCTATGATTTCAAGGTCAGCACGCCGATGGGCGAGCAGTCTGGCGTGATGACCGTCGTCCCCGACGATTCCGGCACGCACTTCGACGGCACGCTCTCAGGCACACTCGGTTCGATGGACATCAAGGACGGCACAATCAACGGCAACACGCTGAACTGGCAGATGAAGATGAGCATGCCGATGCCGATGACGCTCGATTGCGAGGCGATCGTGGGTGGCGACAATGTGCAAGGCAGCATCGATGCCGGGATGATGGGCAAGATGGTGATGACGGCCACGCGCCGCGCCTGACCCAAAGCCCGCATCGCGTCTTGCTAGGCGCGTCACCAGATAGGAGGCGTCGGAGCGATCCGGCGCCTCTTTCGTTGGGAACGGCAATGGACGATGATACGCCTGATTACCGCAGCCGCGCTGTGCCTTCGGGCCGTGCCTCGCGCATTGGCGCATTCGGGC
>JBARVT010000002.1:0-2761 GCA_049646405.1 Alteraurantiacibacter sp.
CTGCCCAGACGAGCAGGATTTGCAGCGTCTCGTTACCGCTCGGAAAAAACGCCGCGCCAATCAGCGCGGCAAGCGTGCCGTAGATGAAGAAGTCATACCATTCGAACACGGTGCCAGCGCTCGATGCCGCGATGACAAGGCGGATTTCCTTCGCGCTGGGCTGGTGTTCTGCGGTCACGGCGGCGTCGGCCACGGCTGGTGTCTCCCTTCCGTCTTGCGCGCGGGATTAGCGGGAAGCGGTGGCCGGGGAAAGGGCGGTGAGCGCGGCCTTCCACGGAAGCATGATGGCCCCGTGGCGCGCGGGAAAGGCCCGGGCGGGCGCGATCAGGGACAGATCGGGCCATTCGGGGAGCGGTGCGGCTCTGGAGAGCCAGTCTTCGAGAGCGGTTGCCATCCTTGCAATATCGGTTCGTGACCTGCCCTTTGCATGGCGGACAAAGATGGCAGCGGAAGCTTGCCCTACGGCGCAGGCGTGGACCGTCATTCCGATATCGGCGATTGCTTCACCATCGAGCGCGAGATCCATCGCCAGCGTCGATCCGCAGGTTTGCGAACGCGACATTCCGTAAAGCGGCGCATCGGGCAGCGGCGGATAATTGGCTAGCTCCACCGCGGCGGCGAGCATGGCCGGGGTGTAGAGCGGCGCGGTTCTCACGCTTCGTCCGCGCTTTCATCCTCCGCCGCAATACGCTCGCGCCGTTCGGCGATGATCTGCACCATTGCCTTCGACCCCGCATCGACGAGCTGATAGCTGCGCGCCTCGGAAATCCACAGCGGCCTGCCCTGGGCACCCCAGATTGTGTCGTAGCCAAGGACGAGCAGCGAAAAGCCGACCACCACGATGATGATGCCTTTCATCGCCCCGAAACCGAAGCCCAGAACGCGGTCGATCGGGCCGAGCACCGATTCGCGTGACTTGCGGCCCGCCATGCGCGCAATCAATTTCATCGCGGCGTAAGGCACGAGCAGCAGTACTGCGAAAGCGAGAATGCTGGCAGTGACGGGCGAACCCATGAAGTCGAGGATCGCCGCCGTCAGGTCCGTATGCAGAAAGCGGATCGCGAAAATAGCGAGGATCCATGACATGAGCGAAAGCACCTCCTGCACAAAGCCGCGCATGAAGCCTGCGATGGCCCCCACGCCGACGATCAGGAGGACGATGAGATCGAAGCCCGTCATGGGGCAGCGATTTAGGCGGAGGCCATCACCCGGTCAACGAGCGACGCCACGCCGCCAATTTCCCGGTACTCAATTTTTGGCGCATCCTGTCCGCCATCCACCGGCCCGCGTGCCCGCGAAAAGCCGAGTTTGGCCGCCTCGCGAAGACGCAGCCCGGTATGGGCTACCGGCCTGATTTCGCCGGACAATGCCACCTCCCCCAGCCAGATCGTGTCGGCGGAAAGCGGTTTGTCCGCCAGCGCCGAAATCAGCGCGGCGGCCACTGCGAGGTCAGCGGCGGGATCGGACAGGCGATATCCGCCCGCGACGTTGAGATAGACCTCGGCCGTGGAAAAACTCAGCCCGCAGCGCGATTCGAGCACCGCGAGCAGCATGGCTAGCCGTCCGCTGTCCCAGCCCACTACCGCGCGGCGCGGGGTCGCGCCTGATTGCAATCGGACGATCAGCGCCTGTATCTCGACCAGCACGGGCCGAGTGCCTTCGAGCGCAGGAAACACTGCACTGCCCGCAATCGGCTCGTCCCGACCTGAGAGAAACAGCGACGAGGGGTTGGACACTTCCTCCAGCCCGCTGCCCTCCATCGCGAAAACGCCGATCTCGTCCACCGCTCCGAAACGGTTTTTCAGGCTGCGCAGGATACGGTACTGGTGGCTGCGCTCCCCCTCGAAACTCATCACCGTGTCGACCATGTGTTCGAGCACGCGCGGCCCGGCGATATTGCCGTCCTTGGTGACATGGCCGACCAGCACGAGGCAGGTGCCGTTTTCCTTGGCGTAGCGGATCAGTTCGAATGCCGAGGCGCGCACCTGGCTGACCGTGCCGGGCGCGCCCTCGATCATGTCCGAATGCATCGTCTGGATCGAATCGACCACCAGCAGGTCCGGCGTCCCGGACTTGCCGAGCGTCGTGAGAATATCGCGCACCGAGGTGGCGGCAGCGAGCTTGAGCGGTGCGTCGGCCAGCCCCAGGCGGCTTGCCCGCATCCGCACCTGCCCCGTGGCTTCTTCACCGCTGACGTAAACGACATCTCCGCCCGTTTTGGCGATCCTGGCAGCCGCTTGCAGTAGCAGGGTAGACTTGCCGATCCCCGGCTCCCCGCCCATCAGGATCGCGCAACCCGGGACCAGTCCGCCGCCCAGCGCGCGGTCGAACTCCGCCAGCCCGGTGCTGCGCCGGTCGAGCGGCTTGGTCGGCGCATCGAGCGACTCGAAAACGATTGCGCGCCCTCCTGCCGAAAGATCGTGCTTCGCGGTGAACTTCGTTTCCGGCGCATCCTCGACCAGCGTATTCCACTCGCGGCAATCGTTGCATTGCCCCTGCCACCGCGACGCCACGCTGCCGCATTCGGTGCAAATATAACGCTTCTTCGGCTTCGCCATGCGCGACGCCTAACCGGAACATAGACAGAACGCAACCGGGCTTTGCAGCGCCCTCCCCATCTGCCAGAACGGACCGCGATGCGGCAAAAGGAACTCAGGATCGCGCTCGTTTGCTATGGCGGGGTCAGCCTTGCCGTCTACATGCACGGCGTCCCTAAGGAAATCTGGAAGCTCGCCCGGGCGAGCCGCGCGCATCATCAGCC
>JBARVT010000003.1:0-9456 GCA_049646405.1 Alteraurantiacibacter sp.
CGGCGGTAGCGGATTCGCCGTTGGCATCCGCATTTTCGCCGCACGCCAATGCGTCTTCGCCCTGTGCATCAGCGTTGGCGGTCGTTCCAATGATCGCCATGTCGTCGTTCAGGACGCATTCGTAGCCATCATCGCCGGGGATTTCCTGCGCGCTGGCGCTGGACGCGGCTGCCATGCCGGCGGTGCCGGTAAGCAGCGCGATCGCAAAGCGTTTGGTGAAGGTGGATGTCATAAAGCATTCCTCTCTGTCGTGTGGACCACAGCCGCCCGGGATAAAGTTTCAGCAATGACGAGCGCCGAGTGCGCATGGTCATTCGTGATGCAAAGAAACCCCCGTTGCGACGCCCTCCGCAGTGGAGAGCCACGCGAAATACGCATGAACCGCAACATTGGATGCGGTTCACCCGAAATTAATTATACGAGTGGCCGATTTCAGGACGGTTTTGCCGTATGTCGGCAAGGTATCAGACCCGCGAAAGATCGCCGATGAGGAGGATTTCGGTCGTCGGCGCGGCGTGCGGCGCGCCGGTTTCGTCCTCGTATGTGACGGCGAGCGACGCGCCTTCGACCAGCGCCGCGCGCTCGGCCTCGCTCAGCTGACGCGCGAAGGTGCCGCTTGCCGGCACGAGACCGAGCGACTGCGGCGCACCGCCCGCGGGCACGACCCACAGCTCGGTCGCCTGCTCGTCGCCCGGCGCGAACCCGCCCAGGTTGAGCGACAGCTCATCGGCACGCGGATCGACATAGCCCGCCAACGTCAGCCTGCCATCCTCGCTCGAAAGCTGGGCGATCAAGCGGTCACCGGTAACCGGCGCCTGTGTTTCGACCGGGGTGGCCGGAGGCGTGACGGCGGGCTGCACCATCACGAAAGTGAGCGCGGCAGCGAGCGCGGCGGCACCTGCCATTGCGGCACCGAGGCTCCAGCCCGAAAAGCCCGTTCTCACGTCGGGGGCCAGCGGGTGCTCGGTCGGCTTGGCGATCGGCATGCCACTGCCGCCCGCTTCGTCAGGCCGCAATCCGTCGAGCCGCCGCAAAATGGCTGGCCAGACATCGGCGGACGGTTCGACCTCGCCCGCCGTCTCCGCCATGTTCGCGAGTTTCAACCGCCACCAGCCCACGCGGTCGGCGAAGTCGCGGTCGGACAGGAACTGTCGCTGCGCCGCGACCAGTTCCTCGCCCTCGAGCACGCCGAGCGCGTATTCTCCCGCAAGGATGTCGGGGCCGTCGGGATCGGTAAGAGGTTCGTCAGCCATCGCCGAGGCAACCCTTCAGGCTGGCAAGTCCGCGCCTGATCCAGCTTTTCATCGTGCCGAGCGGGACGTCGAGCCGTTCCGACAGTTCGGCATGGGTAAAGCCGCGGAAGAACGCCATGCGGATGCTCCGGCGATGGTCTTCCTGCAAGCCGTCCATGCATTCGCGCAGCCGTTTGCTGTCCTCTATATCGCACAGCATCGTATCGGCATCGGGCGCCTCATCGGCAATTTCTGGCAAGGCATCGTCCGCTACCTCGCCGCGACGATTCACCCGGCGAACGGCATCGATGGCGGAATTGCGGGCGATGGCGGCAAGCCAGGTGATCGGGCTGGCGCGCGAAGCATCGAAGCGCCCTGCCCGGTTCCAGACCTTCAGATAAACCTCCTGCAGCACGTCCTCGGCAGTGTCTCGGTCGCGCACGATATGCAGGATAATGCCGAGCAGCTTGCGCGAGCTGACCTTGTAGACGACCTGCAGCGCATCGCGGTCGCCGCCGGCCACGTGGCCCAGCGCCTCCGCCAAAGCGGCGCGCCGTTCGTCTCGCACCATGTCCCCTGCCCCGCTCATGCCAAGAAGCTAGCACGCCTAAATTCCTGTCACAACATCGGCTTTAGGGGAGAACGCCGTCCTCCCCCCGATGGCCGATGTCACGACCGGCCGGCCTTTTCCGAGGGCAGCGTCAAGGAGCCGGGGGAGACGAAGTGTCAAATTCATCGCACTCCCACACGGCGGTCTTTCGCAAAACGATAAGATGCACATTGTTATTCGATATTATCGATTGACAATAAGTCGCGACTCGGCCATATCGCAATTCGATAACCCAGACCAAGGAGATCGATAATGCAAAAGTTCATGTCCCACACCGTCGCCGCGCTGGTAGCCATCGTGATCACCGCCACCAGCTTCACCGCCATCACCACCGTGCCGGTCGAAGAGCCGCTAGTGAGTGCCGCACCCGCCTCCGTCCTCGCCTGAACACACATCCCGACAGGGGACCGATCATGACTATCCTCAGAACCGACCCGCTGCTGCTGGCAGGCAAGGCCATCACCATCTTCATGCAGGGCGTGATGGTCGTCGCCGCCATCGCCCTCTTTCTCGTCATCCCCGCACTGTTCTTCTTCGGCGGGGATATCCAGGCCGAAGCGCTGGAGGAATTCGGCGCTGCCGCCGGGGACTTCCCGACATGGGCGCTCTACAGCATCCTCCTCATCGGCCTCGCGGTCGTGGCGGTCGTCTTCTTCTTCTTCGACAAGCTGCGCCGCATCATCGTGACCGTCGAACAGGGCGACCCGTTCGTCCCGGTCAACGCCACCCGGCTTTCGCACATGGCGTGGCTGCTGCTCGGCACGCAGGTGCTGATGATCCCTGCCGCGGGCCTTGGCCTGACGCTCGCCAAATGGGCGGACGAGGTAGAGAACGCGAACATGACCGTCGATGCCGGGTTCGACCTCAGCGGTGTCCTGATGGTGATCGTACTGTTCATCCTCGCCCGCGTGTTCAAGCACGGTGCCGCAATGCGCGAAGACCTGGAAGGGACCGTGTGATGCCGCCCAAATCCGACACCGTAACCGAAGGAAGTTGCATCGTGGTGAAGCTCGACGACCTGCTCTACGAACGCCGCATGACGCTTACCGAACTGGCCGAGCGCGTCGGCCTGACGCTGGCGAACCTCTCCATCCTCAAGACAGGCAAAGCCAAGGCCATCCGCTTCAGTACCCTGGAAGCCATTTGCCGGGAGCTGGATTGCCAGCCGGGGGATTTGCTGGGATATGAGGGGGAGGCACAGCCGTCACCTTCCGGTTGACTCTCGGGGCGCGTCCGGTAAAGGCGCGCCCCGACTGCTTTTCGAAGCGGTCATCCGTCCGAGACAGTTGGTGGTGACAATCGGGTCACCTTAATTTCCAGCCTAGACGGGGAAAAGAGATTTCCGGCGGCGCTACATGCTCCGCCCATCAACATGCTTCGGCATGCTCCTTCCCCATCAACGGACCTTTGCCCTGTCGCATGAGCGGCGGGGTGATTTGAGCCGGTCGTTTGCCCGCGGGGCAAGCGGTCACAATGAAGGAGTACGGCATGGATCGTTCGCAGAAAACCGAAGCGGTCGCCGAGCTGAATAACGTCTTCAACGAGGTCAGCGTGGTGGTCGTCACCCGCAATCTCGGCCTGACGGTGGACCAGTCCACCGATCTGCGCGGGAAGATGCGTGAAGCTGGCGCCAGCTACAAGGTTGCGAAGAACCGTCTCGCCAAGCTCGCCCTGAAGGATACCGATTACGCCGGAATCGAGGAATACCTCACCGGTCCCGTCGGCCTCGCCTGGTCGGAAGACCCGGTCGCGGCCGCCAAGGCAGCAGTCGATTTCGCCAAGTCGAACGACAAGCTGGAAATCGTCGGTGGCTCGATGGGCACGCAGGTGCTCGACGAAGCAGGTGTGAGGTCGCTGGCCTCCATGCCCAGCCTCGACGAACTGCGTGGCAAGATCGTGGGGCTGGTCAACGCGCCTGCCACCAAGATCGCGCAGGTCGTCAATGCGCCTGCAGCCAAGCTGGCCCGTGTCTTCGGTGCCTATGGCGCCAAGGACGCGGCGTAAGAGACGCTTTTTCGCATACGAGACGAAACATACGCGGGGACACGAGGCACAGCCCTTGGCCCCGATTACTGGAGTGAAATATTATGGCTGATATTGCCAAGCTTGTTGAAGAACTGTCGTCGCTGACCGTCATGGAAGCGGCAGAACTCGCCAAGGCGCTGGAAGAAGAGTGGGGCGTTAGCGCCGCTGCTGCCGTCGCCGTGGCCGGCCCGGCCGGCGGTGGCGACGCGGGTGCGGCTGCTGAAGAGCAGACCGAATTCGACGTCATCCTTACCGGAGACGGTGGCAAGAAGATCCAGGTCATCAAGGAAGTCCGTGCCATTACGGGTCTCGGCCTGACCGAAGCCAAGGGCCTCGTCGAAGGCGCGCCCAAGCCGCTCAAGGAAGGCGTGAACAAGGCGGAAGCCGAAGAGATCAAGGGCAAGATCGAAGCAGCCGGCGGTACCGTCGAGCTGAAGTAAGCCCTGGCCCGAATAGGGCGCTTACACTTCGATCCGCTAGCCGGATCACCAAGGGGGCGTCACCAGAGATGGTGGCGCCCCTTTGCGTGGCGATGCTGGGCTCAAATTACACTCGGCGGACCAGCAAATTGACCAGCGCTTCTGACACCAGTCCGATTGCTATGCCGACGACGACATCGCTCGGAAAATGCGCTTTACGCGGAATTTGGATCGTGGATGCGGCAAGACCCATCGACAGGGCGAGCGGCGCGCCGTTCGGATATTCGCGAACCACGGCACGGGCAACGGCCATCGCTCCGGCGCTGTGACCGGATGGAAAGGACCGCTCCTCGCCGTCCTTGCTGTCGCCCAGTTCGATGTCGTGCTCGCCATTGCGTTCGACCTTTTCCGGACGGGGGCGGTCGACGTTGTTCTTTATCAAGGTCTTGATCCCGGTGGCCAACGCATGGCTCGCCAGCATCCGCAAACCTGTTCGCGCCAGCCTCCTATCGCTGGCAACCGCACCGGCGATAAGTGTCGCAAGCGAACCGGCAATCAGCGGAGGCTGATCGGCCAGCTCGCTGGCCTTGCCGATCGCGCGAACCGCTGCATTGTCGCAATAGGAGTGCAAGGCGCGCACGATGGCCAGGTCCGCGCGTGTGATGAAGCCTTCTCCGTCGGCGGCTTTTTCAAGGTTGTCGTTTGCGTCGGCCATGTCATCTCAACGCACGAGAACCGACTTTGGCCTTGCTGGCTAAAGCCCCACATTCACCCGCAGCCCGATCATGTCGATGCCGGGGTTCTGGTCGCCGTCGAAGATCTGGCCCTGACTGATATGCATCCAGTGCGCCTCCGCGCTGACCTTTTCGGAGAGGCGAAAGCCGACGCCGATTTCGGGTTCGAACAGCACACGGCTGCCGAGATCGGTGCGAAAGCCCGTAGCCGGATTGACGCGGTATTCGGGCCCGTCATGCACGACGAGGCCGATGCCGGGGCGGACATAGACCGGCCCTTTGCCGATGGTCCACGCCATGCCGACACCCGCGAAGCTGGTGAAGCCTTGGGTATTCACATTGGCGACCACATAGGGCTCGGGCGAGCCGATGAAGCTGAGCGCCTCGATCCCGCCGAAGCGAACGCCCGCCGCGATATCGACGGTGCCGCCTTCGGTCGTTTCCAGCGTGAATGGCGTGTCGACGGCATGGGCGTAGACCCCGCCGAACGCCTCCTGTGCGGAGGCAGAGGCAGGCAGGAGGGCGAGCGCGGCGGCGGTGGCCGCGAGGGTCGTGAACGGTTTCGGCATGGCGGAGCCGTTACGCCGCATCTGCTTTCCGAATCCTGACTCGAATACGCGCACCCTTTCGCAGCGGCGGAGACGCGCCTATCCGGTCCGGCTGTGCGGACCGTATCGAGTCGCGTCCAGCAAGAGCGATATGCGGCCCGTAGCTCACCCCGAAACGCCCGGCTGGAAAGCCGAGACGCGCGCAACCTTCCGGCTGGCCTGGCCGCTGGCGCTCGCCAACCTGCTGCAGATGCTGACCTATGCGGTGGACGTCATGTTCATCGCGCGGCTGGGCGAAGAACCGCTTGCCGCCAGCGCACTGGCCGTGGCGGTGTTCGGGCTGGTGGTGTGGGGCCTTACCGGCCTCACCGGAGCGGTTGCGCCGATCATTGCCGAGGAACTTGGCGCGCGCGCCCCGGCATTGCGACCGGTCAGGCGCTCGGTGCGCATGGCACTATGGCTCACGGCCATGTCCGGCGTTATCGGCATGGTGTTGTGCGCTGGCACGGAAAGCGTCATGCGCTGGACCGGCCAAAGCCCAAGCATCGCCGCACTAGCGGACGGCTACATGATGCTGCTCATCTGGTCGCTCATCCCGATGGTCGCGGCAATGGTGCTGCGCAATTTCGTCTCCGCTTTGGGCCGCCCGATCTTCGCCACCGTTATCACCGGGCTGGGCATCGGGGTGAATGCGCTGGGCAATTACGCCTTCGTCTTCGGCAATCTCGGCGCGCCCGCCATGGGGCTGGAGGGTGCGGCCATCGCGACGATCGTCACGTCGATGGCCATCCTGGCTGCCTACGTTGTCGCGATCCGGCTCGATCCGCGCCTGCACCGCTACCATGTGTTCGGGTATTTCTGGCGGCCCGACTGGCCGCGCCTCGCACAAATCGTGCGCGTCGGGACGCCGATCATGTTCACCATCATCGCAGAAGCGGGTATCTTCGGCGCGGCGGCATTCCTGATGGGGCGGATCGACGCGACCCAGCTCGCCGCGCACACCATCGCGCTTCAGATCGCCGCGCTCGCCTTCCAGATCCCCTTCGGCATCGGGCAGGCGGCGACCATACGCGTCGGCTATTTCTACGGCGCGCGCGACCCGGTGGGAATGGGCCGCGCGGGCTGGACCGGCATTGCCATGGCGGCGGGTTTCATGGGCACCACGGCGCTGGCGATGATCCTCGTGCCCCGGCCCCTGCTGGCCATTTATCTTGACCCGTGGGCACCGGAGAATGCCGCGCTGGTCGCCTATGCCATCCCCTACCTGCTTGTCGCCGCCGCGTTCCAGTTGGTGGACGGCACGCAGGCGGTGGCGGCGGGCGCGCTGCGCGGATTGCAGGATACGCGCGTGCCGATGTGGATCGCGATCTTTTCCTATTGGGTGCCGGGCTTCGGATTGGCGGCAGGACTGGGCCTTGCGACACAGCTCGAAGGCGTGGGGTATGGATCGGCCTCGCTTCGGGGCTTGTCTTCGCCGCATGCCTCCTCACCTGGCGCTGGCACCGGCGCGAGACGCTTGGCCTCACACGCCGCGCCCCGTAGCATGAACGCCTTGGCGAACAGGCCGCAACTTTTTGTCTGCCCCGCCCATTGACTCCATGTGAACGCGGCCTATCTGCGCCGTACTGGCACTCTCCAGCCGGGAGTGCCAAACAAGACCAACCAACCAACAGGAAGAGGTCCAATCATGGCATTCCGTCCCCTGCACGATCGCGTGCTGGTCCGCCGTATCGAAGCCGAAGAAAAGACGGCCGGCGGCATCATCATCCCTGACAGCGCCAAGGAAAAGCCGAGCGAAGGCGAAGTCGTCTCCGTCGGTGAAGGCACCCGCGACGATAGCGGCAATCGCGTCACGCTCGACGTGAAGGCCGGCGACCGTGTGCTTTTCGGCAAGTGGTCCGGCACCGAGGTCAAGCTAGACGGCGAAGACCTGCTGATCATGAAGGAAAGCGACATTATGGGCGTGATCGGCTGATCGCCATCCCCTGAATGCACTTCCTCAACTAAACCAGAATTTCAGGAGAAACATCATGGCTGCCAAGGACGTCAAGTTCGGCCGTAACGCCCGCGAGGGCATACTCAAGGGCGTCGATACGCTCGCCAACGCCGTAAAGGTCACGCTCGGCCCCAAAGGCCGCAATGTCGTGCTCGAAAAGAGCTTCGGCGCGCCGCGCATCACCAAGGACGGCGTCACCGTCGCCAAGGAAATCGAGCTGAAGGACAAGTTCGAGAACATGGGCGCACAGATGCTGCGCGAAGTTGCCAGCAAGGCGAATGACAACGCGGGCGACGGCACCACGACTGCCACCGTGCTCGCCCAGAGCATCGTGCGCGAAGGCATGAAGTCGGTCGCCGCCGGCATGAACCCGATGGACCTGAAGCGCGGCATCGACCTCGCCGTCGAGCGCGTCGTTGCCGACCTGCAGGGCCGTTCCAAGGACGTTGCCGGTTCGGACGAGATCGCCCAGGTCGGCATCATCTCCGCCAATGGCGACCGCGAAGTCGGCGAGAAGATTGCCGAAGCGATGGACAAGGTCGGCAAGGAAGGCGTGATCACCGTCGACGAAAGCAAGGGCCTCGAATTCGAGCTTGAAACCGTCGAAGGCATGCAGTTCGATCGCGGCTATCTCTCGCCCTATTTCGTGACCAATCCGGAAAAGATGACCGTCGAACTCGACGATCCCTACATCCTGATTCACGAGAAGAAGCTGTCGAACCTGCAGGCCATGTTGCCCGTGCTCGAAGCCGTGGTGCAGGCCGGTCGTCCGCTGCTCATCATTGCCGAAGACATTGAAGGCGAAGCGCTGGCCACCCTCGTGGTCAACAAGCTGCGCGGAGGCCTCAAGGTCGCCGCGGTGAAGGCTCCGGGCTTCGGTGATCGTCGCAAGGCCATGCTGCAGGACATCTCGATCCTCACCAATGGCGAGATGATTTCCGAAGATCTTGGTATCAAGCTCGAAAATGTCGGCCTTACCATGCTCGGCCAGGCCAAGCGCGTCACCATCGACAAGGACAACACGACCATTGTCGACGGTTCGGGCGATGCGGATGCCATCAAGGCCCGCGTCGAGCAGATCAGAGCGCAGATCGAGACGACCTCGTCCGACTACGACAAGGAAAAGCTGCAGGAACGCCTTGCCAAGCTGGCGGGCGGCGTGGCCGTCATCAAGGTCGGCGGTGCGACCGAAGTCGAGGTGAAGGAGCGCAAGGACCGCGTCGACGACGCGCTGCATGCGACCCGCGCCGCGGTGGAAGAAGGCATCGTCCCGGGCGGCGGTACCGCGCTGCTCTACGCCACCCGCGCGCTCGACGGCCTGACCGGCGTGAATGACGACCAGACTCGCGGCGTCGATATCGTTCGCCGCTCTCTGCAGGCACCGCTCCGCCAGATCGCCGAAAACGCCGGCCATGACGGCGCGGTGGTCGCAGGCAAGCTGATCGACGGCAACGACGACACGATGGGCTTCAACGCCGCGACCGACACTTACGAGAACCTCGTGAGTGCCGGCGTCATCGACCCGACCAAGGTCGTGCGCACCGCGCTGCAGGATGCGGCCAGCGTCGCCGGCCTGCTGATCACCACCGAAGCGGCTATCTCGGAATCGCCCGACGACAAGCCCGCCGGGGGCGGCATGCCCGACATGGGCGGCATGGGCGGCGGCATGGGCGGCATGGGCTTCTAAGCCCCGCTGTCCGGCACCAGCCGATGAACAGAAAGGCCCGGCAGGAGCGATCCTGCCGGGCCTTTTCCTTGCTTACCTGAAAAGATGCCCCGCACCGTGCGCCAGCTCTCCGCCGAGCCAGCCCTGCGCCAAAAGCGCGGCAGCGGCAGTGAGGAGAAGGGCGCGGAAGGCGGTGCGCTGGCCGTCGCGCAAAGCGAGCCAAGCG
>JBARVT010000004.1:0-4508 GCA_049646405.1 Alteraurantiacibacter sp.
TTGCCGGCATGTTCAAGGGGCCACGTCAGGCCGCTGCGCGTTGCGGTGCCAAGGCTGTCGGACTTGCCGCTATCGGTGCTGAAATTGCCAGCGGCTTCGCGTCCGAGTTGAGGAGCGATGCCGCCGATCTCGGTCGCGCGGGCAAGCACCGCGCCGTCGATTTCGGTGACCGCACCAATGATCGCGCCCGCGCCATGAAGCGTAGCGCTGCGCACCGTGCAGGGGATGCTGCTGATGTTGCGCGCATTGCCCGCCGCGAAACCGGCAAGGCGATCGCTCGCGCTTTCGGTCGCAACTGACCTTCCTTTAACTCGAACACTGCCCTTGCGCGTCCTCCCGGCTTTGCCGATAGGGCGCGCAATCCGTATTAGCAGCAGGGAAATCCGCGATGTCCGAAAATCACGACGATCAACTACTCCACATGGTCATGGGCGGCCGCGTGGTCGATCCGCGCGGCGCCGAGTTCCAGGATTTGAAGGACATTCACGTTGTCGGCTTTTTCCCTGACTACGAAACCGCGGAAGACGCCTGGCGCGGATGGGCCCAGCGCACGGTGGATGATGCCGAGATGAAATATGTCATCGTGCACCTGCACCGGCTGCTCGAGCCCGACATGCCGGGAAAGTAAGGCGGCAGGCAACGACAGGCAGTAGGTTCGACGAACGGCTGCCTACTGCCTTTCGCTACGGCCTTATAAAAACTCGATCTTCTCGACCAGGTAGAACTTGTCCCCGCTCGGAACGGTGACTTCCACCTCGTCGCCCTTGCTCTTCCCGATCAGGGCACGCGCCAGCGGGCTTTCGTAGGAAATTCGACCGACCTTCGCATCGCTTTCGGCCTGGCCGACGATCTGATACTTCAGCGGCTTGTCGTCTTCATCGAGCACGGTGACAGTCGCGCCGAACACCACGCGGTCGCCCGACAACGACTTCGGATCGATAATCTGCGCGCGGCTGGTCTTGTCCTCCAGATCGGCGATTTGCGCCTCGACCTGGCCTTGCCGCTCCTTTGCCGCATGATATTCGGCGTTTTCGGACAAGTCGCCATGCGCGCGCGCCTCCTCGATGGCATCGACGATCTTCGGGCGCTCGGCGCGCAAGGCCTTGAGGTCGGCGGTCAGCTTTTCGTAGCCTTCGGCCAGCATCGGCACTTTCTGCATACTCTTCCTGTCTTTCCGGTCTTACCCGTCAAAACGGCCGTGCCCCGCCGTAACAGCGGAAGGCGCGGACCGGAATGGAGGGGGAAATTCGTGTCTAAGCTGCGCTATAATAGTCTTGCAGGCTGCGGACTTCAAGTTTGTCCGCATCGACCGTCACGATGGCCTCAGCCGCGGCGGCGCAGGCGGCGGCTGTGGTGTAATACGGCACTTTCGCTTCGAGCGCGGTTGCGCGGATGGACTGGCTGTCCTTGTGGCTCTGCCAGCCTTCGGTCGTGTTGAAGACGAGTGCGATGCCGCCATCGACCATCTGGTCCACGATGTGCGGGCGGCCTTCGGCGACCTTGTTGACCCTCTCCACCGTCAGTCCTTGCTCAGCAAGGTAACGCTGCGTGCCGCCCGTAGCGATGGCTGTAAAACCGTGCTCAAGCAGCTTGCGCACCGGCGCGACGATAGCGGTCTTGTCGCCATCTTTCACCGAGACGAACAGCGTCCCCTCCGTCGGCAGGCGCGACCCTTCGGCGATCTGCGACTTGGTGAAGGCGGTGGCGAAGTCGCGGTCGATGCCCATGACTTCCCCCGTGCTCTTCATCTCGGGTGTCAGAACGGGGTCGGAACCAGGGAAGCGGGCGAAAGGAAATACGGCTTCCTTAACGGCAACATAGTCGAGGTCGCGCTTGATCTTCGGCAGGTCCGCCAGCTTCTCGCCCGCCATGACGCGCGCGGCGATCTTGGCGATCTGCGAGCCGGTGGCTTTTGCGACGAACGGCACGGTCCGGCTGGCGCGCGGGTTGACCTCGATGAGGTAGACCTCCCCATCCTTGATGGCGAATTGCACATTCATCAAACCGCGCACGTTCAGCGCCCGGGCAAGAGCCTCGGACTGCCGTTCCAGCTCGGCGACGATGTCGTCCGACAGGCTGTAGGGCGGGAGCGAGCAGGCGCTGTCGCCCGAATGGACGCCCGCCTCCTCGATATGCTGCATTACACCCGCGACAACGACATCGACACCGTCGCACAGGACATCGACATCGCATTCGATGGCGTCGCGCAAATACTGGTCGACAAGCACCGGGCTGTCGCCCGACACCTGCACGGCTGTCGCGATATAATTGTCGAGCTGCGCATCGGAATCGACGATTTCCATCGCCCGGCCGCCGAGCACGTAGCTGGGCCGCAGCAGCACCGGGTATCCGATGAAATGGGCGCGCGCCAAGGCTTCGTCGCGGCTGTAGGCGATGCCGTTCTGCGGCTGCTTCAGCTTCAGCTTGCTGACCAGCTTGGCGAAGCGTTCGCGGTCTTCGGCAAGGTCGATCGCATCGGGACTGGTGCCGAGGATCGGGATGCCCGCCTTTTCCAGCGCGCTCGCGAGCTTGAGCGGCGTCTGCCCGCCAAATTGCACGATCACGCCTTTCAGATGCCCTCGCGAATGCTCGACGCGCAGGATTTCCAGCACGTCCTCCGCCGTCAGCGGCTCGAAATAAAGGCGGTCCGAGGTGTCGTAGTCGGTCGAAACCGTCTCCGGGTTGCAGTTGACCATGATCGTTTCGTAGCCCGCTTCGGACAGCGCGAAGCAGGCGTGGACGCAGCAATAGTCGAACTCAATGCCCTGCCCGATCCGGTTCGGCCCGCCGCCGAGGATCACGATCTTCTCGCGGTCGGATGGCCACGCCTCGCTCTCCGGCTCGCCGAAGCTCGGCGCTTCGTAGGTCGAATACATATACGGCGTCACTGCCTCGAACTCCGCCGCGACGGAATCGATGCGCTTGTAAACGGGCAGCACGCCAAGCTTCTGGCGCAGCTTGCGCACCTCCTCCTCGCTCGTCGCGCCTGCCATGGCCCGCAAGGCATCATGCAGCAGCCCGCTGCGCTTGGCCTGCGTTTCCCCCATTCCGCCCGCAACGCCGACACTGCGCACCGCGAGCGTGGCGAGGCGCTTGTCGGAAAAGCCCATCGCTTTCAGGCGGCGGAGCTCGTCGGCGGTGTTCGGCAGGCCCTCCGCCGCGATCATCTGCTCTTCGTAAACGATCTCGCAGATATGCCGCAGGAACCACGGATCGAAATGCGTGATCGCCTGGATTTCCTCGACGGTGAAGCCCTCTCGGAAAGCCTGCGCGATGTTCAGGATGCGGTCGGGCGTCGCCTTGCTGAGCGCGGCGATCACGATTTCGCGGCTGACATTTTCCAGCTCGGGCATGCGGTTGAACCCGTCCAGCCCCGTCTCCAGCCCGCGCAGTGCCTTTTGCAGCGATTCCTTGAAGTTGCGCCCGATGGCCATCACCTCTCCCACCGATTTCATCGCGGTGGAGAGCAGCGGTTCGACACCCTTGAACTTTTCGAAAGCGAAGCGCGGGATCTTGGTGACGACATAGTCGATGGTCGGCTCGAAACTGGCGGGCGTCGCGCCGGTAATTTCGTTGGTAATCTCGTCCAGCGTATAGCCCACCGCCAGTTTCGCCGCGACGCGGGCAATGGGAAAGCCGGTGGCCTTGGATGCGAGCGCGCTGGACCTCGAAACGCGCGGGTTCATCTCGATCACGATGAGCCGGCCGTCCTTGGGATTGACTGCGAACTGCACGTTGGAACCACCTGTTTCCACACCGATTTCCCGCAGCACATTGATGCTGGCGGTGCGCATGATCTGGTATTCCTTGTCGGTCAGCGTCAGCGCCGGCGCGACGGTGATGGAATCCCCTGTATGGACGCCCATCGGATCGACGTTTTCGATGGAGCAGATGATGATCGCATTGTCCGCATGATCGCGGACGACCTCCATCTCGTATTCCTTCCAGCCGAGCAGGCTTTCCTCGATCAGCACCTCTGTCGTGGGGCTGGCGTCGAGGCCGGACTTCACGATCTTTTCGAATTCGGCCTTGTTGTAGGCAACGCCGCCGCCCGTGCCGCCCATCGTGAAGCTGGGGCGGATGATGCTGGGCAGCCCGGTGCGCTCCAGCACTTCGAACGCCTCGTCCAGCGTGTGCGCCACGCCGCTGCGCGCGCTTTCGAGGCCGATCTTGTCCATCGCGGCGCGGAACCGCTGGCGGTTCTCCGCCTTGTCGATGGCGTCGGCCTTGGCGCCGATCATCTCGACGCCGTATTGTTCGAGGACGCCCATCTCCTCCAGCTTCAGTGCGCAGTTGAGCGCGGTCTGCCCGCCCATCGTGGGCAGCAGCGCATCGGGGCGTTCCTTCGCTATGATCTTGGCGACGATATCGGGCGTGATCGGTTCGACATAGGTCGCGTCCGCCATGTCCGGATCGGTCATGATCGTGGCGGGATTGGAATTGACGAGGATGACCCGATACCCGTCCTCCTTCAACGCCTTGATCGCCTGCGTGCCGGAGTAATCGAA
>JBARVT010000005.1:0-3106 GCA_049646405.1 Alteraurantiacibacter sp.
CCCCCGCGAAGATCGCCGTCTGCAATCCGCGCTCGTTCGCCTGCCGCGTCGCAGTCGGCGCGTCGAACACGTCGGCATGGGCGGTGACGGGCAGGGACAGGGCAGCTGCGGACAGGCCGAGCGCGGCGAGGGTGGCTTTGAAACGCATGTTATCCTCCAAGTTGCGGAAGGATATTCGCCACGAGAATCGCTGCGGTTACACCGAAGCCTGCAAAGAAGGAGCGGTAAAGTTCGGAGTTGAAGAGTTCCATGGCGGTTGTCCGTAATAGCGTAACGTCTGTCGTGCTGTATTACGTTGCAACCTAGCGAAGGGTTACTGACGACCGACTGAATTCGCGCGATGTGCGAGGTTCAGGCAAGCGCACCTCCGCCGCGACGAACCGTGGCACAGTTCGGTTACATAGTGGTGTAAACGGCGCGCGCTAATGCTGGAAGTGGCGCATCCCGGTGAAGACCATCGCGATGCCCGCTTCGTCGGCGGCGGCGATCACTTCCGCGTCGCGCATGGAGCCGCCGGGCTGGATCACCATCGTCGCCCCGGCCTCGATCGCGGAGAGTAGCCCGTCGGCAAAGGGGAAAAAGGCGTCGGAGGCGACTGCGCTGCCTTGGGTAAGCGGCGCATTGCGGCCTGCCGCTTCCGCTGCTTCGGCAGCGCGCAATGCAGCGATGCGGCTGGAATCGCGGCGGTTCATCTGGCCCGCGCCGATGCCGGCGGTCTGGCCATCCTTGGCGTAGACGATGGCGTTGGATTTCACATGCTTCGCGACCGTCCAGGCGAACAGCGCGTCGGCCATCTCCGCTTCAGTCGGCTGGCGCCTGGTGACGACCCGCAACTGGTCAGCAACCACCGTGCCATTATCGCGCGACTGGAGCAGGTAGCCCCCCGCAATACTCTTCATCGCGAGGCCGGGTCGCGCGGGGTCGGGCAGCTCGTCGACCAGCAGGAGGCGCAGGTTCTTCTTCGCTGCGAAGGCCTCGCGAGCGGCATTGTCGGCACCGGGCGCGATAACCACCTCGGTGAAAATCCCTGTAATGGCCTGCGCCGTTGCGCCGTCGAGCGGCACATTGCTGGCGACGATCCCGCCGAACGCCGAGACGCTGTCGCAGGCGAGTGCCTTTTCCCATGCCTCCAGCAGCGTATCCGCCACCGCGACGCCGCAGGGATTGGCGTGCTTGACGATGACGACGCAAGGCCTGTCCGCCGGGAATTCGCTCACCAGCGCCAGCGCGGCATCGGCGTCATTCAAATTGTTGTAGCTGAGCTCCTTTCCCTGCACCTGCTCGGCCTGCGGCACGCCCGTGATCGCGCTGCCTTGCGGCGTATACAGCGCGGCGTGCTGGTGCGGGTTCTCACCGTATCGGAGAGTAGAGCCGAGTTGCGCGGCCAAAGTCAGCGTTTCGGGAAACATCGCGCCCTGATCGGCAAAGGCGAACCAGCTGGAAATCGCACTGTCGTATGCGGCGGTTGCGGCGAACGCCTTGGCAGCCATGCGGCGACGGAAGCCTTGCGTCGTCGCGCCGTCATGCTCGGCCAGCTCTTCATAAAGCGAGGCGTAATCGTCCGGGTCGGTGACGATCGTCACATAGGCATGGTTCTTCGCGGCGGAGCGCACCATGCTCGGCCCGCCGATGTCGATATTCTCAATCACGGTGTCGCGATCCGCGCCGGAGGCGACCGTCTGTGCGAAGGGATAGAGATTGACCACGACGAGGTCGATCGCCCCGATATCGTGCGCCTCCATCGCGGCAGCATGATCCGGATCGTCGCGCACTGCGAGGAGCCCGCCATGCACCATCGGATGGAGCGTCTTCACCCGTCCGTCCATCATCTCCGGAAAGCCCGTCACGTCCGACACGTCGCGCACTTCCAGCCCCGCATCGCGCAGCGCGCGCGCGGTGCCGCCGGTCGAGACCAGCTCCACGCCTGCCTTTGCCAGCCGTCCGGCGAGTTCGACGATACCGGTCTTGTCGGACACCGACAGGAGTGCCCGTTTGATTGCGACATCGGTCATGCGAAAAATGCTATCCCATTTTCTTGAGCAGCCAGGCGAAATTCCCGCCGCCGCGCGAGGCGAGACCCTGGATCACCAGCTGCTGTACCGGATGCGGGCGGCCATTGCCATCGACCCACAGGCTTTCCTCGATCTCCACCTGCTCCGCGCCGGTGACGAATTGCCACAGCGCCCCATCGGGCAGGACGAGGCTGGCCCCGCGCTTGTTCTCCGACAGCGTGGCTTCGACGTGACGGCCGAGATGGAAGCGGATCGCAAATGGCACCTTGCCGCGCTGGCCCTTGCGACCCGGGGGGACGAGCAGGTCTTCGCCGCGCAGTTCGCTGCCATCGTCGCGCAGCATCAGGATGCGCTTGTGGAGAAGGCCAAAGCGCTGGGCATAGCCGTCATGGCTCGCCTCCAGCCGCCTTGCGCCGCCATTCTCCAGCTTCACCGCGCGCGTGTCGATCTCTACTTCGTTGACCCCGCCGCCGAGTTTCCCGTCGAGCAGCACGGCGGTGGAATTGGCATCGCCCAGCACCAGCGTCGAATGTGCGGCGGTGGCGCGCAGGCCCTGTTCGATGCGGATCGGCACCTGCCCACCCGCCAGTGCCGCGCCGCCGCAATTCACGATCAGGCGATGGTCGCCATGGCTGAATTCAAACGCGAGCGTGGAGGCGCAGCCCGTGCGGGCATGGCGGGAGAGTGGCGGGGGCGATGCGTCGAATTGCAGCACCGCCTGCTTCGCCGAAACACGCTGGTAGCCCCAGCCGCGCGGCTCGGTGAGCGGACGGGTGCGTACGCCGCTAGCCTCGACTAGCGCGGCGAGGCGGCTTGCAGGCACCGCACCGTTGCCTTGCCAGTTGCCGAGCCCGCCATCGGCGTGGGTCAGCGTGAGGAGTGGCGGTACGAGCAGGCCAAGCACGCGGATCACGCTGTCGGGCACGTCGCGCTTTGCCGCATCGTAACATGCGCCAAGATCGACGAGCATGGCGATGGCTTCCATCTGCGCCACCGGGCTGCGCGAGAGGACGCCGCCATCTTCGCCCACGAGTTCACCGAGCGCGCGGGCCAGCCCGGCTTCGCCATGAAGGCGGCGCGGCTTGCCTTCGGGC
>JBARVT010000006.1:0-3413 GCA_049646405.1 Alteraurantiacibacter sp.
CTTGTCGCCCATGGTGCGGATATGCTCGGGTTTCGGACCGATCCACGCGATGTCGTGCGCTTCCACGATCTCGGCGAACTTGGCGTTTTCGGACAGGAAGCCGTAGCCCGGGTGGATCGCGTCGGCATTGGCGATTTCCGCCGCGGAGATGATCGCCGCGTGGTTGAGATAGCTATCTTTCGCCGCGGGCAGGCCGATGCACACCGCATGGTCCGCCAGCCGCACATGCATCGCGTCAGCATCGGCGGTGGAGTGCACCGCGACCGTTTCGATCCCCATTTCATGCGCGGCGCGGTGGATGCGGAGCGCGATCTCGCCGCGATTGGCGATCAGGATGCGGGAAATGCCCATGCCGCTGCTCAGGCGACGACGATCAGCGGCTGGTCGAACTCGACCGGTGCGCCATTGTCGATCAGAATCTGCTGCACCGTGCCGTCTGCCGGAGCGGTGATCGGGTTCATGACCTTCATCGCTTCTACGATCAGCAGCGTATCGCCCTTCTTCACGGCCTGGCCGACATCGACGAAGTTGGGCGCTTCGGGCTCAGGCGCGAGATAGGCGGTGCCGACCATGGGCGACTTCACCGCTTTGGCCGTGTCAGCAGCGGGTGCGTTGTCGGCAGATACCTCGCTCGGCGTCGGCGCGGGTGCCGCCGATGGGGCGTGGGCGGGAGCGGCGATTGCATGCGTCGCGGCTGGCGCGGCAGAGAGGTTGCGCACGACGCGGATGCGCTTCGTTCCTTCCTCCACCTCGATTTCGGTCAGGCCGGTTTCAGCCAGCATGTCGGCGAGCTCGCGCACGAGCTGCGGGTCGACGTTCATGCCGCCATTGCGGGCGGCGGTTGCCTTCTTGTCGGGCATGTAGTCCCCATCAGGATGTCTGTGTCGGATGGCGGGCTAGAACGCTTGCCCGCCGCTGGCAAGCGTCAGAGCTTCGCCGCCGCTTCCAGCGCCAACTCGTAACTGTAAGCGCCGAAGCCTGCGATGGAGCCGAGCGCACCCATGCCGACATAGCTCTTGTGGCGATAGGCCTCTCGCGCGGCGGGGTTTGTGAAATGCACTTCGATCACCGGGGTGCGGGTGCCCTTTATCGCATCGTAAAGTGCCAGACTTGTATGAGTGAGCGCACCGGCATTGAGCACCACCGCTTTCGCCCCGTCGGCCTGCGCCTCATGCAGCCAGTCGACGAGGTGGCCCTCGTGATTGGACTGACGCATATCGACCGCAATGCCGAGCGCCTTCGCCTTGTCTTCGAGCCGGGTGGCGAGATCGTCCAGCGTGTCCGCGCCGTAGATCTCCGGTTCGCGCACGCCGAGCAGGTTCAGGTTGGGTCCGTTGAGGACGAATACGGTATCGGTCATGCCTTTGCCCTTAGCCGTCCTGTTGCGGGGAGGCCAAGGGCAAAGGTCTTACAGGTCTTACACAGTCCCGGGGATGAAACGGGGAGGGGGAAGCCGGGGCCTATTGCTCCACGCCCTTCACCTTGCCCCATTGGCGGGCGGCGGTGTAACCGAGATAGCCGGTGCCGAAAAGCGCGTAGAGCTCGTCCGGCAACCCGCGCAGATAGCTGGTGATCCCGCCGCCGATCTGGCTCGCCGCCTCGGCGGAGAAAGCGGACAGCACGCCCATGGGGATGCAGAATAGCATGATGGCGTACATGACATAAAGGAAGCTCGGTCGCGCGCGGCTGGTCCACGGATCCTTGCTGTTGGCTTCCGCCACGATGGCCGCCAGCCGCGCCTCGATCTGGGCAAGTTCCTGCGTGCCATGCAATGCGATCAGCTCCAGCTTTGCCTTCGCGCGCGCTTCCTTGTCCGGAATGATCTTGTCGATGATCGAGGCGATGGGGCCAATAAGCGATTCGATGATGGGCATTGAAATGTCTCCTTTGGATGCAAAAGAAGACTATGGTGAACCGATTAGGTTCGTGTAGGAAAGCGATTAGTGCGGCTTCGGCGCGTAATCGAGGAAGAAGTTTGCCGTCAGGCGGCCCCTCAGCGGATCGGGCGACAGCAATTCGGGTGCGTCGATCACGCCGCTGTGCAGGAGGTTGCTGCGATAAGCGACGAGGCGATCAGGTTTCGCTGCCACGTTTGCGAGCTGCGTGTAGCCGGGCAGCGAGGCGTCGGCATAACCTCGCGCGGGGTCGAGCCGTTTCTGCTCGGCCTGAGAGGCATCGCCCCAGCGCAGCTTGTCTTCGGGGTCGACCTTTTCCAGCCCCGTGGCGTTCTGCCGGTAAAACGCGGTGCCGCCGAAATGGTTGGGACACAAATAATGCAGCAGCGCGATCCGGTTGCCGTCAGCCACGTCGACATGCGGCAGCTTTTGCGCGGTACGGAGCCGATCCGGCGGATAAGTGACAAGCGAGAAATTGCATACGAAGCGCGTCAGCTTCACCGCGCGCCCGGCGAAGAAATGCTCGTGGATATGGGGGTCAAGCCGCCGCAGCAGCGCGCGGGCATAGGAACCGGGCAAGGGGGCGCGAAGGCCGGGGAAGCCGCCTTTCGTCCCGACGTCTCGGTACTCCATCCCCGCCGCGGTATCGCGCAGCGCGCGCCAGTCGCGCATCACACCGTCCACCACCATAACATGCTCGCCCGCCGTGCCGACCGGCACCATGCGGGCATCAAGGGAATCGGCAAGCGGGAAATGCGTCATGCTGGGGCCAGCCTGCCCCAGGCCCGGTCTCGCGTCTACTTGCGGCTGCTCAGAGCGTCGCCATCGCGGCGTCTTCGAACAGCCGTTCGACTTCCATCACGATGTCCTTCAGGTGGAAAGGCTTGGACAGCATCTTTGCATGTGGAGCGTCACGCGTGGCGCGCAGGGACACGGCGGCAAAACCGGTGATGAACATCACCTTCGTCGAGGGGCTGAGATCGTTGCACTTTTGTGCCAGCTCGATCCCGTCCATTTCCGGCATCACGATGTCCGACAGCAGCAGGTCGTAAATTTCGGTCTGCAGCATCGGCAGCGCTTCCACGCCCGAAGCCACCGCGACGACCGAATACCCCGCCTTTCCGAGAGCACGCGCGAGGTAGGTGCGCATGGCGTCGTCGTCTTCGGCGAGGAGGATGCGGATCATCGTGAAAACCCTTGTTTCGTATCGTCATTGCGGTTGCCGCCGACTAACGCGAAGATTGTAACAAAGTCTTGTCACTTCAGGCAGGTGACCTGCTTTGACACAGGGGAGAAAGTGGCCCACTCCGGGATGCGACATGGACCGATCCGGCACACCTTCGGCAGATTCGCTCACGCGTGGCGGCGGGATGATACCGGGGCAGGACGGGGCGCCCGCCTTCACGGTGCGCACGGCGCGCCCGATGCCGGTCCCCGTGCTCGTCGCGGTGCCGCATGCGGGCCGCGCCTATCCGAGCGCGATCCTGCAACGGCTGCGTCATGGCGCAAAGGTTGGCC
>JBARVT010000007.1:0-5642 GCA_049646405.1 Alteraurantiacibacter sp.
GGCCGAGCGCGAAGGCGTGGCTCGGGGGGAACTCGCCGAGACGCTGGCCAAGCGCGAGGGCGGCCTGAAGGCCATCGTTGCAGAGGCACGCGCACATCGCCGCGGCGAGGAAACGCCCGCGCTGCCGCGCACCGGTCCGCGCCAGGCGACAGCGAAGAAGCTCCGACAGCTTGCCCCGACGGCCATCGACGCACTGCCTGCCGAGGGCGAGGAATTTGCGCTCGTCATGGTCCGCCGCACCGCTGCGGGCGGTATCGAGGTGCTGGGCGAAGTGCCGGGCGACGGCAAGCTGATCGAGCAGGCCGCGAAGGGCATGCTCGCCTGATCCGGGAACGCCTGCGCCGCCCCGTCGCTAACGGTGGCATGATCTTCCCCCGCATCGCCACCCGCATCCAGCCCTATTTCGGCCATCGCAGCGCCAGGCGCCTCGTCCTGACGGCACGCGCGACCCAGACTCCCAAGCCCGCCTACGAGGCCGGCTCGCGCTGGAAGGCGATGCGCACGATGATGGCGCAATTCGCCAGCCACGAAGTGCCGGGCGTTCCCGTCGAACTGGAGGCGAAACGTCCCGACAGCTCGACGATCAGGGCGCGCGGCATCACCGACAAGGAAGGCTTTGTGCGCTTCGACATCGCGCTCGATCCGGCATGGGAGCTGCCCGAGCGCCCCGCGTGGGACAGCGTCACGCTCGCCTGGAGCAATCGCGACGGACCCCAGACGATCACCGCGCATGTGCTCGCTCCCGGCAAGGAGAGCCGTCTCGGCATCATTTCAGACATCGACGATACCATCATCGAGACAGGGATCACTGGCAATCCGCGCAAGATCGCGCGCAACTGGAAGCGGGTCTTCGCGCAACTGCCCCATGAGCGAGTCGAGGTGCCGGGCGCGAGCAGCTTTTTCAGCCATATCGGCGGGGTGTATCCGGGCGATCTCGAGGACGGCCAGCTACCCGCCGCCGAGCATCCTTTCTTTTATGTCTCCTCCAGCCCCTGGAACCTGTTTTCCTATCTCGTCGCTTTCCAGCAGCTGAGGAAGCTGCCGCTCGGCCCGATCCAGCTGCGCGACTGGGGCTTCAACAGCTCCACTCTTGGATCGAGCAGTCACGGTTCTCACAAGCTGGATGCAATGGAGGCGATCATCGCCATGCATCCGAAAATGCGCTTCGCCCTGATCGGCGACGATACGCAAGGCGACCTCCCGGCTTTCGCGCAAGCCGTGGCCGACTTTCCCGGCCGCATCGCCGCCGTCTTCCTGCGCAATGCCGCAGGCGAACCGTTTTCCGCGGAGGAAGAGGAGGCGAAAGCGACGATCGAGGCGGCGGGCGTGCCCTTGTGGATGGGCGACACCTATGCCGACGGTGCCGATTTCCTGCATGGCCTTGGCCTGCACGATTACGACGATGCCGCCCCGCTGGTGCACCTGGTGGACGAATCCGCCAAGGCCGGAACGTCGGAAGCTGAATCCGGGCCGGCCGCCTGAGGCTTCACTTCCCGTTCAGCGCCGCGCGCGCTAGGCTTCGCGCCGAACGATGACCCAGTCTGCTCACCCGCTCGCCCGCCATTTCGCGCGCATTGCCGCGCATGCGCTCGCGCTTTGCGCCATGCTTGCCATGGCAGTGCAGCCCGTCGCCGCGCAAAGCATCAGCATCCTGCGCGATGCGGAGACGGAACAGCTGTTGCAGGACATGATGGACCCGCTCGCCGAGGCCGCCGGGCTGGACCGGGTCGAGGTGGTGCTCGTCAACGACAATTCCATCAACGCCTTTGTCGCGGGTGGGCAACGCGTCTTCGTGCATTCGGGCCTGATCAATGCGGCCGAGGATGCCGGCGAGGTGCAGGGTGTCCTCGCTCACGAACTCGGCCATATCACCGGCGGGCACGTGAACCGTTTCTCCGAGGGCATCGGCAATGCGACGAAGATCACGCTGCTTTCCGCATTGCTTGCGGCGGCAGCAGCCTTTGCCGGCGGCGGCGAGGCGGCGATGGGCATCCTCGGCGCGGGCCAGCAGGCGGCAATGGGCAGCTTCCTCGCCTTCAACCGCACGCAGGAGGCGAGCGCCGACGCGGCGGGCGCGCAGTATCTTTCCGAAGCCGGGATCAGCGGTCGCGGATCTTTGCGCTTTTTCGAGCGGTTGCAGAATTACGAGTTCCGCCGCGCGATCCCCCAGACCCAGGAACGCGAATACGGCCGCAGCCACCCGCTATCGGGCAACCGCATCGCCAATCTGCGGGGCGATTACGAGATCGATCCGGCATGGAATGCGCCGACCGATTCCGATCTGCAACGCCGCTTCGAACGCGCGCGGGCCAAGCTCTACGGTTATCTCGCCCCGCCCGAGCGGGTGATGGTGGCGTATCCGGCATACATGACCGGCGTTCCTGCCCGCTACGCCCGCGCCTACGCCTATCACCGTGAGGCAAAGGTGAGCGAGGCCTTGGCCGAAACCGACGCGCTGCTCGAAATGGAGCCGGATAACCCGTATTTCCTGGAATTGCGCGGGCAGGTGCTGCTCGAATCCGGGCAGGTTGCAGAGGCGCTCCCACCTTTGCGCGAGGCCGTTCGGCTGACCAATTCGACCCCGCTCATCGCCACCACGCTCGGCCACGCGCTGATCGCGACGGAGGACCGGGCCAATCTCGACGAGGCTGAGAGCGTGCTGCGCGCCGCTATCGGGCGCGACCGGGAAAACCCCTTCGCGTGGTATCAGCTCGGCGTCGTCTATGGCCAGCGCGGCGACACGTATCTCGCGCGGCTCGCCAGTGCCGAGCAACAGATCCTCTCGGGCAATCCACAAGGCGCGCTGATGAATGCGAGCGCGGCGGAGCAGGGCCTGCCGCAAGGTTCGCCCGACTGGATTCGCGCGCAGGACGTGCAGTTGCAGGCGCGCGCGATGCTTGAACGCATGGCGGAGCGCGACTAGCTCGCCTGTCATGCGCTGGATCGTTACCATGCTCGTCGCCCTCGTCGCCGGTTTCGGCGGAGCTGCTGCATGGGACTATGCCGGGCTTGGGCCGGACAAGACGCGCGATTACCTGATGGCCAATCCCGAAGTGTTGCCCGAAGCGATGGCCGAGTTGCAGCGCCGCGACACGATGGAGCGCATCGCCCCGCTGCGCGCCGAGCTGGAGGCCGAATATCCCGGCGCCGTGCTCGGCAATCCGCAAGGCTCGGTCACACTCGTCGAATTCAGCGATTATGCCTGCGGCTTTTGCCGCCAGAGCCTTGCGGATGTGAACGCGCTGATCGCCGCGAATCCCGACCTGCGAGTTGTCATTCGTGAATATCCGGTGCTGTCCGAAAGCAGCGCGCAGGCCGCGCGTATGGCGCTTGCCGCGGCGGAGCAGGGCAAGTTCGAGGCGTTCCATAACGCGATGTTCGCCGCCGATGGCGTGGGCGATGCCGCCATCGAAATCGCGGCCGAGGCTGCAGGAATGGATGTTGCCGCCGCGCAAGCTGCTATCGCCTCGGGCCGATACGACGAGGAATTGCAGAGCAACGTCTTCCTCGGCCAGACGCTGCGCCTGTCCGGCACGCCCGCCTTCATCGTGGGCGACACGATCCTCAACGGAGCTGTCGGACGCCAGGCAATGGCCGAAGCGCTCGCCGAAGCGCGCGATTCGTAAGGCCGGTGGCGGTGTGCGGGCGGCAGGCGGCGCGATTGCCCTCTGACGCGCATCGCCTTTTCGGCTAAGGCACCCATATCATGGCGATGCTGCCGATTCAGCCGACCCCGTTCTTCGAGGACAAGAACCGCGCCTTCTGGCGTTTGCAGCTGCTTGGCTGGAGCGGTGCTTTCGTCTTTCGCGGCGCGACCATCATCGCCAACAACCGTCCGCTCGACTATATTGTCGTCGCGCTGATTGCCGCGATCACCGGCTTTTCGATCAGCACCGTGCTGTCGGTCGCCTATGGGCAGCTCATCAACCGCAAGCCGCTCGTTACCTGGAGCGCGACGGCGCTGTTGCTGGCGCTTGCCGTGGGTATCTCGGCGTTCGTCAATGCCTGGACGCTCAGCGTTTATCAGAGCGGCGCAGAGGAGAGCTTCGCTGGCCTGCTGGTGCTGGTCTTCTATCTCGACATGCCGCTGCTCGGTGCATGGTCGGCGCTGTATTACGCAATCAACTACTTCCTTCAGATCGAAGAGCAGACCGACCGGCTCGAACGGCTGGAAGCGCAGGCAACGAGCGCGCAGCTAGCCATGCTGCGCTACCAGCTCAATCCGCATTTCCTGTTCAACACGCTCAATTCGATCAGCACGCTGGTGCTGCTCAAACAGACCGCGCCTGCCAATGCGATGCTGACCAAGCTTTCCAGCTTCCTGCGGCACACGCTGATCGCACAGCCCGGCGGGCAGGTGACCGTGGCGCAGGAGGTGGAAACCCTGCAGCTCTATCTCGAGATCGAGCGGATGCGCTTCGAAGAACGGCTGCGGACCGAATTCCGCGTAGAAGAGGATGCCGCAAAGGGCTGCATCCCGTCCTTCCTGCTCCAGCCGCTGATCGAGAACGCGATCAAATACGGCGTCTCCCGTCAGGAAGAAGGCGCGCGTATCAGCCTGTCGGCCAAGGTCATCGGATCGCGCCTGCGCATGACGGTGAGCGATACCGGGCCGGGCCTCCAGGGCAACCAGAACGCGGCCGAGACGGTCGCGCGCAAGCACTCCTCTACCGGCGTCGGCCTCGCCAATATCGTCGAGCGGTTGCAGCAAGCCTATGGCGAGGACCATCGCTTCGATATCGAGACCCCGCCCGATGGCGGCTTCACCGTTGTCATCGAAATCCCCTATGAGCGCGTCGAGGAGCCCGCCTTCGCCACCGCGACGCAGAAACTTCCCCGCCCCTCTGCCGTTGATGGCGATGGGCGAACCACTTTCGGCAACCCCCAGACCGGAGCCCCCGCATGACCATCCGCACCATCCTCGTCGACGACGAGAAACTCGCCATCCAGGGCCTGCAACTGCGGCTCGAACCGTATGAGGATATCGAGGTGATCGAAACCTGCGCCAACGGGCGCGAGGCGATCCGCGCGATCAAGACGCTGAAGCCCGATCTGGTCTTCCTCGACATTCAGATGCCCGGTTTCGATGGATTTTCGGTCGTGAAGGGCGTGATGGAGTTAGAGCCGCCGCTCTTCGTCTTCGTCACCGCTTATCAGGAACATGCCATCCGCGCATTCGAAGCGAACGCGGTGAATTACCTGATGAAGCCGGTCGACGAGGACAAGCTCGCCGACACGATCGAGCGCGTGCGCCAGCGCCTTTCCGAAAAGCGCAGCGTGGACGAGGCGGAAAAGCTCAAGGACGTATTGGCGGAAGTCAGTCCCGAAAGTCTCGAGGATATCGGCGACGGCGAGGAAACCTCGGCAGGACGGTACGAAAAGATGATCAACGTGAAGGATCGCGGCCAGATCTTTCGCGTAGATGTCGACACGATCGAGCATATCGAGGCGGCAGGCGACTATATGTGCATCTATACCGGCGACAATTCACTGATCCTGCGCGAGACCATGAAAGACCTCGAACGCCGTCTCGACCCGCGCACCTTCCAGCGCGTGCATCGCTCGACGATCGTCAACCTTGACCAAGTGCGCCAGGTCAAGCCGCACACGAACGGGGAGTGCTTCCTCGTGCTCGACAGCGG
>JBARVT010000008.1:0-5313 GCA_049646405.1 Alteraurantiacibacter sp.
GTGATGGGCGAAATGGTCAGCTATGTCGCTTGTCCTGCTCCCGAGAGCGATGCCGAAATGCCCGCCGCCGCGACCGCGACCGAATGCAATCCGGCAGACCAGGCGGAAGGTGCGATCTACACCTACGTCCACCGCATTACGCTTGGCGACTCCGATACTGAGCCGGGTGACGAAGGGCCTGCGCCGCCCGAAACAATGGTATTCCGCATGACGATGCCCGCCACCGGCTTCGCCAATGTCGTCGGCTACGACATGGAACAGGCGACGCAGACGCTGGGCGAGGACGGCGGCATTCGCGTGCAGTTGGAAGACGGGATGATCACCTGGCGCGTGACGCAGGGCGACGGCTGGATGGCGGGCGAGACGCTCACACTTTTCTGGCAATCCACCCTCCCGCCCGAAGGCCCCGCCAACGCCTACGAACTGCGCATCGACGGCGACATGGCCACCGTAACCGGCCCTTTCCCGCCCGACGAGGATGCGGAGAGCGATGACACCGCCGAGTAGCGGCAGATCTTGCTGCGCGGTTAACCATCAAATTGCGTACTCGCCGGAACTCACCCTTCCGGCGGCGGGTTCTTCTGTCCGATTGCGCGCCCGAGAGGCGCCCTGCATGAGGACCGACCCGATGAAACACGCCATCGCCCTGCCCGCTCTTGTCGCCGCCATGGCGCTTGCCGCCTGTTCCAACGATGCCGATGTCGAGGACGTGACCGAAGGCGAAAATCTCGCCGCCGAACAGTCCGAAGCCGAGCTCGCCCGCGAGGCGCTGCCCGTCACCGATTTCATGGACCTGCAGCTCGGTGCCAAGATCGTCGGCCCGCAAGGACCGGAGGTGAAGTCGCGCATGACCAATGCCGACGGCGCCTTTGCCGACATCACCAGCTATGTGGCCTGCCCTGCCGGGATGGACGAATGCGACCCCGCCACCGCGCCCGAAGGCACGATCTACACCTATGTCCACATCGTCTATCCGGGCGAGGACAACGATCCCGATACCGGGAGTGGCACAGGCAACGATGCCTCCGACGTGGAGACGATGGAAGCCTTCCGCATGACCATGCCGAGCCACGGCTTCACCGGCACCGCAGGCTTCGCCCGCGCGGAGGCCGAAGGTGCGATCGGCGCGAACGGCGCGGTGATCATCAGCTGTCACGAAAACGGCCTCGCCTGGACGATCGAGGAAGGCGATGGCGGCGAACAGTGGGGCCAGGCCGAACCAATCACCTTCTTCTGGCAATCGACCCTGCCGCCTGGTGGCCCGTCCGAGGCCTACGAGGTCTTCGCCAACTATACCTCCGCGCAAGGCCCCGGCCCCTATCCTGCGGCGAGCGAGGGTGCGACTAACGCCTGTGCTTCGCCAAGGGCATCCACAGCGGGCTGAGCGATACGCTTGAAATGCGGAGGATGCGCGCGCATTGATTGATCATGGCGCTCTCCCCGCAATGGCTGGACGAATTGAAGGCGCGCACGACGTTGTCCGCGCTTGTCATGCGCACGACGAAACTCCAGCGCGCGGGGCGCGAGTGGAAGGCGTGCTGTCCTTTCCATAACGAGGCGACGCCCAGCTTCTACGTCAACGATCAGAAGGGCTTCTACCACTGCTTCGGCTGCCAGGCTCATGGCAGCGCGATCGACTGGATGATCGAGCAGCGCGGGCTCGAATTCTTGGACGCGGTGAAGGAGCTGGCGGCGGAAGCGGGCATGGATGTCCCCGCCCCCGATCCGCGCGCGGCCAAAGCGGCGGAGAAGCGGGCGAGCCTGCACGATGTCATGGCGGCGGCGCAGGACTGGTTCGTCGCCCGCCTCGCTTCCGACGAAGGCACCGGCGCGCGCCGCTATCTCGAAAAGCGCGGGCTATCGCAGCGAGTGATCGAGCAATTCGGCTTCGGCTACGCGCCCGACGACAAGCAGCGGCTGAAAAAGGCGCTTAGCCAGTTCGACGAGAAGATGCTGGTCGAGGCGGGCCTGCTGATCGAAGTCGAGGACAAGATTCCTTATTCGCGCTTTCGCGGACGGTTGATGCTGCCCATCCACGATGCTCGCGGGCGGGTGATCGCGTTCGGCGGACGCATCCTCGAAAGCCGGGACGGGGTCGCGAAATATTTGAACTCGCCCGACACGCCGCTCTTCGACAAGGGGCGCACGCTCTACAACCTCCACCGCGCCGGTCCTGCAAGCCGCAAGACAGACCGCGTTATCGCCGTCGAAGGCTATATGGACGTGGTCGCGCTCGCGCAGGCCGGTATCGAGGATGCGGTGGCGCCAATGGGCACCGCGCTCACCGAACAGCAGGTCGAACTGCTCTGGCGCATGGCGGACAAGCCGGTCCTGTGCTTCGATGGCGACAATGCCGGCAAGCGCGCCGCCATGCGCGCCGCCGAACGCACTTTGCCACTGCTAAAGCCCGGCCACAGCCTGCAGGTCGTGCAACTGCCCGGCGGGATGGACCCCGACGATCTCGTCCAGCACGGCGGCGCTAAGGCAATAGATAAGCTCCTCGCCCAGCCCAAATCGCTGCTCGACCTGATTTGGGAACACGAACGCGACGCCCAGCCCCTCGCCTCGCCCGAGGACAAGGCGGGCCTGAAGGCGCGGCTGATCGACCATGTCGAGACGATCCAGCATCCTGACATCAAGTCGCTATACAGGCGCGAATTGTTCGACCGGTACGGCAGCTTCGCCTTTCCGAAGCGCGATTTCGTGCCGCGCGGCAGCTTCGGTAAGCCGCCGCCACAGCGCACCTCGGTAGAGGTTATCGCGCAGCTCCGCCGGTCCGCAGAATCCAATAGGGCTGATGCGCTCGGTCCCGCTGTCATCGCTGGGCTGCTGCGCTTCCCTGAGGACATCCATCGCCACGCCGACAGTCTGCTCGCCCTTGCCGACAGTGATCGCACACTGGCGCCTGCCGTAGATTATCTCCTCGAAAATGCCCAAATGCTTGAAGCGGGCGGCAAACCGCCCATATCGCAAGCAGACATCCTGCCGCCGGCGCCGGATAAAGCCCGTTTCGCCTTCCTCGATGAAGGTTCCGATCCGGGCGCCGCGAGGGAGGAACTGGCCGAAGCCGTGTCGTTGCTGGTTGAAAGGCCTGCGCTCGATGCGGCGATTGCCGCGGCCACGCGTCGCTTCGATACCGACCCGGACGGCGCCTTTGCCGAGCAGCAACGCCTGCGCAAACGAAGGGTGGAAATCGACGCGCGTCTGGGGCAAATGGCGCGCAAACGGGCGGCTCTGGCCGCAGAAACGCATAGGACCTCCGGCGAGCCGATGCCCGCCGGAAGCGAACAGGAAACGGACTGACACTCCCCCATGGCTTCCAAGAGCAAACCAAAAACCCAGGCCGACGACGCACCGCTGATCGACCTGAACGAAGCATCGATCAAGAAGATGATCGCGAAGGCCAAGCGCAAGGGCTACGTCACCTATGACGAGCTGAACGAGGCGCTGCCTTCGGGCGAGATGAGTTCCGACCAGATCGAGGACATCCAGTCCGCGCTTTCGGACATGGGCGTGCAGATCGTCGAGAGCGCCGAGGAAGCCGAAGAGGACGATGACGGCCCCGAAGAGATCGCTCCCACCGGCAGCGAATCGCAGGCCTCCGACGCGAAGAAGAACGTTCCTGAAAAGAAGAACTCGACCGCGGGCGAAGGCCGCACGGACGATCCGGTCCGCATGTACCTGCGCGAAATGGGTGCAGTCGAACTGCTCAGCCGCGAGGGCGAAATCGCTATCGCCAAGCGTATCGAGGCAGGCCGCGACACAATGATCATCGGGCTTTGCGAAAGCCCGATCACTTTCCACGCCATTATCATGTGGTCCGAAGCGCTCAACAACGAGGAAATGCAGCTGCGCGAGATCCTCGATCTCGACGCGATGTTGTCCAAGGAGCCCCCGGTCGACAAGATGACCGAGGATGGCGAGGACGATGACGACGGCGAGATTTCCGAGGAGACCGCTGGCCCTACCATCCGCGACGACGATGACGAGGATGACGAGGAACGGGACGACGACGAAGATGGCGAAGGCTCTTCCTCCAAGAAGGACGACGATGACGACGACGAGGACAACACCATGTCCCTCGCGCAGATGGAAGCCGCGCTGAAACCCGAGGCGCTTGAACGCTTCGCCACCATAACGAAGCTGTTCAAGACCTTCGAGAAGCTGCAGGCCAACCGCGTCGAGACACTGGGCGCGGGCGAGGCTTTCCCCGCCGTCAAGGAAAACAAGTACGAAAAACTGCGCGAGGAGCTGACCGCGCAGGTCGAAAGCGTGCAGTTCCACGCGACGAAGATCGAATATCTCGTCGACAACCTCTACGCCTTCAATCGCCGGCTGACTGCGCTTGGCGGCCAGATGCTGCGCCTCGCCGAACGGCACAAGGTGAAGCGCATCGACTTCCTTAACAGCTATGTCGGTAACGAGCTCGACGATGCGTGGCTGAAGGACAAGGCAAGAAGCGACAAGAAATGGGCCGCCTTTGCCGCGAACGAGGCCGATGCGGTCGAGCGCATCCGCGCCGAGATTGCCGACATCGCCAGTCAGACGGGCATGAGTCTCGACGAGTTCCGCCGCATCGTGAACATGGTGCAGAAAGGCGAGCGCGAGGCGCGCATTGCGAAGAAAGAAATGGTCGAGGCGAACCTGCGCCTCGTCATCTCCATCGCCAAGAAATACACCAATCGCGGACTGCAGTTCCTCGACCTGATCCAGGAAGGCAATATCGGCCTTATGAAGGCGGTCGACAAGTTCGAATACCGCCGCGGCTACAAGTTCAGCACCTACGCCACATGGTGGATCCGGCAGGCGATCACGCGCAGTATCGCCGATCAGGCGCGGACTATCCGTATCCCGGTCCACATGATCGAGACGATCAACAAGCTGGTGCGCACGAGCCGCCAGTTCCTGCACGAACAGGGCCGCGAGCCCACCCCGGAGGAAATGGCAGAGCGCCTTTCGATGCCGCTCGAAAAGGTCCGCAAGGTGATGAAGATCGCCAAGGAGCCGATTTCGCTCGAAACGCCAATCGGCGACGAGGAGGACTCGCATCTTGGCGATTTCATCGAGGACAAGAACGCGATCATCCCTGTGGATGCCGCAATCCAGGCGAACCTGAAGGAAACGGTCACGCGTGTCCTTGCAAGCCTGACCCCGCGCGAGGAGCGCGTGCTGCGCATGCGCTTTGGCATCGGCATGAACACCGATCACACGCTGGAAGAAGTCGGCCAGCAGTTCTCGGTGACCCGAGAACGTATCCGCCAGATCGAGGCGAAGGCGCTGCGGAAGCTGAAGCACCCGTCGCGTAGCCGGAAG
>JBARVT010000009.1:0-11853 GCA_049646405.1 Alteraurantiacibacter sp.
GGACCATATCGCGTGTCCGGCGCGAGCGAAGGAGCCTTCATGTCCGACAGTTACGACCTTGATCTTTTCACCATCGGCGCGGGTTCGGGCGGCGTGCGCGCCAGCCGGGTGGCGGCGGCGCACGGGGCGAGGGTGGCGATTGCGGAAGAGCACCGGGTCGGCGGAACCTGCGTCATCCGCGGCTGCGTCCCCAAGAAGATGCTCGTCTACGGCGCTCATTTCGCGGAGGATCTGGAGGATTGCCAGAATTTCGGCTGGACCATCGGAGAGAAGAGCTTTGACTGGGTGAAGCTGCGCGACAACGTGCTGGCCGATGTCAAGCGCATCGAGGGTGCTTATACCGAGACGCTCGAGAACCACGATGTTACCATCTACAAGCAGCGCGCCACGCTGACAGGCGAGCACGAAATAACGCTGGACGACGGCACCAAACTGACCGCGGAACGCATCCTTATCGCCACCGGCGCCTATCCGCGCATGCCTGAATGCCAGGGGGCGGAGCACGCCATCAGTTCCAACGAGGCGTTCCATCTAGACGAGTTGCCGAAGAAGATCATCATCGCAGGCGGCGGCTACATCGCAAACGAGTTCGCGGGCATTTTCAACGAATTCGGCTGCGACGTTCACATCGTCAATCGCGGTGACCGGCTGCTGCGAAGCTATGACGAGGCGGTGCGGGACCGGCTGCTGCAGATCAGCACGATGAAGGGCATCAAATTCCGCTTCAACACGACCTTCGAATATATCAAGCCATGCAACGAAGGCGGTTTTTTCGTGAAGCTGACCGATGGTGAGGAGGAAAAGGCCGACCTCGTCATGTTCGCGACGGGCCGCGTTCCGGCCACTAAGGGTCTCGGACTGGACAAGATCGGCGTGGAACTGGGCGACAAAGGCGAGATCAAGGTTGATCGCTTCAGCAAGACGAGTGTCGATCACATCTATGCCGTGGGCGACGTGACCGACCGCGTGCAACTCACCCCTGTTGCTATCCGCGAAGGGCAGGCCTTTGCCGATACTGTGTTCGGCGGCGGCGATCCGGTTGCGGTCGACCATGGCTGCATTCCCAGCGCCGTTTTCAGCCACCCGCCCATTGCCGCCGTGGGCATGACCGAGGGCGAGGCGAAGAACGCGCTGGGCAGCGTGAAGGTGTACCTTTCCGATTTCCGCGCCATGAAGAACGTCGTCGCTGGTCGTAATGAGCGTAGCCTGTTCAAGATGATCTGCGACGGCGACACCGGCAAGATCGTCGGCATCCACATGATCGCGCCCGAAGCGCCAGAGATGATGCAGGCCGCCGCCATCGCGGTAAAAGCCGGGCTTACCAAGGCCGATTTCGACGCGACCACGGCGATCCACCCGACGATGGCGGAAGAGCTCGTCCTCATGCGCTAGGCCAGCGGCGGTTCAGGCAGTGTTTGCGATGCTCTACGGCAAGGAGAGACCGATGAAACACTTGTTTCTTTTGCCGTTCATCGCGCTCGCGGCGTGCGGGGCGCAGGGGGAGGGGCCAGACATGGCGAACGATTCCCAAGACGCGCGAGACTTTGCGACGCAGACCGAAGCGCCTTCGCCCGATTACGAAGCGATCATTCGCAATGCGCCGCGTGTCGAATTCGACGGCCTTCGGCGCGAGGGAACCCCCATTTTGCCTGCCAACGCCAGGCAGATCGGGGAGATCTGGCTCGAACGCCTGAATACGCTCGGCGTCGTCGATGGCTACGGGCTCGACGGGAAGGGCGAGGACGGGCCGATCACCAACTTCTCCATCGTCATGACGCCCGCCGATTTCGATGCCTGGGTCGCGGAGAACGGTTGGACCGCGCCGCCGCATCTCGGCTGGTCGTTCGTCCCTGAATTGCGCACCTCGCGCGTCAGCGAAGCGGCGGCGCGAGGTATCCGCATTTGGCCTGCCAGCGAGCAGCGCGCCGGGATGCTCAACGAGGCGGCGGATGGCGGGCGCATCGTGCTGCGCGACGGGTGCTTCTACCTCCAGCAGCAAGGCAACCCGTCGGACGAGAAGCTCGCGTGGTTCCACGCCGAAACCGGCCTCGATATAGACGCGGAGGGGTATTACGTGCTTGTCAACCGGGTTACCGGACAGGTTGCTGCGCGCGTCGGTGAGATGGTGACTTGGGCCGCGCCCAATCCGATCCGCCCCGGCGGGCCGAGCATGATAGAGTTTCGCGCGGCCTGCGGCGACGGAGAGATCGTGACGGTCGGCAATCCGACCTCGGACGCGCGGATGAACGCGATGTATCCGCAGCCGCGCGCACCCGATGCCGCGCCGCCGCCTGGTATCGAATAGCGGCCTTGCCATGCTCGCCCCATTTCCGGCATGAGGCGAGCACAAGACAATCGAGGGGCCGCCGATGATCCGCACGTTTCGCCACGCCGCACTGGCGCTCGCCATGCTGCTTCCCGCTGCCGCGCAGGCGCAAGATGACGAACCGGCGCGCTGGTCCATCGCGCTGCATGGCGGGGCGGGCACGATCAGCCGCGATGCGATGACGGCGGAGCAGGACGCGGCCTATCGCGCCTCGCTGCAGGCGGCACTCGATGCCGGGTCCACCATCCTTGCCAGCGGCGGCAGCGCCGAAGACGCGGTGATCGCGGTCATCACGCGGATGGAGGATGATCCGCTCTACAATGCCGGGCGCGGCGCGGTGCTGACATGGGATGGCGGTATCTCGCACGATGCCTCGCTGATGCTGGGCGAAAGCCGCGCCGCGGGCGCGGTGTCGGGCCTCTCGACCGTGCGGCATCCGATCCTCTTGGCGCGCGAGGTTATGCGCGATGGGCGGCACGTGTTCCTGAGCGGCGATGGCGCGGAGGAATTTGCCGACGACACCGATCTCGACCGCGTGGCGACCGATTGGTTCGTGACGCCTCGCCGCGCTGGCGCGCTCGAACGCTACAAGGCGGGGCAAGTCTCCCTGCTCGATGAGGATCAGCACCGCTTCGGCACGGTTGGCGCGGTCGCGCGCGACATGCATGGAAACCTCGCTGCGGGCACCAGCACTGGCGGCATGACCGGCAAGAGATGGGACCGGATCGGCGATTCGCCGGTCATCGGGGCAGGCACCTATGCCGACAATCGCAGCTGCGCCGTCTCGGCCACCGGGGCGGGCGAGTACTTCATACGCGCCGTCGTGGCGAAGACGATCTGCGACCTCGTTCTGCTCACCGGCATGGGACCGATGGAAGCAGCGGACAATGTCATGGCCGAGGTGGCCGAACTGGGCGGCGATGGCGGAGTGATCGTCGTTGGAGCGAGCGGCGAGACGGCGTTCAGCTTCAACACCAGCGGCATGTATCGCGCCCGTGCTGACAGCGAGAGCCTCAGCGAAGTCGCGATCTACGGCGAGGGCGAATAGGCCGCGCTCAATGCGCCTGTAGCTGCTCGCCGAGGAAAGCGGCGATGTCGCCCATATCGACGCCGCGGTCGATGAAGGCCTCGCCGATACCCTTGAGCAGAATGAAGGGCAGGGTGCCCGCGTCCATTTTCTTGTCGTGCAGCATATGGCGCGCGAGCTTGTCGCCGTCGCAACTTAGCTCTAGCGCGGCAATCTCGCTCGGCAGGCCGACCGCGTCGATCGCTGCCGTCACGCGCGCTGTTTCATCCAGCGAAATATAGCTGCGCCGTGCCGAATAGCGCGCCGCCAGCACCATGCCGAGTGCGACCGCTTCACCATGGAGCAGCTTGTCCGAATAGCCGGTCTCCGCGTCCAGTGCGTGGCCAAAGGTGTGTCCGAGGTTCAACAGTGCGCGCGCCCCGCCAGTCTCACGCTCGTCTTTTGCAACGATGCGTGCCTTGGCAGCCACGCTGGTGGTGACGGCATGGTCCAACGCAAATTGTTCGCGGGCTATTACGGCAGGCCCGTTCTCCTCGCACCACTCGAAGAACTGCGCATCACCGAGGATCCCGTATTTGATGACTTCCGCATAGCCGCAGCGCATCTCGCGGTCGGGGAGCGTTTCGAGCGCCTGCGTGTCGGCCAGCACCAGCGAAGGCTGGTGGAACGCGCCGACGAGGTTCTTGCCCGCCGCGACATTGATCGCCGTCTTCCCGCCGACCGACGAATCGACCTGCGCCAGAAGCGTCGTCGGGAGTTGCACGAAGCCGCAGCCGCGTTTGAGGACCGCAGCGGCAAACCCTGTCAGGTCGCCAATCACCCCGCCGCCGAGCGCAAAGATATGGTCGCCGCGCTCGACACCACGCTCCAACAGCCAGTCGGTCAGATCTTCCAGAAGCGCCCAGCTTTTCGCGCCCTCGCCCGGCTCGCAGACGAACCAGTCGATCGCGTAGCCGTCCGCCGCAAATGAATGCGCCAGCCGCTCGCCCTGCGCCGCAAGTGCATTCGCATCGGTGACGACCGGCACCGGGCGCGCGCCGTATCGCTCCACGAAAGGCCGCACATGCGCCAGTGCGTCGCCCAACAAGCCGTGGCCGACCTTTACGACATAGCTGCGCCCGGCGAGATCGACTGTTACGTCAGCCATGTGTCGAGCTTCTCCAGGATGCGCGTAACGGCGGTGAGATGCGGGCCGGTGTCCGACGCCACATGCAGATGCGCCTGGCTGTAGAAAGGGCTGCGCTCTTGTTTCATCGCGGTGACCTTCGCAGGAATGTCGCCGGTGCGTAGCAGAGGGCGGCGATCGTTGCGCTGCACCCGCTCCACCAGCGTGTCGATCGCCGCATCGAGCCAAATGGCGACGCCTTTTTCGAGTATCAGCGCGCGCGTTTCCGCGTGCAGGAATGCACCGCCGCCCGTGGCGATCACCCAGTCCGGCCCGCTATCCTCTATCAGCCGCGCGATCACGCGCCGCTCGCCGTCGCGGAAATGCTCCTCGCCGAAGCGGTCGAACACCTCGGCGACCGTCATCCCGGCAGCCGCCACGATCTCGTCATCGGCATCGGTGAACTGCATGCCGAGCGTTGTTGCCAGCTTACGGCCGACCGTCGATTTGCCCGCGCCCATCATGCCGACCAACACCAGCGGCCGGTCCAGCCGGGCGCGGATATCGCGGATCGTCGCATCGTCGGGAAGTTTGCGGGCAATGGTCATTGCCGCACCGCCTATAATTGGGCTAACCGCGCTGGCAAGGTCGCCGGGCGGGTTGTCCGGCCTTGAACAGAGACGGGAATGGTGTCGCGCCTTGCGAATTCGCCGGACATTGACGATTGCCGCGCTCGTGCTGGTGCTGGCGTTACTGGGCCTCGCCTGGTTCGACGGCGGGCAGCAGGAACAGCGGCTGATCGTGGAGCCCGTGCAGGTGCCGGAGTTGGGTGAGTGAAGCGGATTGCATTTCTTGCGGGAACGGCGGGACTGGCGCTGAGCAGCACGATGGCACTGGCGGGCGATCCCGAAGATTTGCTGCCGCCAGCCTTTCGCGATCCGCCGCCGCAGGCCAGCCCGACCCCGTCACCGACACCACGCCCGTCGCAGCCGTCTGGCGGCAGTACGCCGGTGGTGCAGGAGTTGCCCGACAATTACCGCGAGCCGAACCGACCCTCCGGTGGCGGTGGTGGCGGTAGTTTCTCGCTGCCGCCAGGCTTCCCTACGCTCGAAGAACTCGAGCGGATGGAGAGCGACGAGGTCAACGAGATCCTCGGCCTGCGTCCGAAGTTCGACATTCCCGCCGCCGCGCGGCGCTCCACTGCGGAGATCGGCGTACTGTCTTCCGGCGAGGGCGGTTTCCCCAGCGGCTCGCTTGCAGGCCAGCCGGCCAGGCTTGTCCAGGCGGCGTTGCAGGGGCTGGACGGCCCGGTCGTATCGCGCTGGGGCCATATCCTGCTGCGCCGAGCGCTGGCGAGCCGCCTCGACGCGCCTCGCGGGATGGACCCGGTGGGTTTTGCAGGGCTGCGTGCGCGAGCGCTCAACAATATGGGCGAAGGCGCGGTAGCCCGCGCGCTGGTGCAGGATGTCGACGGCGGCAATTACAACCGCTTGCTGACCGACGCTGCGCTGCAATCCTACCTCGCGACCGGCGACATTCTCGGCATGTGCCCGGTCGCGCGCCTGAAAAGCGACATCCGCGAGGATGCGCAGTGGGAAATGGTGCAGGCGATCTGCGCGGGATATCTCGGCGACACGCGCAGCGCCGACCGTCGCCTGAACCGCGTCCTTTCTCGCGGAGAGATCGACGAGATCGATGTTCGACTCGCACAAAGGTACGCCGGAGGCGCGGCGGAGAGCGCGCGCGCGGTGAATATCGAGTGGGACGGGGTCGACGAATTGACGCCGTGGCGCTTCGCGCTGGCCCGGGCGCTGGGCGTAGAGCTTCCCGAAAACCTTGCCGATGACCTGCCACCTTCGCTCGACGTGTCCGATGCACTTGTGCCTGCCACCCCCCTGCTCGACCGGGTGCGGTCTGCTGACCGTGCAGGCGCGCGCGGTGTCCTCTCCGCGGCGGCGATGGTCGACCTCTACAGCCAGCTCTGGGTGAGCGAGGCCTACGAGCAAAGCGACAAGGGCGATGCCGGACTGCTGCGCGATGCCTATGCCGCGCCAACCGTCGCCGCGCGCCTTTCCGCCTTGCGCGACTTGTGGGCCGACGGTGCGGAGCAAAATTACGGTCGCCGCGTGCTGACTGCCTATGCCGCCGCCCGCGTGCCGGTGAGCGAAGCCCGTGCGGAGGATGCCGCGTCTCTGATCGCTTCCATGCTGGCGGCGGGCCTTGATGCCAACGCCTTGCGATGGGTCGAAGCTGTGCCTGAAGGCAGCGAGGCATGGGCGCTGCTCGCGCTCGCGCAGCCTGAGTCAACCGGTGCTGTCGATAGCGGCGCGGTGGACGAGTTTGTCGACAATGACGGCAGCGCGGAGCAGCGCAAGTCCGCTTTCCTGGTCGCCGGTCTGGCCGGACTGGGCCGGATGGACGATGACGATTTCGCAGACTTCGCAGACCGGGTAGGTGCCAATTTCACACGGGTAGGCCCCTGGGGCCGCGCGATTTCCCGCGCCGCGGAGGTCGATAATCCCGCGCTTGTCGCGCTGCTCGCAGGTGTTGGGATGCAAGGCGAAAGTTGGGACCGGATGACACCGCGCCACCTCTACCTCATTGTGTCCGCGCTGAACCGCGTGGGCTTGTCCGCCGAAGCACGGATGATCGCCGCGGAGGCGGTCGCGCGCAGCTGATGTCGGCGGCGATCGACGCCTTCCTCGCCATGCTGGCGGCCGAGCGCGGCGCGGCAGCGAACACGCTGGCAGCTTATCGCCGGGACCTGGAGCAGGGCGAGCGCGTGGTGGGGGACTATGTCACGGCGACACGCCACGATCTGGGCAAATTATCAAAGGCCTGGAGCGACCTTGCGCCATCCACCGTGGCGCGCAAGATTTCCGCGCTGCGCCAGTTCTACGGTTTCTGCATCGACGAAGGCTGGCGAGCCGACGATCCGTCCGCCGTCCTTGTCCGCCCACAGGCGCGCCGACCCTTGCCGAAAATCCTTTCTCATGAGGAAGTCGAGCGCTTCCTCGCCCGTTCCGAAGTCGAGGCAGCGAGCGAGCAGCCTGCTGCCGTGCGCATGCTGGCGCTGCTCGAATTGCTCTACGGCTCCGGCCTGCGCGCAAGTGAGCTAGTGGCGCTGCCCGTCAGCGCGGTGCCGCGCGATGCGCCGTTCCTGACAATCACCGGAAAAGGCGGGCAGCAGCGCATGGTGCCGGTGAGCCGCCGCGCGCAAGCGGCCATCGCGCGCTGGATGGCGGTACGCGCCAGCACCTCGCCGCATCTCTTCCCCTCGCGTACGGGCCATATCAGCCGCATCCGGCTTTACCAATTGGTGAAGGAATTGGCCGCGCGCGCCGATCTCGATCCAGCCAAGGTCAGCCCCCACGTCCTGCGCCACGCCTTTGCCACCCACCTGCTGGAGGGCGGGGCGGACCTGCGCGTTCTGCAGACCCTCCTCGGCCATGCCGATATCGCAACCACGCAGATCTATACCCATGTCGATTCCGCCCGGCTCGTTGCGCTAGTGAACGAGCGGCATCCCCTTGCGGCTGCGCACAGAGGCGGGTAGCGGCGGCGGATGGCCACTTTCCTCGAATTCGAAAAGCCCGTCGCCGAGCTGGAAGCGAAGATCGCCGATTTGCGCAATGCCGCGGGCGATGACGGCGATGTCGATATTTCGGGCGAGTTGCAACGGCTCGAAACGAAGAGCGCAAGGCTGCTCGAAAGCACCTATGCCAAGCTCACGCCGTGGCAGAAAACGCAAGTCGCCCGCCATTCCAACCGGCCGCATTTCTGCGACTATGTCAATCTCGGCTTCGAGCAGTTCATCCCGCTCGGCGGGGACCGGCTCTATGGCGACGACCAGGCGATCATGGGCGGTCTGGCAGTGCTTAAGGGCCGCAAGGTCGTGCTGATCGGGCACGAAAAGGGCCACGACACCGAGACCCGCATCAAGCACAATTTCGGCATGGGCAAGCCGGAGGGCTATCGCAAGGCGATCCGCCTGATGAAACTGGCCGACCGCTTCGGCTTGCCGGTCGTGACGCTGGTCGATACGTCGGGCGCGTTTCCGGGCATCGAAGCCGAGGAGCGTGGGCAGGCCGAGGCCATCGCCCGCTCGACCGAGGCGTGCCTTGCGCTGGGCGTGCCGATGGTCGCGGCCATTGTGGGTGAGGGCGGATCGGGCGGCGCGGTGGCGCTGGCGAGCGCGGAGCGCGTGCTGATGTTCGAGCACGCCGTCTATTCGGTGATCTCTCCCGAAGGCTGCGCCTCGATCCTCTGGCGCACCGGGGATAAGGCCCCGCAGGCAGCCGAGGCGATGAAGCTGACAGCGCAGGACTTGCTCGAGCTGAAGGTAATCGACCGCGTCGTGCCCGAACCGCTCGGCGGCGCGCATCGCGATGCGGCAGTGGCGGTCGACAACCTTGTCGATGCCATCGACGAGGAGCTGGCAGGCCTTGAAGGGCTGGCCCCCGATGCGCTGCGCGCCCAGCGCGAAGACCGCTTCCTCGCCATCGGGCAAAGCCTGCGGCAATAGATTCACGCCCCGCCGTTCGGGAACATTGCGGACCGGCGGCGATTTGGTGAAACATCGGTAAAGGCGGGCGAAACCGCCTTCCTGAAAGGCTGGAGGACACCCGCATGTCGCATTCGTTTACCCGCAAGACCAGAACGCTCGCCGCCATTTCCATCGGCGCTATCGCCATGTCGGCCTGCGCTTCGATTCCCGGTGCAAACGTCGCGCCCGGATCGCCCATTACGCAGGCCGAGGCGCAGCAGGGTGCACAATATCACGAGCAATTCGTTGCCGAGTTCGGCGGCGAGATGACCGGTCCGTCGGCTCGCTACGTCGAGCGTGTCGGGCAGGGCATCGCCGTGCAATCGGGCCTCGCCACGACGCCCGGTGCCTTCGATGTGACACTGCTCAATTCGAGCGTGAACAACGCTTTCGCCGTGCCCGGCGGCTATGTCTACGCGACGCGCCAGCTCGTTAACCTGATGAACAACGAGGCGGAGCTTGCCGCCGTGCTCGGCCATGAAGTCGGCCACGTCGCTGCGCGCCACTCGGCCCGTCGGCAACAGACGGCGCAGCAGAACCAGCTACTCGGCTTGTTGGGCACGATTATCGGCGGCGCTGTTCTTGGCAGTCCTGAGCTGGGGCAACTCGCGCAGCAGACCTCGCAGCTTGCTACACTGCGGTATTCGCGCAGCCAGGAAACCGAGGCCGACCAGCTCGGGATCCAGTATCTCAACCGTGCGGGTTACGATCCGCAGGCGATGTCGACGCTGCTGCAGAGCCTCGCCGCGCAGAACCAGCTCGATGCGCAGTTGCAGGGCCGCGACAATGCGACGATCCCCGAATGGGCGAGCACGCACCCCGATCCGGCCAGCCGCGTGCAGAATGCGCGCCAGCTTGCAGGTGGTGCCACCGGGCGGACCAATCGCGAAGTCTTCATGCAGAATATCGACGGCATGATCTATGGCGACGATCCGGAACAGGGCCTGATCGAAGGCCGCCAGTTCATCCATCCGATCCTGCAATTCAGCTTCACCGCGCCGCAGGGCTTTTACATGGTCAACTCAACGCGCGCCGTGTCCATCAACGGAGACCGGGGCACGGCGCAGCTGACCATTGCGCCGTATAACAGTAACCTCGACACCTATGTCCGGCAGGTGTTCCAGCAGATTGGCGGGCAGCAGGCGAATTTGCAGCCGTCCAATATCCAGCGCACGACGGTGAATGGCCTTCCCGCCGCCTACGGCACGGCGCGGGTGAACAATGGTCAGCAGCAGGTGGACGTCACCGTCTTCGCCTACGATTTCGGTAACGGATCGGCCTACCACTTCCAGTCGATCACCCCTGCGGGGCAGGCGGGCGTGTTCAATTCGCTTTACGAATCCATGCGCCGGATCAGCTCCGCCGAGGCGGGCAGCGTCGTGCCGCGCCGGATCGACGTGGTTCAGGCAGGCCCGAACGACACGGTCGCAAGCATGGCGCGCCGCATGGCCTATGATAACGGGCAGGAAGCGCGGTTTCGCGTGCTCAATGGGCTCTTCGGCAACGAGCAGGTGCGCGCGGGACAGACCTACAAGGTCGTCGTGCGCAGCAACTGACGCGCGGCGCATTCCTTTCGCGCAAACAAAAAAGGGCGGCAGGTTTCCCTGCCGCCCTTTCCGTTTGCGTAAGTCGCGAAACTTAGACGTTGGCCTTGTTGGCTTCGGTCAGTTCGGTCTTCACGTTGTTGAAGGTCGAGGAGAGCTCGGTGCCGAGGCTCTGCATCGCGGTGATCGCGGCAACGGCGATCAGGGCGGCGATGAGGCCGTATTCGATGGCGGTAGCACCCTGCTCGTCACGGATCATGTTCTTGAAGAAGGTCATTTCAGTCTCCTGGTCATTTGGTCTTCGTACCCGGCTCAACCGGGCTTGGCCTGTTGAGCTGTTTCGGGAAATACGGGGCATGTATTGAAAAAGTCCTAACTACGCGGTGGCAGCTGATACTTTCGCCTCGATCCCGGTCCACATGCCGATAGTCTCTGTAGCGAGGCCTTGCAGGCCGACGATCATGGCGATGACGATCAGCGCCAGGATCAACCCGTATTCGACAGCGGTCGCGCCCTGCTCGTCTGTGAGGAGCCGCTTGAAAGTGGAAAAGACGTTCACGGTTGTTCCTTGTTGCTGGGACGCGATGGCACAACGTTTTACAGGTCCGCCTTTCCGGGGCGTTGCGACAGATGGTTAACGTGGAAAATTTCCCGACATGGCTGCCGGTCGTCGCGCTGGCGCTGGAGGATGCGGACGGGCGCGTGCTGTTGCAGCAGCGGTCTGCCAGCAAGCACCATGGCGGGCTCTGGGAATTTCCCGGCGGCAAGGTGGAAATCGGCGAAACTCCGCGAGAATCGCTTGTGCGGGAGATTGGAGAAGAACTTGGCCTGTCGCTCGATGCGGAGGCGCTGGAGGCAGCGCATTTCGCCGAGGAAAACGGCTCCTGCCGAATTGTCCTGTTTCTTTACACGTCGCGGCAGGAATGCGGGGAGCCTGTCGGACGCGAAGGGCAGGCATGGGGCTGGTTTGCGCTGGAGGAGGCCGGTGCACTCCCGCTCGCCCCGATGGACCGCCGACTGCTCGCCCGCCTTAATGCCCGAAGCGCCGGATAAGCCCTTGCCAAGCCCAGATGCCCCGCCTAAGTGGCCACCTCACTCGCGCGCCAGTAGCTCAGCTGGATAGAGTACCTGACTACGAATCAGGCGGTCGGAGGTTCGAATCCTTCCTGGCGCGCCAGAAAGGCCCATCCCTGGCAGGGGGTGGGCCTTTTTGGTGTGTCGGTATGAAGGATCGAATGCGGTCAAAGTCGGGGCGAAACGGAGACGAGTGCGCAGCGCCAGATCCTTCCTGGCACGCCGCCACAC
>JBARVT010000010.1:0-6815 GCA_049646405.1 Alteraurantiacibacter sp.
AGCCGAGCGCCGCTCCGCCTGCAATGGTCACGCCAACTTACGACAACTGGATGGACGCGCCGCAGACGACCGGAGACTGGCGCTATGTGGCGACCGGCTCGACCACGCGCGCGTTGTTCGGCGAGGGATCGCAAGGCGCGCAGTTGAGCCTCGCCTGCGATCTCGCATCCCGCCGCGTCACCCTCGCCCGCGCCGGATCGGCCAGTGGCCAGGTCGAAATGCTGGTGCGAACCGAAACGCAGGACCGCCGCCTTGCCGCCGCGCCGGTGACCGGCGCAACGCCAGAGATCGCGGCAGTGTTATCGTCCGGCGATACGCTGCTCGATGCCATGGCGTTCTCGAAAGGTCGTTTCGCGGTGGAGGTGCCCGGCCAGGGCGCGCTCTACGTGCCTGCCTATCCCGAAATTTCGCGGGTGATCGAGGATTGCCGGAGGTAGCTGCGACAGGCCGTTCCCGGCCCATCTCGCAAGCGGCCTATTCTGACGGTGAATAACCGAAATACAAGCCTTGTTTTCAGGTGCGCTCTGACTCACATATTGCAGCAAGACCCGCGAAGCACGCAGGTCTCGGACCCCGGTGAAACGAGCGGTCCTGGCTCTTAAAGCGCGAAAGGAGGTGATCCGATGTCTCATGGTTCAGCAGGGAGGTCGGTGATGACCCATGCGGAGCATATTCGGTAGTCTCGTTTTACGCCGAGTAAGGCTTCGTGGGCGGTCATACTGACCGCTGACCATGCGGAGGGCGGTTCCTGCCGAGGCGGGGCCGCCCTTCTCATTTGTGTCGTTCCCACCCCTTGCCTCCCCCCGCGCTGCCGCCTAATCGCGCGGGCATGGATTTCCAGCACTTGCCCCACCCCGCTCCCGTGCCTGGCGCCACGCGCGACCAGGCGATTGCCGATCCCGGTTTCGGCACGGTGTTCACCGATCACATGGTCTCCATCGATTACGACGCAGACCGAGGCTGGCATTCCGCAACGCTCGGGCCGCGCGAGCCGATCGCGCTCGATCCGGCGGCGAGCGTGCTGCATTACGCGCAGGAGATCTTCGAAGGGCTGAAGGCCTACAAGCTGCAGGACGGCACGATGGCGCTGTTCCGGCCCGAGGCCAACGCTGCGCGTTTCAACCGCTCCGCCGCGCGCCTGGCCATGCCCGACCTGCCCGAGAACGTGTTCGTCGAGGCGATCCGGCAGGTCGTGCTGAAAGACCGCGACTGGTTCCCCGGTGTGGAAGGCGGCTCGCTCTATATCCGGCCCTTCATGTTCGCGACCGAGGCGTTTCTCGGCGTGCGTCCGGCGAAACGGTACAAGTTCCTCGTCATCCTCAGCCCCGCGGGCAATTATTTCAAGTCGGGCGCACCGGCCGTCAGCGTGTGGGTGAGCGACTACACCCGCGCCGCGCCCGGCGGCACGGGCGAGGCGAAATGCGGGGGCAATTACGCCGCCAGCCTCGTGCCCACCGGAGAGGCCTTCGCCAAGGGGCACGACCAGACCGTCTTCCTCGACGCTGCCGAGCGCAAGTGGATCGAGGAACTGGGCGGCATGAACCTGTTCTTCGCTTTCGACGACGGACGGCTCGTCACCCCGCCCCTTCGCGGCACCATCCTGCCTGGCATCACCCGCGATGCGATCATGACGCTGGCCCGCGAGCAGGGACTCGATGTGCGCGAGGAGATGTACAGCCTCGACCAGTGGCGAGAGGATGCAGGCAGCGGCAAGCTCGTCGAAACCTTCGCCTGCGGCACGGCCGCCGTCGTCACTGCGGTCGGCAAGGTGGCGGGCCGCAATGGCGAGTTCACCATCGGCAGCGGCGGCCCCGGCCAGCTCACGACCCGCCTGCGCGACACTCTCGTCGGTATCCAACGCGGCACGGTGGAGGACACGCACGGCTGGGTGATGCGGTTGGACTAGCTACCCAGCGCCAGCGCGACCGGCGCATCGCCTTCCTTCCATGGATTTTCCCGCTGCATCGCGGTGGCAAACAGCTTGCTGTCGAGATGCCCCGCCAGCCACGCCTGCAGGTGCGGCAAGTCGAGCCCGTCGAACCAGGCGCGGTCGTGATTGGCGAACTGGCGGATGAAGGGGAAGATGGCGATGTCGGCGAAGCCGCGCTGCTCGCCGCAAAGCTGGCCCTGCCCCGCCAGCCGCTTGTCGAGTTTGCGCAGGAACGCCTCGCCGCGCGCACGGTGTGGCAGCGGGTCGCAGTCGTCGTAACGGTTGGGATATTTGTAGCGATCCAGCGCCTGTTTGAACGCGCCGTCGCATTCGGCGAGCAGCGCCTCGTCCTGCCGTGCCAGCCAGCCCTGTGGATCGGTGTGGCCGAGCGCCCAGTGCATGATGTCGAGGCTTTCTTCCAGGAACGCGCCATCGGCGTGGACCAGCACGGGCACGGTCGCCTTGGGCGAGACGCTCAGCATCGCCTGCGGCTTTTCCGACAGCTTGACCTCGCGCAGCTCGCAGCGCGTACCGCTCGCTACCAGCGCCATGCGCGCGCGCATCGCATAGGGGCAGCGGCGAAAGCTGTAGAGCACGCGATCAGCCACGATACTCTTCCTTTCGGCCGACATGCAATTCCCCGCGCGCCGCCGCCAGCTCCTCTTGCTTCTGCCGCTCGCGATAGGAGGCGCGCTGTTCGTCGGTCCGCTCTTCGTAGCAGGCGGGGCAACTGACGCCGTCCTCGAACCTTGGCGAAGCCGTCTCCGCTTCGCCTAGCGGGCGACGGCAGGCGCGGCAGAGCGTATAGGGGCCGGGTTCGAGGCCGTGGCCGACGCTAACCCGCTCGTCGAAGACAAAGCACTCGCCTTGCCACAGGCTGAGCTTCTCGGGCACGGCTTCGAGGTATCTCAGGATGCCGCCCCTGAGGTGGTAGACCTCCTCCACACCCTCCTTGGCGAGAAAGGCGGTCGACTTCTCGCAGCGTATGCCACCGGTGCAGTACATCGCGACTTTCGGCTGCCTGCCTTCCCCCAGCAACCGCTCCCGCTCGGCGCGAAACCAGTCGGGGAAGTCGCGAAAAGTCGGGGTCTTGGGGTCGATCGCGCCTTCGAAGCTGCCGATGGCGACTTCGTAATCGTTACGCGTGTCGATCACCACGGTGTCCGGATCGGCGATCAGCGCGTTCCAGTCCGCCGGATCGACATATTTGCCGGCGTGGCGCGATGGGTCAATATCGGGCTGCCCCATGGTGACGATCTCGCGCTTCAGCCGCACTTTCATCCGGTGGAACGGCATGGTGGCCGCGTCGGCCAGCTTGATCTCGATCTCTGCGCAACCGGGCAGCGCGCGGATGTGGGCGAGCACCGCATCAACTGCCTCGGGCAAGCCCGCAATCGTCCCGTTTATCCCCTCGCCCGCCAGCAAGAGCGTTCCCTTCACGCCCTGCGCCTCGCACAGCGCCAGCAGTGGCCCACGTAAGCCCGCCGAATCGGCGAACCGCGTGAAACGATACAGCGCGGCAACGCGGATGGGAGCGGTTTCGTCCATGCGCCGCCCTGTAGCGAGCCTCGCCGAACGGCGGCAAGGCCGGATTGTTCGAGAGAGCTTTGCGTTACGGGCGATACGCGCGAAGCCAGCGCCTCACGCCGCGTCGGCAAGCAATTCCTGTGCGCCCGGCTGGCTTTCGAGGAATTCCAGCAGCCCGCGCTCCCACTCGTTCGCCTGCGGCAGCGGGCGCGGGAGTTTCAGGCTGGCACGCCATTCCTCCTGTCGCCCGATGAGGTCGATCACTGCGGGGTGGACGTAGCTTTTGCGCGTTACGGCAGGCGTGTTGCCAAGGTGATCGGCGACCTTTTCGAGCACCGCCTTGATCGTCAGTTTTTCTTCCGCTTCGCCCAACAGGCGAAAGGCCATGACGCTGGCGTGCCAGGTGCGAAAGTTCTTGGCGGAGAAACTGTCGCCCATTGTCGTGCGCAGGTATTCGTTGACGTGGCCCGAATTCACGTCCTGCGGCTCACCATTGTCGCCGACCCACTGGAACAGTTCCTGCCCCGGCACGTCGAGCATGATCTTCACCACCCGCGCGAGCGAGCTGTCGGACAGCTTCACGTCGCGATCCTTGCCTCCCTTACCCACGAAGCGCAGGCGCAGCGTGCGGCCCGTCACCTCGGCATGGCGGTGCTGCAGCGTCGTCGCACCGTAGCTCTTGTTCGCCTTCGCATATTGCGTGTTGCCAACGCGCATCGCGCCAAGATCGAGCAGCTTGACAAGCGCCGCCACCGCCCTGTCCCGGCTCAGCTTGGGCGAACGCATGTCCTTGATGACCCTTTCACGCAGCGCGGGCAGCGCCGTGCCAAAGGCGAGGCAGCGATCGAATTTCTCGCACTCGCGCCAGGCGCGAAAATCGGGGTGGTAGCGATATTGTTTGCGGCCCTTCGCATCCATGCCGGTGGCGAGGATATGGCCGTTGCAATCGAGGCAGTACCACGCCTTGTCATAGGCGGGCGGCAAGGCGATGGCGTTGAGCCGCTTCTTCTCCGCGCGGCTTTTCACCAGAGACCCGTCGGGCTTGTAATAGGCCCAGCCCTTGCCCGCACCCTTGCGGGTAATGCCGGGCTGGCTGTCGTCGACGTAGACGATGCTGGATGGGACGGATGCCATGTCAGGGGCGATAACGGCCTGATATGGCGCGCGGTTCCTGCGGGCTTTGGGGCAGGTGCATGCGGCCTGGCGGGCGCGCATATCCTCTTGTCGCCCGAAACGGTTGGGCTGAAAAGCGCAGCGAAGGGATACCTCAAGCAAAGCTTTCTTGCAGAGAGAGCAGCCCCGCCACCACCTTGGCGCGACGCGATACGTTAACAGGAGCACCCGCCCATGTCCGATCCCACCTACACCCCGCCCGCCGTGTGGGAGCCTGCCGAGAGCGGCGGGAAGTTCGCCAATATCAATCGCCCGACTGCAGGCGCAAGGTTCGACAAGGAATTGCCCACGGGCGAGCATCCCTTTCAGCTTTACTCGCTCGCCACCCCCAACGGGGTGAAGGCGGGGATCATGTTCGAGGAATTGCTGGAGGCGGGGCACGATGCCGAGTATGATGCCTGGCTCATCAATATCGGCGAGGGCGAACAGTTCTCCAGCGGCTTTACCGCGACAAACCCCAACGGCAAGATCCCCGCCCTGCTCGACCGCAGCGGCGCGGAGCCGGTGCGGGTTTTCGAAAGCGGCGCGATCCTGCTGCACCTGGCCGAGAAATTCGATGCCTTCCTGCCCGCCGATAACACCCGCGCCGAAGTGCTCAGCTGGCTGTTCTGGCAGATCGGCAGCGCACCCTTCATCGGCGGCGGGTTCGGCCATTTCTACGCCTACGCGCCCGAGAGATACCGCTATCCGATTGACCGTTACGCCATGGAAACGAAGCGCCTGTTCGATGTCGCCGACCGGCGGCTGGCAGAGAGCCGCTTCCTCGGCGGAGACGAGTATACCGTCGCCGATATCGCCACCTTCCCCTGGCTCGCGCCCTTTGTCGAAGGCGAAATCTACGGCGAGGCGAAGATCTTCCTCTCGATACACGAATACACCCACGTCGCGCGCTGGGTGGAGGAGATCGCCGCGCGTCCTGCCGTACAGCGCGGGCGTATGGTCAACCGCACATGGGGCGACGAGACGAAGCGCCTGCCCGAGCGCCATTCGGCCAGCGATTTTGACGGCAAGCTCTAGCGCCCAATCGCCTTGCGTCCCGACACCGGCCCGCTATATGAGCGGCCCGCTGCTGGGGTGTAGCCAAGTGGTAAGGCACCGGTTTTTGGTACCGGCATTCGCAGGTTCGATCCCTGCCACCCCAGCCAACTAGCCTCGAAGATAGCTGAAAAGCGCAGAATCCCTAGGACACGAGTCCAAGGGATTCACAGTTGTCCCCAGCAACTGTCCCAACCAGCTGTCCCAAGGCAGGGATGACAGCAGGCCGAAAAAGGCTTGCCCATATGCCCCGACCCCCCGCTCAAAACCTCAAGCGCCGCGGTGCCGTCTACTGGTGGCGGCGAACTATTTCGCGCACCCGTTTGGGTTTTTCGGATTCTCGACTCATAAGCTTGGAGTTCAGCCTCTTCACCAAGGAGCTGGACACCGCCCGCGGACGTGCCGCGGCGATGACCGCTTATAGTGAGAGATTGAGAATGAGTTTCCGGGACAACGTCGCGCAGTTCGGTCTGGACGAGCAGGCCATCAGCACGATCTTCGTGGAAGAGGTGCGCAGCTACCGCAACGAACTCGTACATCTCGAGGCCGCCTGGAAGGCGCATCCGGTGTGGAGCAGCGTGTCCAATCGCGACGATGATCTCGCGATGTTCCAGACGCTCTGGAAGGGGATTGCCGACGAAGGGCTCGGCGTTCCCCGCGACTGGGACTTTGTTGAAAAGCATTTCGCCGAATTCGATCACGATATGCAGTGTCGTGTTCGCGACCTCCTTCGCGATCATCGGGACCTGCCGGAATCGCTTCGGCTGACTGCGCAGGCGCGCCTCGAGCAGGCTGGCGCTTCCAGCAATGCGGTCAGCATCCCGGTTGCGGTGGATGTGATTGCCCGCGCCCGCGCCGAGGCAACCCGGCGGGTTAAGGAGAACGCCGATTTCGACGATCTGACCAATCTCGCATCTCTCGCGACTTCTTTCGTGAACGCCGTCGCACCGCGAGTAGCGGCCCCCTCAAGCGCGAACAGCAACCTCAACGTGCCGGCGCTCCCGGTCCCACATCTGACGGAGGAGCAGCACCGCTATGCGGAGATGACACCAACTCAGTTCGCCGAAGAGTTCATCAAAGAGAAGTTTGGCGGTCTGGAGCAGCGCAAGGGCAGCAAGCGCCAGCGTGAAATCGTTCAAGATTCGACCCT
>JBARVT010000011.1:0-13232 GCA_049646405.1 Alteraurantiacibacter sp.
GGACATGCTCCCCGGCAGCGGTATGGCAGCACATGCTTCTTCGCGCTCCATATCGATCATCCTTCCGCCTCTCTGCCCCGCTTCTAGCGGTTGAGAATTGCTGACGGTAGTTTGTTTGAACGACAGCTATGAGGTCGAATGACCTTGGTCGTGAACGACCGACATTAGGGTCGTTTCCTGCCATCGCGAAGTTCCTTGGATCGCTGAGCCAACGACAGTTCTTCGGACCCGAAACCAGCCGTCAGCAACCCACCCCAAGACACCCTTTGGCGCGCAGCTTGGATTTACCCTTTCCTACACACCCCGCCATGCGGCAGCCTGCCGCGCATGTCGCACCGCCCTGCCCCCTGGCCCGCCTATCTCCGCGTGCCTCTCTTCCTGCCCGTGCTGCTGCGCGCGCGTGCGGACGGTTGGGCGCCGGATCGGCAGGCGCGGTTTGTCGGGATGTTCGCGCAGACCGGCTCCATCGCGGCGGCCGCGCGGGATGTCGGGATGAGCCGTATGGCGGCCTATCGGCTGCGGCGGGCGGCTCCGGCTGAAAGCAGTTTTGCGCATGCTTTCGATACCGTCCTGGCGGCGCGACAGGGTGAGACACCGCGCGATCGGAAGGTTACACCCGAAGAGCTCGGCGAATGGGCCATGCTAGGCCCGTTTCACATTACTATGCGGCGCGGTCGCTTCGTGCGGGCGCGGCGAAAACCGCACAATACCGCGCTTCTGCGCTGGCTCGCCCAGCTCGACCGCAGCAGCGCGACCGACTGGCTGGAGCCGCTCGAATGAGCGGCCGCGGGGTCAACATTTCGCGGCGTTCGTGTAATACCTTCGCGGCGCTACAGCCCGAGGTTCAGGCTCCGCGAGACGTTGTAGTCGAGCACGCCGACCAGCAGCCAGCTGGCCCACCATTTCACCTTCGTCCACGGCGTTGCGGCCTTCGCGTGGGCCTCCGGCGTGATTTCGCAACTCGCCTCGAAATGGTCCTGGATGAAACCGCGCATCCGTTTCGCCAGCGCGGCATCCTCGATCATCAGCACGATCTCCAGATTGAGATAGAGGCTGCGCATGTCGAAATTGGCGCTGCCCATATAGACCGTGTCGTCGAGGACGATCAGCTTCGTGTGCATCTTGCACGGCTGGAATTCGTAGATGCGCGCGCCCGCTCCCAGCAGCTTTGCATAAAGTGCACGGCTCGCGCCGATGGTGGCATTGTTGTCGCTCTTGCCCGCCATTATGAGGTTTGTCTGGCCCTTGCGCGCGATCTGTCGGATGCATTTGCGCAGTTTCTTGTTGGGCGAGAAATAAGCCATCATCATGTCGAGCTTCTCGCCCCTGGCCAGGTCGCGCCGGATGCACTGCGCCCAGCTGGACAGCCCCTTGGTCGGCCCGCCTATCAGCAATCCCACCGACCCCTCGCCCCCGTCCCATTCGCGCACGCGGCGGCGGATGTCGCGGAACTGCGCGTGCTCGTCGCCCGCCCACTCCTTCAACTCGGCGAACCACGCAGAGATCTTGCCGACCACTTCGCCTTCCAGCCGGAAGCCGAGATCGTTCCAGCCATTGTCGGCAGGCGGTGCGAAATAGTCGTCCTCGACATTGAAACCGCCCATCATCGCGACGCGGTCATCGACGATCACCATTTTCTGATGATTGCGGATGAGTGCGCGTCGGCTCCACTTGGCAAGGAACACGCAGAAGCATCCTCCCGCTGCGGTCATCTCCTCGAAGAACGCCCTGTCTACCTCCGCGCCGAAGCCGTCGACGATCAGCGTGGTGTCCACCCCGCGCTTCGCCGCGGCGCACAGCGCGTCGCGCACATCCTGGCCAACCCCCGTCTTGGCGAAGATGTAGAAGGCGACCTTGAGGGACACCTGCGCGCTCTCGATCATCTCCATCAACGCGCGGCGTCGGTCCTTGCCGGCGGGGTAGAAAGTGAAGCTGTGGCCCTGCGCCTCTGCCTCGAAGGGTTCGGGATCGCACCAGCCGGCGAATGCCGTGTCGTCGCAAGCGTAGGGATTGTCCGCCATCGCGCTTCCCTAGCACGGATCGCGCTGCCGAAAACCTTGACCTTTGCCGCGTCCCCGCCTATCTGCGCCGCTTTCCGAACACGCTTAGAACTGGAGTGCCCATGGCACGCGTTACCGTCGAAGATTGCGTCGACAAAGTCCCCAACCGTGTCGACCTCGTCCTGCTCGCCGCCCAGCGCGCGCGGGAGATTTCGGGCGGTGCCGAAATCACGCTGGACCGGGACCGGGACAAGAACCCCGTCGTCGCGCTGCGCGAAATTGCGGAAACGACGGTGAAGCCCAAGCACCTGAGCGAATCACTCGTCCAGTCGCTGCAGACGATCCTGCCGGACGAAGAGGACGAGGCGGATGAAATCGGCTCGCTGAGCCAGTCGGCAGAGGCGATGCGTCTCTCCGCCGCCGCGCCGACCCGTTCGACCTCGATCGGGGCCGATTACGACGGCTGATTGCTGGCGTATCGACCACACGAGAAGGGGCCGTGCCGGAAGGTGCGGCCCTTCGTGTATCAGTCCCTGTGGAACGGCAGCGACAGGCTGAAGCCGAGCTTCGCCGGGCGCTCGTCCTGCCACTCCTCCAGCCCGATCGGCATGGTGCGCGGAGGCTTTTGCGTGGCTGCGCGGTAAGTGCCGAAAAGCCGGTCCCACCCGCTCAGCACGGTGCCGTAATTGCTGTTGGTCTCGCGCATGCAGACCGAATGGTGGACCCGGTGCATGTCCGGCGTGACGAGGACGCGCCGCACCGCGCGGTCGAATGGGGTGGGCAGTGACAGGTTGGAGTGCGTCCAGATCGTGAAGAGCGCGAAGCCCGTCTCGAACACGAAGACGGCCAACGGCGGGGCGCCGAGCGCGGCAACGACGCCGACCTTCCACACCATCGACAGCACGATCTCCACCGGATGGAACCGCGCGCCCGTCGTCACGTCGAAATCCCGATCAGTGTGGTGGACACGGTGCAGTCGCCAGAGGATTGGCACGACATGCGTTGCCCGGTGCTGGAGATATAGCGCGAGGTCCAGCGCGAGCAGAGTTGCCGCGAAGGCGAGCCACGCAGGAGCATCGACGAAGTTGAACAGCCCCCAGCCGCGCTCCGCCGCGAACACCGCCACGCCAAGCATCGCGACGGGCAGCAGCAGCCGCACCGCCAGCGTGTCTATGGCAAAGAGCGCGAGGTTGGTCGTCCAGCGAACGCGGCGCGGCTGGCGCATCGCGCGGAACGGCAGTGCCAGTTCCAGCAGCGCGAGGAGCGCGAAACCCGCCGCCATGATGGCGAACCCGATCAGCGGCAGCTCTGCGTCGAAATCCATACGCGACATGTGGGGAAAGCAACAGCGCGGGGCAAGCCGTCCCTTGGCCCGCACGTCCCGCCTCCCTATAACATCGGCAACGCAGGGGGACCGGCATGAGCGACATCCTGGACGGCATCGGGACAGCGAGCGAGGGCAGCCTCTGGAGCCGCGCGCTTGAGCCGGAATCCGGCGCGAAGGCGAAACATCCCGGCCAGCCCGATCAATGCAGGAATTGCGGCACCGAGTTGGTCGGCGCCTATTGCCACGCCTGCGGCCAGAAGGGGCATCTGCACCGCACCATCGGCGCCTTCGTCCACGACCTGTTGCACGGCGCACTGCATTTCGAAGGCAAGCTGTGGCGCACGCTGCCCATGCTGGGGTTCAAACCGGGCAGACTGACCCGCCGCTACATCGACGGGCAGCGAGCGCGTTTCGTCAGCCCGATGGCACTGTTCCTGTTCACCGTGTTCCTTATGTTCGCTGTCTTCCAGGTGCTCGGCCTGTCTACACCGACCAATTTGCAAGCCCAGATGGATGCGTTCGAGGACGGGTATAGCGAAGGACGCGGGACCGATTCTGATGGCGCAGGTGCTACCGGCCAGCCGGCTACGCTCGAGGAGGCGCAGGCCAACATTGTTCGCGAACGCCAAGCATTGCGGGAGAGCATCGCATCGATGTCGCCAGGCAATCCGGCACGCAGCGAGGCGGAGGCCGAATTGGCGGCGACCGAACAGGCCCTGGGAGTGGTAAATGCCGTCGACAGGGTCGGCAGCGGCGAGACGGTAAGCGCCGACTTCTATACCGGCAGCGGCTGGCTCGACGACAAGCTGATGGCAAAGTGGAACGAGAATCCCGGCCTAATGCTCTATAAATTGCAGGCTAACGCATACAAGTTCAGCTGGCTGCTGATACCGATCTCGATCCCGTTCGTCTGGCTGCTCTTCGCCTGGAAGCGACGCTTCAAGGCTTACGATCATGCCATTTTCGTGACCTATTCGCTCAGCTTCATGACGCTGATGTTCATCGCGCTATCCGCAATGGGCGTGGCGGGCGTACCGTTGGCGATCTGGCTGATGATCGGCAGCTTTGTTCCTCCCGTCCATCTCTACAAACAACTGCGCCATGCGTATGGGCTTTCGCGCTTTTCCGCCTTCTGGCGCCTGATCGTGCTGAGCGCGTTCATATGGATCATCATCGCGCTGTTCATACAAGTGCTGCTGATGCTCGGCGCTTTCTAGCGCCCGCGACCCGTTTCTGCCTGAAGCGCGTCAATCTTCTGCGAGGCCTCGGCCTTGGTCAGCGTCTCGTCATATGCATCGGGCTGGCCGGCTTCTTCGCACAACGTCTTGAGATAGCTCGCCTGCGCGCCGGTCATCCGCTCGTCGCCGGTGGTCCAGTCTTCGGGGTCTTTCTCCGCATTGGAGACGGGATCGCTCTTCGGTGTATCGCTGGGCTTGGGGGCTGTCATAATATGAATTCCTTTGTCAGACCAACGGCGAAGTTCATGAAATGTTCCAAACGCGGGAATGCGAGGCCAATGTCTCGCACCCGACACTCAGTCGGTGCCGTCGAGTTCTCCGTCGGATGGATCGGTGTCGCTCGCTCGGTCTTTCTCGAGTCTGTCGTTGAGATTTCCAGCGCCCTCGGAAATTTCGTCCGAAGCGACGATGGCCCCGTCACGGATTTTCTCGCCGACGACCTCGGCATTTTCCGCCGTGTCGGCGGCGGCGCGTTCGGCGGCTACCTCGGCATCGTCCATCGTGTCCTGCGAGCAGGCGGCAAGCGCGACTACAGCGGTAGCGGCGAGGATCAGGTGACGGATGTTCATGGCAAGCTCCCTGAATGCATATCTTTTCGCTTCAATGCGCCAACGCCGCGATCGTGCCACGTCACCCCTCGCTATGCCACCAAATCCACCATCGCAGGAAGGTGAGCACCATGTGCCATACGACGAGGATCGCCGCCCAGAACAGGACAACGAGCATGACCGTCTCGCGGAATTCCGGCCCGGTAGAACCCTCGAAAAACCAGAGCGCGCCTGCGACCAGCGCCAGCGCGGGGCCAAGCCACAACAAGTAACGCCCGCCCGCGCGCATCACCACCAGCGCCTTTTTGGCAAAGGTGCGCAAGGGGCGCGGTGGAGGCGCGTGCACTACGCCCCCTGCGGCGCTTCGCCCTCGCCGCCAAACCTCTTGCCCGCCTTGGGAATGGCCGAACCGTGGGTGGTCTGCACCGGGATCGGGCTCGACGGCTGGTCGGGCCGATCGATCTTGCCGTCTTCCATCAGCCTGGTGATTTCGTCACCGGTCAGCGTCTCGTATTCGAGCAGCGCCTGCGCGAGCAGATGCAGCTTGTCCTCCTGCTCCGTCAGTACGTCGGTCGCGCGCTTCAGGCCGCCTTCGACAAGTTCCTTGATCTCCGCGTCGATCAGCTTGTTGGTATCCGCGCCGGCCATGGTGCGGCTCGACTGACCCATGCCGAGATAGCCTTCCTGGCTCTGCTCGTACATCAGCGGGCCGAGCTTGTCGGACATGCCCCACTTGGTCACCATGTTTTTCGCAAGGTCGGTGGCATACTGGATGTCGCCCGACGCGCCGCTCGACACCTTTTCGTGGCCGAAGATAATCTCCTCCGCCACTCGCCCACCCATGGCGACAGCGAGGTTCGCGTGCATCTTGTCGCGGTGGTAGGAATAGTTGTCGCGCTCCGGCAGGCGCATGACCATGCCCAGTGCGCGGCCGCGCGGGATGATGGTAGCCTTGTGGATCGGATCGGACGCCGGCTCATTCAACGAAACAAGCGCATGGCCCGCCTCGTGGTAGGCGGTCATCTTCTTCTCGTCCTCGGTCATGACCATGGACTTGCGCTCGGTGCCCATCATCACCTTGTCCTTGGCGTCCTCGAACTCCTGCATGGCGACGAGGCGCTTGTTGCGCCGCGCCGCAAGCAGCGCCGCCTCGTTGACGAGATTGGCGAGGTCCGCGCCGGAGAAGCCGGGCGTGCCGCGGGCGATGGTGCGCGAGTTTACGTCGGGGGCCAGCGGCACCTTCTTCATGTGCACGGCAAGGATCTTCTCGCGCCCGTCAATATCGGGGATCGGAACCACGACCTGGCGGTCGAAACGGCCCGGGCGCAGCAGCGCCGGATCGAGCACGTCGGGCCGGTTGGTGGCGGCGATGATGATGATGCCTTCGTTCGCCTCGAAGCCGTCCATTTCGACCAGTAGCTGGTTCAGCGTCTGCTCGCGCTCATCGTTCGAATTACCGATGCCGTTGCCGCGATGGCGACCCACGGCGTCGATCTCGTCGATGAAAACGATGCAGGGCGCGTTCTTCTTGGCCTGTTCGAACATGTCGCGCACACGGCTTGCGCCCACACCCACGAACATCTCGACGAAGTCGGAGCCGGAGATGGTGAAGAAAGGCACTCGCGCTTCGCCTGCAATCGCGCGAGCCAGAAGGGTCTTACCCGTACCGGGCGAACCGACCAGCAGTGCGCCCTTGGGGATCTGGCCGCCCAGCTTTGAAAAGCGCGACGGGTCCTTCAGGAATTCGACAATCTCCTGTAGTTCCTCGCGCGCTTCATCGATGCCGGCGACATCTTCGAAGGTGACGCGTCCCTGCTTCTCGGTAAGCAGCTTGGCCTTGGACTTGCCGAAGCCCATCGCGCCGCCCGCGCCTCCACCCTTCTGCACCTGGCGCAAAGCAAAAAACGCCACGCCGAGGATGAGGAGAAAGGGCAGCGTATTGATGAGTAGCACGACCCACATGCTGCTCTGTTCGGCCGGTTGGCCGGTGTAATCGACACCAGCTTCGTCGAGCTGTTCGAACAGGCGATCGTCGCCCTCGACACGTTGAACGGCAAACGCCTCGCCGTTCTTGAGCTTGCCGGTAATGACATCGGGAGAAACGCTGGCCTCGGCCACGCTGCCCGCATCGACCCGCTCCTTGAAGTCAGAATAGGCGAGCGGCGTGCCCGGCGCTTCGCGACCGCCGCCGATCATGGAAACGGCGAGCAGCAGGGCGAGGAAGATACCGCCCCAGACGAGCAGGCTCTTCATCCATGGGTTCGGCTGGTCCTCTGGTTCGCGATTGTCGCGGTTATCACTCATGCGCGGGGAATCCTTTCACTCCAGCAATGTAGGCGCGGGGCGGTGAATGGCAAGCTAACGCCGATACGGGTTTTCGGGCAGCCATCGGCGGACTTACATTCTTCGTGAACGTCAAGCGTCCCAAACAGATGACAAGCGACCTTGACTTTGCTGCGAATCATGTCTAGGTTCCTTTACATCAATTCAAGGGAGCTTGACATGAACAGGATCACGAACGCCCTGCTGTGGGCCACCGCCATGATCGGCATCGCGCTGGCCTTTGCGGCAGGCGCAATCGACGGGGAGAAAGCGGGGCTTTTCCTGTTTCTGATCCCCGCGCTCTATCTCGCGACGAACGGCGATGCGAAGTGCCGCAACCCCTTCCGCCGGTGGCAGGCATGACAACTGTCACGCAAAACAAGGCCAAGCCCGGCCTGTGGATCGGGCTGTTCTTCGCCAATGTCGCCATCGCCATGGCGCTCAATTTCACCGGTGCGATCAACGCGGTGGCCTTCTGGGTCCTCTTCGCGCTCAATTTCGTGCTGATCGCTCCGGCCATAAGGGCGGGCAAGCAGTGGCAGGAGGAAAAGGGCGCGATGAGCAATGCACTGCGTCGCTACAATCGCCGGTTCCTCGCCTTCAGCGCCTGCTACATGGTGGTGATGCTAGGCACATCGTTTCTCTATGCCGAGGCGCGCCCGAGCGACGCCTTGCTCTGGGTGCTCGCCATACTGCCGGTCGTCCCCATCATGGGCATGATCTGGACGCTTTTCCGCTATCTGAAGGAAGAGACGGACGAGTTCCTGCGCGACCGCGCCGTCAATGCCGCACTTGTCGGCCTCGGCTTCGTGCTCGTGCTGGGCTCGGTCTGGGGCTTTCTCGAAACCTACGGCCTCGTCCCGCATGTGTGGGCATGGTGGGTGTTCCCCGCCTGGGCCATCGGGCTTGGCATCGGAATGATGCTCAATCGCCTCCCGGGAGATACCGAATGACTGCCGCCACTCGACGTAAGGCCCCCGTCGCCACACGCCGCTATCTCTGGCGCATCGTCGCTGCGATGGCGCTCTATCTCGGCTCGCTCTACGCTTGCGAGGTCATGATCGAGGATGGCGGGCTGTCCGGTCCCTTCGCCTTCGCCCTGGCTGCCTTGCCCGGCCTCGCCTTCGCCGCGGTGCCGTGGATCTTCACCCGCCTGATCGTGGAGGAAAAGGACGAGTTCTTCCGCATGCTCTATGTCCGCCAACTGCTGGTGGCGAGCGGGCTGACGCTGACTGCGGCGGCCGTCTGGGGCTTTCTCGAAACTTACCTGCCCGTGCCGCATATCGCCGCCTTCTGGTGGCCGACACTTTGGTGCTTCGGGCTTGGCATCGGCGCGGTCTATAACAAGGTCACGATGGGCACCTTCGGAGAATGTCGGTGAACAACCGCCTACGTGTCCTCCGCGCAGAGCGGCAATGGAGCCAGCAGGACCTGGCCGACCGCCTGGAGGTCAGCCGTCAGAGCGTCAACGCCATCGAGACGGGCAAATACGATCCTTCGCTGCCGCTCGCTTTTCGCATCGCCGATACATTCGGGCTGGCGATCGAGGAGATTTTCTTGCGCGGTGTGGCGGAGCAGGCGGCGGAGTAGGCTAGAACAGGGTCTGCCGCATTGGCACCGTGATCCCCGCTTGCTGCGCGATCATTCCAATCCACTGGCCGACCTGTTCGATCTCCTGATCCAGCGACGCGGAGCCTTGGGGGGCATCGCCGATAAACGCCCGACCAAGTTTGGCATGGCTGCGCAAGAGCGGGCCATCGACAATCGCCTTTACCTCCACCGGATCGTAATCCAGCTCCGCAAGGCCCAGCACCGCCTCGACCGTATTCGCCTTGTCCACCGCAAAGCGGTCGCCATTGAGCGTCCGCAGCCTCTCGCCATCCGGCCCGGCCAGCATCTGCGTGTACATCCGCTGCGACAGGAACCACGCAAGGCCCGCCGCCTGCAGGTCCGTCATCGAAAACTGCTCGCGCGCATCCATGCCGAAGTCCATCCCGGCATAGCCCATCACCTCCAGGTAAAGCTGCCGTCCCCATCGCCGCCCCATGATCGCGCGCCTGTCCACCGAGCGCAGGAATGTCGGCAGCGGGTTGGTCATCAGTATGGCCGTCGCATCAGGCCGCGCAGAGAGCAAGACGGGGAGCAGCATGTTCGCATGGTTCGTGGGCTTGACGAAGACCGCTTCGTTCTGCCCCCAAGGACGCGCGAGCAGGTCGCACACTGGCCCGACAAGGTCGCGCGCCGCTTGGCCAGCCCCGGCCAGTTGCGTCAGTATCCCCGGCTCCGCCATGCCGACGGACACGCCCGGCACATTCATCGCGCGCGCCAGCAGGGTCGAGCGGCAGAAGGCGGTGTGGAAGATGAAATGCAGCGCGCCCGGCTCGGCCTGCATCGCGCGCACCTCTTCCAGTGTGATCCACCGCGCGCCCTCCGCCTCCTCCGGCTTCACATCGGCAAGGAAGCCCGAGGCGGTCAGCACTGCTGGCCCGATCCGCACGAACAGCATCCGCCTGCCCGCGAGGTCGAGCGTATGCGGCAGCCACCGCGGATCGGCGGCGATTGTGGCGGCGTCGGTCATGCGGCAAGCCTATAAGCGCAAGGGTGGAAATGCACGGCGCATTGTGCAAATCGAAACGCCTGCGTGGCATGACCGCGCATCATCCGACAAGGAAGGTCTGCCGATCCATGTTGTTGCCGACGCGCACCGTCGAGAAGGTCTGGGGCCGAGACGCGCTGCCCGCGCCCTTCGTTGCCCCTGAAGGCCAGCGCATCGGCGAAATCTGGTTTGAACCGCCCGAGGCGTTGCCCGAACTGCTGGTCAAATACCTGTTCACCAGCGAAAAGCTGTCGGTGCAGTGCCATCCCGACGATGCCCAGGCCGAGGCTGCCGGACTGGGCCGGGCGGGCAAGGAGGAATGCTGGCTCGTCATCGCCGCCGAACCGGGCGCGACGCTCGGCATCGGCTTCGAAGAGGCAATCTCGCCCGAAGATATGCGCGCCGCGGCATTGGACGGCAGCATCGTAGACCGGATGAGCTGGCACAAAGTGCAGGCGGGCGACTTCTTCTATATCCCGGCAAACACCGTCCACGCCATCGGGCCGGGCTGTTCCATCGTCGAGGTGCAGCAGAACTCCGACATCACCTATCGCCTCTACGATTACGGCCGCCCGCGCGAGCTGCATCTCGATGCGGGGATCGCGGTGGCGGACGGCTCTCCCTATCCAATGGTGCTGTACCAGCGCCTGCCCGACGGCGCCAGCGCGTCGCTGGTGGACGGCCCGTATTTCCGGCTCGACTATGTGCAGGGTGAGGCGGACGATGCCCTGCGCTACAGCTATCCGGGCAGTGCGCTCGTCCTGCCACTCGCGGGCGAGGTGCTCGTTGATGGCGAGCTGGTCCATCCTGGTGAATGCGCGCTGGCGGACGGGCTGGCGGACACGGTTTTTGCTCCGCAAGGGCGCGCGCTGGTAGCGTCGCCCGTCTGACAATCGTAACTACGAGGAATCGAAGGCGACGCGGCAATCCAGCTCTAATCCAAGTTTCCTGCCACACGCCGGAACTGGATTGCTTCGCTTCGCTCACAATGACGAGGCGCGCTACACCATCCCGGAGGCCAGCATCGCGTCGGCGACCTTCCTGAACCCGGCGATGTTCGCGCCCTTCACGTAATCGACGTAACGCCCGTTCCCATTGTCGTCCTCGCCGTGCTCGACGCATCTGGCGTGAATGTCGTCCATGATGTCGAGCAGCATCGAGCCTGATTTTTCGGTGTCCCAGCTGATGCCATCGGCATTCTGGCTCAAATCGAGGGCCGACACCGCGATGCCGCCTGCATGGCGGCCTTGCCGCGGCCATAGAGCACCGCTGCTTCGTGGAAGACCCCTACGCCGTCATCGGCGGTCGGCATGTTCGCGCCTTCGGCAATCGCCAGCACGGCGTTGTCGATGAGCTTCTGCGCCTTCTTTTTGTCGATCTCGTTCTTCGTAGCGCAAGGCATGGCAAGGTCCGCCTCGACATCCCACGGCTCGCCTTCCTCAACGAATTCCGCGCCGGAGAACTCATTCGCATATTCGCTGATCCGCCCGCGCTTCTCCAGCTTCAGTTCCTTGACCCAGGCGAGCTTCTCTTCATCGATGCCGTCGGGATCGTGCACACAGACTGCCCGATTCGGAGACGACCGCGGACGAATTCGTCTTGCCCGGGGATTGCGCCTGGCCCCCCTTACATGAACTCCGCGAAGTCGGGGCAGTTTGCGGGCAAGCAAGGCTCCTAATCGTATTCGGTAATGATGGCGGAAAAGTCCCGCCCCCCGTTTCCCGCAGCGTCGAACGCCTCGTAAAGTTCCTTTGCCGCCTTCCCGATGCGAGGGTGCACGCCCGCGGTCTCCGCCGCCTCCATCGCCAGCTTCAGGTCCTTCAGCATCAGGCCTGTCGCGAAGCCGCCGTTGTAGCCATTGTCCGCCGGGCTGGTCGGCCCGACGCCGGGAACCGGGCAATAGGAGGTCATCGACCAGTTCTGCCCGCTGCTGACGCTGGAAATGTCATAGAATGTCTGCGGATCGAGACCGAGCTTATCTGCCATGGCGAAGGCCTCGCAGGTGCCGATCATGTGCACGGCGAGCAGCATGTTGTTACAGATCTTCGCCGCCTGCCCATTACCTGCGTCGCCCGCATGGATCACCGCCTTGCCCATCGCTTCGAGCACAGGTTTCGCCTTGACGAACGCCGCTTCGCTGCCGCCGACCATAAAGGTAAGCGTGCCGCTTTCGGCCGCCGCGATGCCGCCCGAGACGGGCGCATCGACCATCGGATAGCCCTCTGCCTCCGCCGCCGCGATCGTCTCGCGCGCGGTGGCGACGTCGATGGTGGAACAGTCGAGCAGCACTGCACCTGCCGGGGCCGTGCCGATGACGCTTTTAGTATAGACCGACTTCACGATGGCCCCATTGGGCAGCATGGACACGACCGCATCCACCCCCTCGCACGCTTCGCCCGCGTGGTCGAAAGTGGCGCAACCCTTGGCCTCTGCGGCCGCGAGAGCATCCTCGCTCAGGTCGAAGGCACGGACGTCGTGACCTGCCTTCACGAGGTTTGCCGCCATGCCGCCGCCCATGTTTCCGAGGCCGATGAATGCGATTTTCATGATGTCTCTCCTTGGCGGAGGACGTGTCATTTCAGCCGAAACTATGCAAGCGCCAGCACACCCGTCAGCACATGGCGGACGAGGTCGACCTGCCCTCGCGCGCCGGTCTTGGCGTAGATCTTCTTGGAATAATTGCGTGCCGTTTCCACCGTTAGCCCATGGGTGCGCGCGGCCTCGGCGATGGAGAGGCCCTGAGCCATCGACCAGGCAAGGCGCGCTTCGCTGGGGGTGAGGTCGAACAGGTCGGTCAACTGCTCGTGTCGATCGGCGAGGCTGGAGCGGTCGCCGCTGACATAGACCGCCGCCATCGCGCCTTCTCCGCCCGACGCATGGAGGCGCATGGGGGCGACGAGCATATCGATCCACGGATCGTGGCCGAGGTTGATTGCGCGCGGGCGGGCCTTGGGATTCGCGGCGAAATCGCGGACGAGCGCAGTCAGCTGGCGGTCCACGGCGGGTTCGGCGGGCACCAGTCGGTCGTAGGCCCCGCGTGTCAGCAGGCCGGATTCGCGCAACACTCGCTCGGCGCGGGGATCGGTATCGATGATCCGAGCCTTGGCATCCAGCGCGATCCAGCCGAAATCGAGCCGGGCGAAGGCCTCCGCTCTCAGTTCGGACCGCGCGCGTTCCCGCTCCAACCCTGCGAGCACACGC
>JBARVT010000012.1:0-28631 GCA_049646405.1 Alteraurantiacibacter sp.
GGGCAAGACGGTTCAGCAGGCGCAGCAGCAGGGCGTGCAACTGCCTCGGGACAATTCCGACAAGCCTTCGGACGATGCCGACACACCCGAAGAGCGAGGCTATGGCGGCGCGTCGGAGCAGCGCAAAGAGAAGCTGGACGACGGGAAGGGCGAATAGCGCCTATTTTTCGTCGCGATTGATCCGGCGAGACACTTCCAGCGCCACTAGGATCGGCGTCGCCCACAGCCATGTGAGCAAAGACGCCTCGCGCCAGCCGCCATTCTCAGGCAGACGCATGGAACAGCCAAAGATTTCCAGCAGGCTTTCCGGCGTGCAGGTGCTCGGCCAGAAGGCATCCTTGTAAAGATAGAAGCCGAGCATGAACCACATGACCTGCGCGACATACAGCACGAAATAGCGCGAGACCTTGATCTCGCCATATCCGTGATGGGTGGGGAAGCGTTTATTGGCGCGGCTGCTCATGCGCTCGGATGTAACGCGCGAATGGTTAGGAAAGGCTTACCGGGGCAGGCCGGCAGAACGGGAAAATTCTATATCGTGCAACAAGGCGGCCAGCTAACATGCACCGGGCTTGGGACGTTCACCAAGACCGAACGGATCGCCATGCGCATGGCCTATTCCCAGGGCGGGCGCCCGACCTTCTATAAATGGGTAAGCGGTCGCATTGTCGGCAGTTACACGGGCGGCGATCCAAATCGCACCATGGGCGATCCCGAGAGCGGCGTCACCGGCCATCCGCCGCTGTCAGGCGCGGCGTAGATTGCGATGTCGCCGCAGAATAGCGAGCCGATCCATGCCCACGCGAACCAGAAACCGGGCGCATCGCCATCGTCAGGCATTGCCGGTAGCGGGGACATCCATGCCACGAGGGGCGGGGTCGTTCGCGTCGCGATCCTGCACGATGTCGAACGCGTTGAGGATCGCAATGGCGAGCGCTGCTACCATGAACACCAGCGCGACATTGCGCAGCGTCCGGCCCTGCTTCGTATCGCCGCGCTTCCTGGCCTGCATGTAGATGATGACGCCCAGCAGCAGGATGACGATGACGGTTGCGGTGCTCAATGCCTCACCCCTTCAGCAGCAGCGAGACGGCGGTTGTAAGCATCAGCAGCGCCGCGCCGAGCAGCATGAACCTGCCTCCGCTCGCCTTGTCCCCCGCCTTTATAAGCAGCGCCCCGCGAAACACGGCTACCAGTGCGGCGAGACCAAGGATGGCGACGGCAATGACGCGGAAGGTTTCGTTGTCCATGGCGGAGGTCCATTAAGCCGGAGAGATAGCAACCGCTCCGTCATATGCGGTGACAGCGACCTGAACGCCCACGCTACACACGGTCCTTATTGGCAAGCCAGGCATTCCTCGTAATCGGTTTGCTCGCCCGCGTTCAGTTCGAACTTCGCCGCGTCGGCGGTGTTGTCCGCTTCCACGCCGCCCGCGAAGCCCGCGCGCTGCACGCTCTTCGAACGCAGGTAATAGAGCGACTTGATGCCCTTCTCCCACGCCTGGAAGTGCAGCATCGCGAGGTCCCACTTGTCGACATCGGCAGGGATGAACAGGTTCAGCGACTGCGCCTGGTCGATGAAGGGCGCGCGGTCGGCGGCGAATTCCAGCAGCCAGCGCTGATCGATCTCGAAGCTGGTCTTGAAGGCCGACTTCTCTTCCGGGGTGAGGAAATCGAGATGCGCGACAGAACCGCCTTTCTCGAGGATCGAGTTCCAGATCGCGGTCGAATTCTTGCTCTTCTTGTCGAGCAGCTTTTCGAGATACGGGTTCTTCACCACGAAGCTGCCGGACAGCGTCTTGTGGGTGTAGATATTCGCCGGGATCGGCTCGATGCAGGCGCTGGTGCCGCCGCAGATGATGCTGATCGACGCGGTCGGCGCGATTGCCATCTTGCAGCTGAACCGCTCCATCGCGCCCATTTCCTCGGCATCGGGGCACGGCCCGCGCTCCTTGGCAAGCATCATCGACGCCTCATTCGCCTTGGCGTTGATGTGCTTGAACATCTTGAGATTCCACACCTTCGCCATCGGGCTTTCGAAACCGATGCCCTTCGACTGCAGGAAGGAGTGGAAGCCCATGACGCCAAGACCAACCGAACGCTCACGCGCGGCGGAGTACTTGGCGCGCGCCATTTCGGATGGTGCGCGATCAATATAGTCCTGCAGCACGTTGTCGAGGAAGCGCATCACGTCCTCGATGAACTGCTTGTCACCGTCCCATTCTTCCCACTTTTCGAGGTTGAGCGAGGAGAGGCAGCACACCGCCGTACGATCGTTGCCGAGATGGTCCTTGCCGGTCGGCAAGGTGATTTCGGAGCACAGGTTCGAGGTCGAGACCTTCAGGCCGAGGTCGCGGTGATGCTTGGGCATCATGCGGTTCACGGTGTCGGCGAAGACGATATAGGGCTCTCCCGTCGCCAGCCGCGTTTCGACCAGCTTCTGGAACAGGCTGCGCGCATCGACCGTCTTGCGGACGCTGCCGTCCTTGGGCGAGACGAGGTCGAACTGTTCGCCCGCACGCACGGCCTCCATGAACTCGTCGGTGATCAGCACGCCGTGGTGCAGGTTCAGCGCCTTGCGGTTGAAGTCGCCGGAAGGTTTGCGGATCTCGAGGAATTCCTCGATTTCCGGGTGGTGGATGTCGATATAGCAGGCCGCCGAGCCGCGCCGCAGCGAGCCTTGGCTGATCGCCAGCGTGAGCGAATCCATCACGCGCACGAACGGAATGATGCCGCTGGTCTTGCCGTTCAGGCCGACCGGCTCCCCGATGCCGCGCACATTGCCCCAATATGTGCCGATGCCGCCGCCCTTGCTGGCGAGCCATACATTCTCGTTCCACGTGCCGACGATACCGTCGAGGCTGTCGGATACGGAATTGAGGTAGCACGAAATCGGAAGGCCGCGCGTGGTGCCGCCATTCGACAGTACGGGCGTCGCAGGCATGAACCAGAGGTTGGAGATGTAATCATAGAGCCGCTGCGCGTGCTCCTCGTCGTCGGCGTAATAATCGGCGACCCGCGCGAACAGGTCCTGGTAGCTTTCTCCGGGCAGCAGGTAGCGGTCGGTCAGCGTTTCCTTACCGAATGCGGTAAGGTTCGCATCGCGCGCGCTATCCGTTTTCACGTCGAAACGGCGCGGCAGGATCGATTTGGAATCTTCCTTCGCCGCAGCAGCCGCGCGCGCAGCCTCCGCCAGCGCATCGGCGGCGACCTCGGTCACCAGCTCTTCGGTTCCTCCGTCTTTCCTGTCCATGCTCACCGCTGTTTTCTCTTTCTTCGGGTTGGCCGCGCTGTCGGCAGCGGGCGCGTTGTCCGCGACATTCTCGTCCAGTCCCATCGCTGCATCGTCTCCGCTACGAAATTCCATCGATCCTGCCCGTCCCTGTTCCGCGGGGCCGAGCCCGCATTGATGTTCCACTTGTGTTCGACTCGGGGGGCCACGCCTTTACGCCCGCCCCATATAGTCGTTCCAAGCCCCTTTTCCGACCTGCAGAGCAGCTTTTTCGCTCCCCAGCCTTTTCGTCACTTATGCACCGAGTTGTCCCCCGCCCGGCGACTCCGATCCCACTGCGCGATTGCCGCGCTTTGCGATCCGAAATCTAGGTCTAGTGGGTGCCCCCGGCATAGCGACCACAACCCATAGTGAATCAGCACCGACACGCACGCAAGAGGGTTAAACAGCAATTACCGCGCATACGCCGCTCTTCGCAGAGGTGTATGAGGCATGTGGCACAGCGCGACGCGCCGAATTTCGGCGGCTGGCGTGATGCGCAAGAGTCAAAATGAATCTGCGGAAAAAAATCTGTGGCGGTGGGGAATCGTAAAGCGATCGTGCGGGCGCGCGAATCAAATGAATCAAGGCGCGCAATTTCCCATCTCCGCTGGCCTGGCGGCAGGCCCTCGCAAACCCGCTTTTAACCATTCCCCGCTAATGCGTGGCGCATGAAACCGATGCGACGGGTGGGAACATGATTGCATTCTTCAAGGCGGTGCCCTTCGGCGCCTTTCTCGCACTGATGGTGGCGCTGTTCATGGGATCGGGCGGAGCGACCGGCGGCATGCTCAACATCCACACGGTGGACGTGAACTTTCCCGACTACGGGTTGCAGTTTGATTTCTACTGGAGCTGGATGCTGTTCCTTGGCGGCACGTTTCTCGCCTTCATCTTCGTGCTGATGATGGGGGATTGAGAACGTTCAGCGCCAGGCCGGGCCGCTGACATCATGGCCGCGGTCATCAAGCTGGTCGAGCACACCGCCTTCCTCCGCCAGCACGCGTAGCGGTACGACCGCGAGCGTGACGCCGTTCTGCGCTACGGCCCGCTCCACCGCGTCGACCCATAGACCGCGCAGTTGCGACCCCATTTCCGCATCGGTCCACGGCCAGCACCGGCCGAGCGCGATTTCGAGCGGATTGCCCATCACGGCAGGCACATCGTAGGCGCGCCAGTCCGCACCGCGCTGCGCGATGATGGACGGGCCAGCTTCCGTCGCCGTCATCGCCGCATCTAGGCAGGACAGATGGTCGCGCGGGTCGGCCTCTGCCAGATTGTCGAGCAGATCCTCTCCGCGCAGGGTGTCGACCGGCTCGGCGTCGATATCGGCGCGGCGCGCTGCCCGGCGCACCACGTCGGACGCATCGCGCCCGGTGTCCCTTGTGAAACCGAGGCGGCGTGACAGCAAGTCGTAGGACGTCAGCAGGAAGCTGCGACGCGCGTAGTCCTTGTTATAGGTTGCCTCGAGCGCGGCAAGCCGGGCAGATTGCGCCTCATCGAGATAGTCGGCAGCGACGGTATCGTCAGGCAGGCGGGTGATGCGCCCGCCGGCAAATATGATACGCAGGATATCACCCGGAGAGACACGGCTCTTGACCGGAAGAATCACCCGGCTGGCAGCTGCGGTTGCTTCCTCCAGCCGCTCCGGCTGCCAGGGCGTCACCTCTGGCACCTCAACGATTTCGCCGACCAGCACGACAGCGCCGCGCGGCGTGTCGATATACCACATTGGCGCGCCAGAGCGCTGCGCGCTCACGATGATCGCATCCACGTCCCCCGGCGCATCCTGTGCTTGCACAGGGGCGGTGCACGCCATGGCGGTGGCGGCGAGCGCGAGGGAGAACACGGGTGTGCGGATCATCGGATGCGCCCTTCCATCCTGACGCCTGAACCGCGCTTTAAGGCACCAGCACCATATCGCTCGGAACCTCGCTCGTTTCCGGATGGTCGAGCGTGTAATGCAGTCCGCGGCTTTCGTGCCTTCGCAGCGCGCTCTTCACGATCAGGTCGGCGCACTGATGCAGATTGCGCAGCTCGATAAGGTCGGTCGTTACGCGGAAATTGCCGTAGTAGTCGGCGATCTCGCCGCGCAGCAGGTCGATCCGGTTGCCCGCGCGCTCGAGCCGCTTGGTGGTGCGCACGATGCCGACATAGTTCCACATCATGCGCCGGATCTCGGTCCAGTTCTGCTTGATGACGACTTCTTCGTCCGAATCGGTGACGCGGCTTTCGTCCCATTCGCGGACCGCGGGCGTGGCCTCGAACCCGTCCCAACGGGCGAGGATGTCCTGCGCCGCCGCCTCTCCGAACACGAAGCATTCGAGCAGCGAGTTCGAGGCCAGCCGGTTCGCCCCGTGCAGGCCGCTCTCGGTCACCTCGCCCGCTGCATAGAGGCCCGGCAAGTCGGTGCGGCCGGCAAGGTCGATCACCACGCCGCCGCAGGTGTAATGCTGCGCGGGGACGACCGGGATCGGCTCCTTTGTCATGTCGATGCCGAGACCGAGCAGCTTTTCATGAATCGTCGGGAAATGCCCGGTCACGAATTCGGGCGGCTGGTGGCTGATGTCGAGATGGACGTAGTCGAGGCCGTAGCGCTTGATCTGATCGTCGATCGCCCGGGCGACCACGTCGCGCGGGGCGAGCTCCATGCGCTCGGCATCGTAATCTGCAATGAAGCGATGGCCTGTTTCGGGATGGAAGAGCCGCCCGCCTTCCCCCCGCACCGCCTCGGTAATGAGGAAGTTCTTGACCTCCAGGTTGTAGAGGCAGGTCGGGTGGAACTGCATCATCTCCATGTTGGAGACGCGCGCACCCGCTCTCCACGCCATCGCAATCCCGTCGCCGGTGGCGCCGCGCGGGGCGGTGCTGAACTGGTAGACGCGGCCCGCCCCGCCTGCCGCGAGGATGGTGGCCCTGGCGGTGTAAGCCTCGACCTTGCCCGTTGCGGTGTCGAGCGCATAGGCACCCCACACGCGCCCGCTGCCCGAATAGCGCTCCTCGTGCCGCCCGGTGATAAGATCGACGCAGGTGCGATCGGGCAGCAAGGTGATGTTGGGATTTTCCTCCGCCGCCTTCAGCAGCGCGGCTTGTACGGCCCAGCCGGTCGCGTCGTCGACATGCACGATGCGGCGATGCGAATGGCCGCCCTCGCGGGTAAGGTGAAGGTCGCCGCTTTCGCGGTTGAACGGCACGCCGAGCTCGGACAATCTGTCGATGGCGGCAGGCGCGCGCTCGATCACGAATTCGACGACATCGCGATCGTTCAGCCCCACGCCCGCCACCATCGTGTCGCGCACATGGTTCTCGAACGTGTCGCCCGCATCGAGCACCGCCGCGATCCCGCCTTGCGCCCATGCGGTGGAGCCGCTGGTCAGTTTGCCCTTGGCAAGCACCAGCACCTTCAGGCGCGTAGCGAGCGAGAGCGCGGCGGTCAGCCCGGCAGCGCCGGAACCGATGATGAGGACGTCGTGGTTGGTCGCGGTCATTTTTTCGCTTGAACACGTGCGCGTAGCGGTGTGCAAGAGGGCATGGACACGTCGCGGTGACAGGAGAACGAACTCCGCCGCAATCCCGCGCGCCACGATCTGTGTGCGGCAGGGCCGGCGGCAAGGTGCGGGCTGGAAGCAACGGACGGGCCGCGGCGGGACGGCCAGGTCTTTGGCCCATTGCCGGAGCGCAATCGCGTTCGCCCCGTTTGGCGCTCTGCGGGCCTCTCCGTGCTGATGGACACGCTTGCCTCTAAGGCCACTTCGGCGCGACTGCTCGGGTCCGAGTGGGCCGCCGACGCCGTGGAGCGGGAGCGCGCTGTCCGACGCCGGGCCCTTCGCGTGCCCCGCCATCCTGAAGGCGCGCCACGGCTGCAACCAGTATCGCGTGCTGCGCGACGAGCCGCGTGCGGGCCTGGGTCAGCCCTCCCCTTCGGAAGGCGCAGTCAGCTGGACGAACACATCCTCCAGATCAGCCTCGCGCGTGGTCACGTCCTCTATGCCGTAGCCGTGCTGCTGCACCAGCGCGAGCACCTGTCCGGCGCTTGCTTCGTCGCGGTTGTAGGTGATTTCGAGCACCCGCGGCTCGATCACCTCGGCCTTGCTGAATGCCGCTTCCATCGGCGGGCCAGCGATGTCCTTATCGACGCTCACGCGCACGATCTTCTCGCGCGCCATGTCTACCAGCTCGCGCGTCGTCTTGTTCGCGATCAGTTCGCCATGGTTGATGATCGCGATGCGCTCGCACAGCTGCTCGGCTTCTTCGAGGTAATGCGTGGTGAGCACCACCGTCACGCCCTCCGCGTTGAGTTCGCCGACCAGATCCCACAACTGCTTGCGCAATTCGACATCGACGCCCGCCGTCGGCTCGTCCAGCACGAGGATGGGCGGCGAGTGTACCATGGCCTTCGCGATCAGCAGCCGCCGCTTCATCCCGCCCGACAGGGTGCGGGCATAGGCGTCGCGCTTATCCTCCAGCCGCACGGCGCGCAGCAGCTCCTCGCTGCGGCGAAGCGCCTTGGCAACACCGTACATGCCGCCCTGGTTTTCCAGCACCTCGAAGGGGGTAAAGAACGGATCGAACACTATTTCCTGCGGCACGATGCCGATGCTCAGCTTTGCGTTGCGATGATCGCTGTCGATATCGTGGCCCCAGATGCGCACCGTGCCGGCGGTCTTGTTCACCAGTCCGGCCATGATGTTGATCAGCGTGGATTTGCCTGCGCCATTGGGGCCGAGCAGGCCGAACACCTGCCCGCGCGGAACGTCGAAGCTGACGCCTTTCAGCGCATCCTTGGGCGGGGCATTGCCGCTGCCCGCATATCGCTTGGCAAGGTTGCGGATCTCGATTGCGGTTTCGGCCATGTCAACGCGGCTCTTAGGGTCTTTTCCGCCCGCGCGTAAAGCGATAGGGCGTCTGGCCATGGATCACGTACCCGAAACCACTATCGTCGATACCGCCCGCGTCTGGTGCGACGGCGCCGGAGACATTCGCGGCGGCGAGAATTACCTGCCCGCCAGCCTTGGCCATCCGCGCGTATGGATGCAGATCGACGAGAAGGGCTATGTCGATTGCGGCTATTGCGACCGGCGCTTCATCCTCGAAGGCGGCCCGGCGGACTATGGCAGCGTGCCCGACGCGCGCGAACCGCTGGAAAAGCCGCTGCCGCACGGACAGGGGCCGGAGTAGCCGCAGTCCGGCACGATTTGGGTCAGCGCCCGTTCAGTGGTAATATGCGACTCTTCGCGCGCATAGGAGATATTGCCATGAAAACGCTCGCCATTGCTGCCGCTGCCGCCGCCTGCACCGTCGCATTGCCCGCTGCCGCGCAGGATCGCGATTATTCGCCCGCTGCCGAGGAAGCTTTCGCCGAGCTCGTACAAGATCGGGTGCCCGGAGAGGCGCGCAGCTGCATCACGACATTCAACACAAATCGCCTGCGCGTGGTCGAACGGGTCGGCCTCGTTTACGAGCGCGGCGACACGATGTGGGTCGCGCGGGCCCGCAATGCCGACGATATCGGCGTGTGGGACATTCCCGTGATCGAACGTTACGGCTCGAACCTGTGTCACCACGACGTACGCTGTACCATCGACCGGACGACTGGCATGTTCAGCGGCGTGCTCTTCCTTGACGATTTCGTGCCTTATCGAGAGATCGACGAGGGCTGACATGCTTTGAGCCTGGCGCCGAGGCGCTGGGCCGCCGAGTTGCTGCATTTCTGGTTTCACGAACTTCGCCCTGAGGATTGGTGGGGTGGCTCCGATACAATCGACGCAATTTGCACCGGCCGCTTCCAGCATGAGCTGGAAGCACTTTCTGCCATGTCTCATGCCAGCTTCACCGGCGATTCGCGCACCGCGCTCGCCGCTGTCCTGCTGTTTGATCAGATGCCGCGCAACATTTACCGTGAAACGCCGCGCGCCTTCGCCTTCGATCCGCTGGCCCGCGCCATCACGATCCGCGCGCTCGATCGTGCATACGACCGCACGTTCCCACCGCGGCACGCGCAATTCCTCGCCATGCCACTGATGCATAGCGAGGACATCGCGGACCAGCTTCGCTCGCTCGCCGTGTTTCGACGCATCAACGCTGGGCGCAACCTCGGCTTTGCCCGCAGTCACTACCGCATGATCGCCCGCTTCGGTCACTTTCCGCACCGCAACGATGTGCTCGGTCGCCACAGCACCGCGAAGGAGAAGTGCGCCGTCGCAGCCGCAATGCGTGGTGATCAGCTTTTTGGCTTGAGCAGTTTCGCAGGCCGCATGCGCTGCGCTTCGTCAAACAGCGAATAGGTGCGGTTCACGTAATTGGTCACGTCAACGATGGATTTGAGATAGCTGTCGAGATCGTCGGTCATCTCCTGCTCCACCAGGCGCACGCGCGCCGAGGGATTCTCGGTCTCGAAATGCACGTAGAACCATGGTTCGCCGCGTTTCAGGCGGAGGGGCTGTGAAATGTCGTACCACTCGAACGCCCAGGCGAGCGGGCGCGGCCAGATATGGACGGGGAAGCGCCCGCCCATCTGCACGCCGGGGCGCGGGGTGGGGAACCAGTGCAGGTACGGCGCGGTCTGCACGACATAGCAGGGCTGGTCCGCGACGAAGATATAGGGCGCGGTAAACTGGATTATCGGGCGGTTCGGGTCGCGCCATTCCGATGGCGGCTGCACCACGAATAGTGCTGCGCGGCCCTGCGGGCGCATGGCGGACTGTTCGCCATCCATGTCGGTCAGCTGAATTTTGCCTTCGCGGGTTGTCTCGAATTTCAGGTTGAGATCGACCGGGCAGGGCACGACAAAATGCCGACGGTCGAAGTCGATGGCTGCAGGGCAAGCCTGGATCGACTTGGCGCTGGCGGATTTCGGGTCGGAGCGGCCGAAAGGTTTGGGCGGCGACCAGATCGCATCGCCGTTCTGGGGCCAGCGAACCGTCCAGCCGACCGTGACGGTGCGGCTTTTGCCACGCGTCTCGGCCTCGGTCGCACCCGCATCTTCGGCGAAATACTCGTCCCAGCTCATGCCGTCTTCCTCTCCAGCGCGGCGTAATATTCGCACAGGTCATTGACCGGGCAGGCAGCGCATTTCGGGCTGCGCGATGTGCAAATGCGCTTGCCGAACTGGATTAACCAGAAGTGCCCGTCGCGCAAGGCCCAGCCTGGCGAACGGTCCTCCAGTTGCTGCGCCGTCTTATCGGCGGTCTTGGCCTCGGTAAGCCCGATGCGGTTGCAGACACGGTGGACATGGGTGTCGACCGCGATCACGTCTTTTCCGAAGGTGAAGCTCATGACGATATCGGCGCATTTACGGCCGATGCCGGGCAGCGCGAGCAATCCCTCGCGCGTGTCCGGCACGACGCCGCCATGCTCGGAAAGCAGCGCTGTGCAGAACTTGCGGATGTTGCGCGCCTTCATGTTGTAGAGCCCGCATGGCTTGATGACCCGTGCGACGACCTCGTCGTCCAGCGCCAGCATCTCTTCGGGCGTGGTGGCGAGCGCAAACAGAGCCTTGCTCGCCTCTGCCGTGTTTCGGTCCAGCGACTGGGCCGACAGCATGCAGGAAATGCAGGAGCGGAATGCATCGGGCTGCCCCTTCGGCCCCTTGGCTCCGCGCGTGCGCCCGGGCATTGCGTTCGAGAGGCGGCGATAAACGTCCTCGACCTGTTGCTCGCTCAGCATGCTCGGTCAGCGAGCGGCGAGCGCGGCGGTTCCGGACGCACAGTACGCGGCAATCGGGCAGGCCGCGCATTTGGGCACGGTGGGGCGACAATGGAGTTGCCCGAGCTGCTTCACCAGCAGATGGTGCTCGTCGATATCGGCGGCGGACCAGTCCTTTGGCAACAGCGGCATGATCATGTCGTAGGCGCGCGCGGTGTCGGCTTTGGGCGGCACAAGCCCGCTGCGCTGCATCACCCGGCGGTGATGCCCGTCGATCACGAGTGTGCGGCGCGCGAAGACGCTGGTGTTCATCACGCCCGCCGCGATCTTGCGGCCGACACCAGGCAGGCTTGCGAGCCACTCCATCGCCTCGCCATCGGGCAGGTTGGAGAGATGTCGCAAATCGACGCTGCCGCGCTCTTCGATAATCGTCAGCAGGCACGCCTTCAACCGCTTCGCCGCGACGGAGGGGAAGGTCTGGTCCCGCAGCGCGTCCTCCAGTTCCGCAGGCTCGGCATGGGCGAGCCCGTGCCAGCCGCCGAAGCGCGCCTTCACTGCGTCGGTCGATGCGTTCGAAATCGCCGTCTTCGTCTGTGCGCCGATGACGCCCTGCACCAGTGTCCAGACGGGGTCACGGCGCTTCTCGTCCTTCCGCTCGCTGCGCCCGAAAGCTCCGATTAGCGCGGCATGGATGTGCGCCAGCTGCGCGGTGCGCGGATCGGGGCCGAAATCGAGCTGCACCCGGTCCGCTTCTACTGGCGCAACTGGCCCCGGATCGCGCCGTTCGGATATTCGACGGTATGGACGTTAACGTAGTAGTTCGACAGCCCCTCGTCGAAGGCGCGCTGGACCCATGCCGTGTCGCTCGAACAACCGCGCCAGCCACCTTCGGTCGCTTGCCGGAAAGGCAGCACGATCGGCCCGTCGCTCCCCGCCGCGCCGCGATGCAGGTGCGCGCCGGTTATGGGGCCGAGCCCGGAGAGGTCGTTCAAGTCCCAGCACACACGGGTCAACTCGTCGGCGAAGCTGATTTCCGCCGTACCGTATCCATCGGGGTCGCCGATGCGCGTCTCGTTTCTGCCGATCAGCTCGGCAGAGTAAGTGACCGAAGTCTGCTCGCGATAGGCCTCTTCGAGCGTCTCGCAGCCGGTCAGCGCCAGCGCGGCAAGCGGAAGGGCGAAGAGCGTTCTGGTCATGGCGGTGTTTCCTCTGGCGTTCGGCCTCTTTAACGTGGGGCTCGCCGCGCCGTTCCAGCCAGGCGCGCGGCGAGGACGAGCAATCCGGCGGGCAGCCAGACCCACAGCCCTTCGGATAGCAGCGTTTCCAGCCCTCGCAGGGAGAAAAAACCCGCCCCGATGGGCGAGACGTGGATCGGCGTGACCGGCGCGAGACGCCGCACCTCGTGGAACGGCCAGAGCAGCGCGACACCGAGCCCGCCATCGGTCAGCGCGTCGAGCAGGCCATGGCTCGCCATGGCGACGGCAAGGAACGCGAAGGCTGCCACCGACCGTGCCTCCCGCCCCACCACCGCAAGTACGCCTGCGACCAGCACGGCGAGCGCGATGGAATGCGTCGCCCCGCGATGGCCCCACGGATCGGCGTAGTTGATCCCGAACGCGAACCCGATGACATCGGCATCGGGAAACATCGCCAGTCCCGCACCCGCGAGCGCGATCCGCGGCGAAATTCGCGCCCGCCCTGCCAACGCCGCAATGGCGAGCGGGACGACGGCGTGAGTCATGATGGTCGGCATCGCTCACGTCGCGGCGCTTACCACGACGCCGCTAGCCGCCGTGAGTGCGTCGAAGAAAACCTGTCGATCGTCCTCTCCCATAGCGATTGCGACAAGGGCAGACGTGTCTACCGCGATCATTTCGGCAAACCGAATTCGTCCCATTCGAGATCGCTCGGACTATCGCTGCATGGCAGCTTGTCCATTTCCGCGAGAATGGCCGCCAGCTTACGTCGTCGATGCTGCTCCCACGGGCTCCAATTGCACCTGCGGAACGCTGTCCTTATCGATGAACACCTCTTCCCCGCGCATGGCCGCCGCGATCAGCTTGGACAGCTGCGCCTTCGCCTAGCCGATATTGAAGTGGATCGTCATGCAGCGAGGTTATGTTGACCAAGCAACTTGGTCAATCTCACTCCCATTCGATCGTGCCGGGCGGCTTGCTCGTATAATCGTACACCACCCGGTTGATGCCTTGCACTTCGTTGACGATGCGCGTGGCGCATTGCGTGAGAAAGCCCGCGTCGAAGGGATAGACGTCCGCCGTCATGCCATCGGTACTGGTCACGGCGCGAAGGCCGCAGACGCTGTCGTATGTGCGCCCGTCGCCCATCACGCCCACAGTCTTGACCGGCAGCAGCACGGCAAAGGCCTGCCAAATCGCATCGTAAAGGCCCGCATGGCGAATTTCCTCCAGATAGATCGCGTCGGCCTTCCGCAATATGTCGCAACGCTCCTTGGTCACTTCGCCGGGGATGCGGATGGCGAGGCCGGGGCCGGGAAAGGGATGGCGGCCGACGAATATATCGGGCAGGCCCAGTTCGCGGCCCAGCTCGCGCACCTCGTCCTTGAACAGTTCGCGCAAAGGCTCGACCAGCGTCATGTTCATCCGCTCGGGCAAGCCGCCGACATTATGGTGGCTCTTGATCGTGACGCTCGGTCCGCCGGTGAACGACACGGACTCGATCACATCGGGGTAGAGCGTCCCCTGCGCGAGGAAGTCGGCCCCGCCGATCTTGCGCGCCTCTTCCTCGAAGACCTCGATGAACTCGCCGCCGATGAACTTGCGTTTCTTTTCGGGGTCGGTCTGGCCGGCAAGCCCCGCCATGAAGCGCTCCTCCGCATCCACCACCACGAGCGGGATGTTATAATGGTCGCGAAACATCGTCTCGACCTGCTCGCGTTCGTTCAGGCGCAGCAGGCCATGATCGACGAAGACGCAGGTGAGCTGGTCGCCCACCGCCTCGTGAATGAGGATCGCCGCGACCGAGCTGTCGACTCCGCCTGAAAGTCCGCAGATCACGCGCCCGTCACCCACCTGCTCGCGGATTTCGGCGATCTTCGTCTCGCGATAGGCGGCCATCGTCCAGTCGCCTGCCAGCCCGCACACCTTGTGCACGAAATTGGCGAGCAGCTTCGCGCCGTCCGGCGTGTGGACGACTTCGGGATGGAATTGCGTGCCATAATAATGGCGGCTTTCGTCGGCGATGACTGCGAAGGGTGCGCCGTCGCTGGTGGCGACGATCTCGAAGCCATCGGCGAACTGCGTTACCTTGTCGCCGTGGCTCATCCAGACCTGGTGCCGCTCGCCCTCCTGCCACAGCCCTTCGAACAGCGCGCAGTCCTTCGTGACGGTGAGGAAGGCACGCCCGAACTCGCCGCCTTCCCCTGTCTCATGCCCCGGACGCACTGCACCACCGAGCTGGTGGGTCATAACTTGCTGGCCGTAACAGATGCCGAGAATCGGGAGCCCACTGTCGAACAGCACCTGCGGCGCGCGCGGACTGCCCTTTTCGGGCACGCTGGCGGGAGAGCCGGAGAAGATGATGCCCTTGGGCCTCAGCCTCCGGAATGCCTCTTCCGCCATGCCGAAGGGTGCGATTTCCGAATAGACCCCCGCTTCACGCACGCGGCGGGCGATGAGCTGGGTCACCTGGCTGCCGAAATCGACGATCAGGACGGAATCGGGAGTGTGGTCTGCCTGCATGGCAGCGCTTTGCCTGCTGCCATTGCCGCTGTCCAGCACACGGAAAACCGCAACCACCCAACCATGTTGCAAAATGCGCAACACTTCGCGAATATTTCACACTTGTGACATTTCCTGTCTGCGCTCAGATGGATCGTCGAGGCGGAGGCGCAGCTTTGGCGCTCGCAAAAAAAACACAGAAGGATAAGTAATCATGCGCAACTTTGCCGCAAATTTCCTCGCGTCGCTTGCTGCCGTCACGATCAGCTCCACGCTGTTCTTCGGCCTCCTTTAAGAGATTGCAGGCGGGTCGGGTGGCGACAATCCCCCCCATGCCGCCCTGGCCGCTCTGCACAAAGGCCGCTTCCCGCAAAGGGGAGCGGCCTTTTTCATGCGTGACTTTTATATTGCACGAAATGCAACACCTGTCGAATATTTCGCATTTGCACAACATTCGTGCGCTAGCTATTTCGCCGCCATCAAGCGTGTCTGGGTAAGAGGCGCGCCTGTCCCTGAACCCCTGATCGCGGATCCTGTCCCCCCTTTTTCCGCCGATCATGCGAATGGCCGTCGCCGCCGCCGAAGTGGCTGCGGGGCGGCCATCTTGCTATTTGCCGCCCAAGTCGCCCACGTCGCCCACGTCGCCCAGCGCCAGCGCTAGCAGAAGGCCGCGCACCAGCGCGATGCCTGCCCAGTGTCGGTCCTTGCGGGATCCCTGCGGAAACACCTCGATTGCCAGGCTCGCCACGACCGGGCCCCCCGCAATTGAACGAATGGTGCCGAGCGTCGTCTCGCTCGCGTTCGCCAGCAATACAGTGCCGAGGACGGCGGCAAATGCCCCAGGCCGCCCCAAGGGCGAGCGCGCCTGACACCACCAGCACCGTACTCAGCGCGATAAACGGCGCGGACATCGCGAAGTGCCGGAAGGCCGTGGAAAAGACCGCCCTGTTGGCGGTCCAGCCTTCCGCAGTCCGCCACGCATGCCTATATTATCGGGATGGACGAGACACCCGCAAAACCGCGCCAGAACGGCGAATACAGTTCTGATTCCATCAAGGTCCTCAAGGGCCTCGACGCGGTGCGCAAGCGCCCCGGCATGTATATCGGCGACACTGACGACGGCTCCGGCCTGCACCACATGGTGTTCGAGGTGAGCGACAATGCCATCGACGAGGCGCTGGCGGGGCATTGCGACCTCGTGCTGATCGAACTGAACGCCGATGGCAGCGTGTCGGTGGAGGACAACGGTCGCGGCATCCCGGTGGACATCCACAAGGAAGAGGGCGTGTCGGCCGCCGAGGTCATCATGACCCAGCTGCACGCGGGCGGGAAGTTCGAGAATACCAGCGACGACAACGCCTACAAGGTATCGGGCGGCCTTCACGGTGTGGGCGTCTCTGTGGTGAACGCATTGTCCGAATGGCTCGAACTGCGCGTCTGGCGCGACGGCAAGGAACACTGGATGCGCTTCGAGCATGGCGACGCGGTCGAGAGTCTGCGCGTCGTTGGCGATGCGCCGCCGGTTTCCTCGAACGGCGATGCCAACGGCCTGAAAAAGGGCACCCGCGTCACTTTCAAGGCCAGCGAAGAGACGTTCAAGAATGTGCTCGAATTCGATTTCGACAAGCTCGAACATCGCTACCGCGAGCTCGCTTTCCTGAATTCGGGTGTGCGTATCGTGATCCGTGACAACCGCCACGAAGAAGTGATGGAACACGATCTGTTCTACGAAGGCGGTATTGGCGCTTTCGTGAAATACCTCGATCGCAACAAGGCGCCGCTGGTGCCTGAACCCATCTCCGTCAGCGCGGAAAAGGAAGGCATCGGCATCGACGTGGCGCTGGAATGGAACGATTCCTACTACGAAAATGTGCTTTGCTTCACAAACAACATCCCGCAGCGCGATGGAGGCACCCACCTTGCCGCATTCCGCGCCGCGCTCACCCGCACGCTCAACAACTACGCCAACGCCGCGGGCCTACTGAAAAACGCCAAGGTCACGCTTTCGGGCGAGGATATGCGCGAGGGGCTGACCGCCATCGTCAGCGTCAAGCTGCCCGATCCCAAATTCGGCAGCCAGACGAAGGACAAGCTGGTCTCCTCCGAAGTGCGCCAGCCGCTGGAAAGCCTGATGGGCGAGAAAATGGGCGAATGGCTGGAGGAAAACCCCTCCGACGCAAAGGCCATCGTCGGCAAGATCATCGACGCCGCAGCCGCGCGTGAAGCCGCGCGCAAGGCTCGCGAGATGAGCCGCAAGGGCGCGATGAGTGTAGCCAGCCTGCCGGGCAAACTCTCCGATTGCCGAGAACGCGATCCGGCCAAGTCCGAAATTTTCCTCGTCGAAGGCGACTCCGCCGGCGGCTCGGCCAAAGGCGGGCGCGACAGCAAGTATCAGGCGATCCTGCCGCTCAAGGGCAAGATCCTCAATGTCGAGCGTGCGCGGTTCGACCGGATTATTTCCTCCAAGGAAGTCGGCACGCTGATCCAGGCGATGGGCACGGGTCTGCGCGACGAATTCAATCTCGATAAGCTGCGCTACCACAAGATCGTCATCATGACGGACGCCGACGTGGACGGCGCGCATATCCGCACGCTGCTGCTCACTTTCTTTCACCGCCAGATGCCCGAGATCATCAAGGCCGGCCACCTGTTCATTGCGCAGCCGCCGCTTTACAAGGTCTCGAAGGGCAAGAGCGAGGTGTACCTCAAAGACCAGGGCGCGCTCGACCGCTATCTCGTAACCGCCGGACTGCAGGACAAGGTGCTGGAGACCGCCGGCGGCGCCCGCTCTGGTGCGGACCTCGCCGATCTCGTCGAACAGGCGCTGCTGCTGAAAAACCTGCTCGCTTTTGCGCCGCGCAAATACGATGCGAGCGTGATCGAGGCGATGGCGATGGCGGGTGCGCTGGAAAGCGGGCTGACGGCCTCTCAGCGCACAGAGCGCCTTTCCGATGCCGCCGCGCAAATTCAGTTGGGCGACGAGGAAGCGGACTGGTCCGCCCGCGTGACCGAGGCCGGCGACGTGCGTTTCGACCGCGTCTGGCGCGGCGTCACCGATGTGCACCTGATCGAAGCCAAGTTCCTCGACAGCGCGGAAGCGCGCAAGCTGCACAAGCGCGGCGTCGAGCAGGCCGAAACCTATGCGAGCCCCGCGCGGCTGGTGAAGACTGGCAGCGAGGACGCCGTCCCGGTAGGCGAGGATGCAGGCGAAACCGATGCCGACGCGCCCGCCTTCGATCCGCAGACTGCGATCCTGCGCCCGACCCAGCTGCTCGAAGCGGTGCTGGCGGCGGGTCGAAAGGGCCTTTCGATCAGCCGCTACAAGGGGCTGGGCGAGATGAATGCCGAGCAGCTGTGGGAAACGACGCTTGATCCCGAAAACCGCGAACTGTTGCAGGTGAAAGTTGAAGACGCCGACGTAACGGACGAAATTTTCACCCGCCTGATGGGCGACGTGGTGGAGCCGCGCCGCGAATTCATCCAGGATAACGCCCTGAATGTCGCGAACCTCGATGTCTGAGCCGCGCTGAATGACTGGCGCAGAGGGCAAGAGGCGGCTGGAAAGCGGCGGGTACCTCGTTTTCCTCGCGCTCGTCACGCTCGCTTTCATCGCGGTCATCTGGCCCTTCGTCATGCCGATCCTGTGGGCGGTGCTGGCGGCGATCCTGTTCCAGCCACTGTTCCAGTGGTTCCGGCGCACGCTCGGCGGACCGAATCGCGCAGCGATCATGACGCTTCTCGTCATCACCGTGGCTGTCATCATTCCGGCGATCCTGATCGGCGGCGTGGTGGTAGAGCAGGCGACCTCGCTCGTCGTCGCCTTTCGCGAAGGGCGGATCGACCTTGCCGGCCTGTTCGAGACGATCCTCGCCGCATTACCCGATGCCGCGCGCGCCACCATCAACGATTCAGGCTTCGGCACGCCCGAACTGGTGCAGCAGCGCGCGCAGGAACTGGCGCTCGAAAGCTCCGGACTGATAGCGCGCGAAGCGCTGGCGATTACCGAAAGTGCGGTCGGCTTCGCGCTGGCCTTCGGAGTGTGCCTCTATGTCGCCTATTTCCTGCTGCGCGACGGACACGATATTGGCGAGCGAGTGAAGGCGCACCTGCCCGTCGCGGCGGAGACGGCGGAGCGGCTGGCCGAGCGCTTCCTTTCCATCGTGCGCGCGACGATCAAGGGGTCGGTCGTGGTCGGCATCGTGCAAGGCCTGCTCGGCGCGATCACCTTCTGGATCGTCGGCATGCCCTCGGTCGTGCTGCTCGGCCTGCTGACTGCAGTGTTCAGCCTGCTGCCCGCCATCGGCCCGGCCATCGTCTGGGGGCCGGTGGCGATCTACTTGCTGGCGGCAGGTTATATCTGGCAAGGGCTGGTGGTCATCGCATCGGGCGCGCTGGTGATCGGCATGGCGGACAATGTGTTGCGTCCGGTCCTGGTGGGCCGCGACACGGGCATTCCCGACTGGATGATCCTTATCTCTACGCTTGGCGGCATCGCGGCGATGGGGCTGGCGGGGATCGTCGTCGGGCCGATTGTGGCTGGGCTGTTCCTTGCCGGATGGTCGATCCTCTATCGCGAACGTTTTCCCGAAACCGTCGGCGAGCGCTGACAGCGTGACCGGGTACCGCGCAAAGCCGGCCAGTCGACAGGAGAAGCTCGGCCGCCTGTTCATGGCAGCGGTGCTGGTGGTGTTCCTGCCATACCTGCCCTTTGGCAATCTCGTGCTTTACCCTTTCACTATCCTGACCACGTGGTTTCACGAGATGGGCCACGGGCTCACCGCACTTCTGGTCGGCATGGATTTCGAGCGGCTGGTGATCTTTCCCGATGGCTCCGGATATGCAGAGAGCCGCTTTTTCGTCGACAGTTCGCGCGCCAGCCACGCGCTTGTCGCGGCAGGCGGACCCATCGGACCATCGGTCGCGAGCGCGCTGCTCATCCTCGCGAGCGGGCGGCGGAAATACTGGCGGTTCGCTTTGCTGGCACTAGCGGGCGCGCTGATGCTCTCCGTGCTCATATGAGTGCGTAGCGCGACGGGGTTGGTGGTGCTTCCGCTGCTCGCCGCCTCCTACGGCTGGGTGGCTTGGCGCGGGCCGGACTGGCTGGAGCGGTTCGCGCTGCAATTCACCGGAGTGCTGGGAGCGATGAGCATGCTGACCGATCTCGACTACCTTTTCTCGGAAAGCGCGGTCATTGGCGGGCAGTCCATGCCGTCCGATACGGGAACGATAGAGGCTGCGCTGCTGCTGCCGCATTGACTCTGGGCCGTGCTGATCGTGCTAACATGCGGCGCGACGATATGGCTAAGCCTGAAATACGCGCTCGCCGATGACGGTTAGTCCTGCGGGCGAGCGCGATCTCCGGGTGGGTCAGTTCCGGTTAGTAGTTACCCGGTCGGTTTGGCCATCGCCATCAACATCCTGGCGCACGATATCGACATCGCTGTCCCCGTCCAGATCAGTTGCCTTGGTCGTTACCGGGCGCGACACCCCGGTGTCGGTCATCGTCGTAGCAGGCGTAGCGCCACCAGTATTGGCCGCATTCGTGTCATGCTCCGTATCGACGGCGAGGTGGTCGTAAAGCGCCTCGTAATGCTTCATCGCCTGACGCATATCCTCCGTAGAAGCGTTACCCGAATTGTGGCGCTCGGCAATATCGTGACCCGCACGGTAATGCTGTGCCACGTCGCGATGGTTCACCGTCAGGTCTTCGAAACGCCGGTCGAAGTCCGCCATCGGATAGCCAACCGTCTTCATCATGGTGGCGAGCATCCGGTCGGCATGCAGCACCGCCTCGGTCGGGCTGTCGACGAACACCGATTTTACCTCGTGCCATTCATCGGCAAAGCGCGAATGCTCATCGGCGGTAAGGCGGCGAATGTCGAGATTGTCGACCCGTTCCTGGCGCTCTTCCAGAGCGGCTTCGGCGGCGGCGCGGTCGCCCTGCGCTTCCAGCGTGCGGTCGTATTCGTCGCCGAACTTACCGCGTAACTGATCGGTGTGCTTCTTTCGCATAGTCATCCAGACAAGGATGCCGATGGCGACGAGCGCGACGACGATAAGCAAAAACAGGATGTTCTGGTCCATAAGGTGTTTCCTCTCTGGAACCCGCCCTCTCTGGCAACCCAACGGTCCTCAGCGCGGCGCGTTCCTTGATGCCGCGAGGAAGTTGGCGGAGGCTCGCATTGGATCGCCCCTGTTAAGCTACACGGTGCGACAAGGCGTAATGTCTATCGCGCTCGCTCTCGCCATGTCCGCCATCGCCGCCCATTCCGGCCCCGATCCCTTCCTCACCTTCAGCCGCGATCCGGCGACCGATGCGGTGCGCACCGTGGTGGAGGTTGGCATCTTGCGCAGCGACGGGCGCAATGCCGAATACTGGCTGAAGCGGACGCAATTCACCAATGGCGCGGAGGAAGTGAGCGAGAGCTGGGCCGATAGCGAGAGCTGCCCTGCCGCCCGTGATGCGGTTCGCTCCGCAGTCGATCTCACGCCGCCGCAGGTGAGCGTGCCGGGCGTCGACATGGCGGAGGACGGATCCTATTGGATCACGCTCGATGGGGTGCGATACGAGCTAAGTTCATCCGCGCATTACGACAGCAATATCGGTAGCGAGATTCGCTTCACCTCGAATGTCGGCACGCCGCTCTCCGAATGGGTCGAAGCCTCGCTCCTCGCTATGGCGGATTGCTGGGGCGATGCGCCGCCCGAAGGCTATCCCGGCCCGTCGGGGCTGTTCTAGTCGCCCGAATAGCCGTCCAGCTCGTCACCCTTCACGGTGACCACATGGACGAGGTTCGTCGCGCCTGCCTGTCCGAACGGCACGCCCGCCATCATCGCTATGCGGCTGCCTTCCCCGGCAAAGCCATGGCGCAGCGCCATGCGCTTGCCCTTGGCGACCATTTCCTCGAAACTGCCGATATCCTTCGTCGAGACCGGATGCGCGCCCCATAGCAGCGCGGTACGGCGCGCGACCTCGGGCGAGGGTGTCAGCACCATCACCGGCACGGCAGGCCGCTCGCGCGCCACGCGACGGGCGCTGCTGCCCGAAAAAGTGAAGACGGCGATAGCGTTGATGCTCACCGTGTCGGCTATCGTCATGCAGGCATGGGCCAGCGCGTCCGCAGTGGTGGGATCGGGCGGCGTGTCGAGCATGCGCACGCGGTTCTTGTAATCGGTGTCGTTTTCCACCTGCCGCGCGATGGCGGCCATCATAAGCACCGCTTCTTCCGGCCAGTCGCCCGCGGCTGTCTCGGCGGAGAGCATAACCACGTCGGCGCCGTCATAAACCGCGTTCGCCACGTCGCTCACCTCGGCGCGGGTGGGGGCGGGGCTTTCGATCATGCTCTCGAGCATCTGCGTCGCCACGATCACCGGCTTGCCCGTCAACCGGGTGGCGTTGACGATCTTTTTCTGCAGCGGCGGCACTTCTTCCGGATTGAGCTCAACGCCCAGATCCCCGCGCGCGACCATGATGCCGTCCGCCATATCGATGATCTCGCCCAGCCGCCGCACGGCGGACGGTTTCTCGATCTTGGCGCAGAGCGCACCGCGCCCGCCCATCAGTTTGCGCGCTTCGGCAAGGTCGTCGGGGCGCTGCACGAAGCTGAGGCCGATCCAGTCCGCGCCCTGCTCCAGCGCGAAGGCGAGATCCTTGCGGTCCTTCTCCGTCAGTGCTGGGATAGGGATTTCGGCATCGGGCACACTCACGCCCTTGCGATCCGATATCACCCCGCCGACCTCCGCCTTGCAGGTGATCGCATTGGGCGAGACGGACTTGACCCGGAAGCGCATCTTGCCATCGTTCACCAGCAGGCGCTGGCCTTCCTCGATCACGTCGAAGATCTCGGGATGTGGCAGCTCGACGCGGGTGGCATCGCCCGGCTCGCTTTTGCGATCGAAGGTGAAGGTCGCGCCATGGGCCACCGTCGCGCGGCCATCGGCGAATTGCCCGACGCGCAGCTTCGGTCCCTGCAGGTCCGCCAGGATCGCTATGGGGCGGCGGAATTCTTTCTCCAGCGCGCGAATATTGGCGATGGTCTGCGCGTGGACGGCGTGCTCGCCGTGGCTCATATTCACGCGGAATGCATCGGCCCCTGCCTTGAACAGTCTGCGCAGCACGTCGGGATCGGCAGTCGCCGGGCCGGTGGTGGCGAGGATCTTGACCTTGCGGCCCCTCGGCTGGAGTTTGGGCGGTTCGAGGTTGGGACGTTCCATGGATGCCGTCTATGCCGCGCACTGGCTACAAAACAAGGACACAATCGTATGCATGACACGCTGAACGACCTTCCCGACGAGGTCGCCGCCGCGGCCTTCCGCCGGCTGGTGCGGCACCTGCGCCATCGCCACGACGCTCAGAATATCGAACTGATGGGGCTGGCGGGCTTCTGCCGCAACTGCCTTGCCGACTGGATTCGCGATGCCGGATATGGGGGCGACAAGGTAGCCGCGCGCGAATTGATCCACGGTATGCCCATAGAGGAATGGAAGGCGACGCGACAGAGCGAGGCGAGCGAGGAACAGGTCGCGCGGATGCAGGCCAGCATCGCAAAGAACGCGCCTGATCTCAGATAAGTTTTCCCATCCTGTGGCCAAAAAAAGAGGATACCGGCCTTCACCGTTCCGGCGCACGTCGCTAATTCGGCAGCCAACCGATTCTCGAACATCACCGGAGTTTATTTGAAATGGCCGAAGCCACCGACGACCGCCTGCGCCTGCTGATCGAGCGCATCGAACGCCTGGAAGAGGAAAAGAAGGGCATCGCCGACGACATTCGCGACGTTTATGCCGAGGCGAAAGCCGTAGGTTACGACGTCAAGATCATGCGCCAGATCGTGCGGCTGCGGAAGATGGACACCAACGACCGCAGCGAAATGGAAATGATCCTCGACACCTACAAGTCGGCGCTTGGCATGGGTTGATTCCGGTTGCCGGACGCCGTGTGCCGTGTGAGCGTGCTTATCGGTAACAAGGGGTCGGGATATGAGGGGCTCGCGTGGTTTCGCGATGGGTGCGGCGCTGGCGATGGGCGCGCTCGTTTCCGCGCCCGGCGTGGCGCAGGACGGCCAGACGGGGATCGCCGAGGGTGAGCCGTTCACGCATCCGCTCAGCCGGGTAGTCATCCCCGAACCGACGCAGGTTGCCTATCGGGCGAACGGGTCCGACGACAGCTACCTGCTGGCGCTAGGCGACAACGGAAATGCGATCAGCGAGAGCTTGGTCGGATTGGTTTCGACCTGGGGCAGGGATAGCGCGACGAAGATAAATTCGGATGCACTATGATTTTATCTGGACGGTGTCTGCTGCAGGCGCGGCATCGGTTGAAGCGGGCGCGGGGCTGGGCTAGGTCGCGCCTTCGACCAGCACCTTTTTCGAAGAAGATCCATGGCAGGCCATTCCAAATTCAAGAACATCATGCACCGCAAGGGTGCTCAGGACAAGAAACGGTCCAACCTGTTCTCCAAGCTCAGCCGCGAGATTACCGTGGCGGCAAAGATGGGGATGCCCGATCCCGACATGAACCCGCGCCTGCGGCTCGCGGTGAACGCCGCCAAGGCGCAGTCGATGCCGAAGGACAATATCCAGCGCGCCATCGACAAGGCGAGCGCGGCGGACGGCGAGAACTACGAGGAGGTGCGCTACGAAGGCTACGGCCCGGGCGGCGTCGCGCTGATCGTGGAAGCGCTGACCGACAATCGCAATCGCACCGCCACGAGCATCCGAACCGCCTTCAGCAAGAACGGCGGCAACCTTGGCACGGAAGGCAGCGTGCAGCATGGGTTCGAGCGCAAGGGGCTGATCGAATACCCGGCCAGCGCGGGGGACGAGGATACCGTGTTGATGGCAGCGATGGAAGCAGGCGCGGACGATATAGAAAGCTCTGCCGACGGTCACACCATCTGGACAGAGGCCGACGCGCTGCACCAGATCGCGGGCGACATGGAAAAGGCGCTGGGCGAGGCGGAAAACGTCAAGCTCGCCTGGAAGCCGAACATCACCGTCGAGATGCAAGAAAAGGAAGCGGGCACGCTGCTCAAGCTGGTCGACGCGCTGGACGACGACGACGACGTGCAGACCGTGTGGGGCAATTACGATATCTCCGACGAGGTAATGGAGAAGATCGCGGGGTGATTGCCTCGGGCTTCACGCGAGGCATGCCGTGTGGAGCCTGATCGCCAAGGCCGCGCTGGCAGGCGTGATGATCGCCGCCATCGCGGAGATCGGCAAGCGCCTGCCCGCGATGGCGGCGCTAGTGGCGAGCCTGCCGCTGGTCTCCATCCTCGGCATGATCTTCCTGTGGCACGCGCATCCCGACTTAGAGAACATGGCGCGCCACAGCGAAGCGACCTTCTGGTTCGTGCTTCCGAGCCTGCCCATGTTCCTAGCCATTCCGGTGATGCTGCGCGCGGGGCTCCCTTTCTGGCTTGCGCTCGGGCTTGGCTGCGTGCTGACAGTGGCCCTGTATGTGGTGATGGCGCAGTTCGGCCCACGGCTGGGCGTGCGCTTGTGAGTCGCAGTGGAAGCATGCTGATCCTCGGTCTCGACCCTTCGCTCAGCTGCACCGGTTGGGGCGTCATCCGCGCGGAGGGCAGTCGCATCGTGCATGTCGCCAACGGACAGGTGAAGACTGATCCGAAAGCGCCGATGGCCGCGCGGCTCGATCACCTTTATACCGCCATCTGTGCCGTCATTACCGCGCATGCGCCGGATCGGGCCGCGTGCGAGGAAGTTTTCGTGAACAAGAACCCGCAATCGACGCTCAAGCTGGCGCAGGCGCGAGGGAGCGTGCTGGCCGCGTGCGGTTCGGCCTCGCTCGAGGTTCGCGAGCACGCAGCGCGGCTGGTGAAGAAGGCAGTGGTCGGTACGGGCGGGGCGGAGAAGGCTCAGGTGCAGGCGATGCTGAAAGTTCTGCTGCCCGGCGCGCGGGTGGAGGGCGCAGATGCTGCCGATGCGCTGGCCGTTGCCATCGCCGATTCAAATCTGCGCTGAAATGTTAAGCGGGAACATGCGTTTAGCACAAACGTAGTGACTCCCATGCGGCGCGGACAGGGCGTGTCGGCAACTTTTGAGGAGACCCGAAATGCGCAAGACCACCCTTTTCGCCATCGCCGCCGGTGCGGCGCTGACCGCAGGATGCACCACCGGATACGGCCAGGACCCGCTCGGCGGCCTGCTTGGCGGAATTTTTGGTGGAGGCGGCGGCTACAACCAGAACCTCGACCGCTTCGAACAGGCTGCTGTGGAAGCGTGCGGACGCGAAGCCTCGCGCTACGGCCGCCCGCAAATCCGCGACGTGCGCCGCGACGGACGCGATGTCGTGCTGGTCTATGGCCGCATCGACACGCGCGACACACGCCGCGACGAATTCACCTGCGCCTTCCGCAGCGATGGCCGTATCGTGGATTTCGACCTGCGGTAAACAGATACCCGATTGACTTCAGAAGCATGGCGCGGCGACAAGCGGCACCATGTTTCTCGTCGTCTTTCGCAGTCGCAAGCGTCCCGGGATCGACCGCGCCGCCTACGATGCGCAGGCGGAGGAAATGGAAATCCTCGCCGCCGCGCAGCCGGGCTACCTTTCTTTCAAGAGCTTTACTGCAGAGGATGGCGAGGTCGTCGCGATTTCCGAATGGGAAAGTGAGGCGCACGCACTAGCCTGGCGGCAAATCGCCAGCCATGCGCAGGCGCAGGCCGAGGGGCGCGCGCGCTGGTATGCCGAATATACGATGTACGCCGCCAGCGACCCGCGCATCCATCATTTCGTCGCAGAGGAATGAGACGCTGTCCTACAGCGGGCGAGCCGCGGCAACAGGTCGCAACGATCCCGGCGAAGATATTCCGCACCGAAATGCCGGGCCGGGTATTTGACCCCTGAACAGTGTAAGACCTGTAAGACCTTCGAGGAGCCAAGCATGACCATACACCTTTACGGCATTCCCAATTGCGACACCGTCCGCAAGGCGCGCAACTGGCTGGACGGGCAGGGGCTCGACTACTCGTTCCACGACTACAAGAAGGAGGGCGTCGATCCGAAGGCACTCGAACGCTGGGCCGACGAATGTGGCTGGCAGGTGCTGCTCAACCGGCGCGGCACAACGTTCCGCAAGCTGGACGAGGCCGACAAAGCCGACATCGACCGGGCGAAGGCGCTGGCGCTGATGGAAGCGCATTCCAGCCTCGTCAAGCGCCCGGTGATGGAGCGCGAGGGCGACGCACGCGTGCTTGTCGGCTTTGCAGAAAGCGAATGGGAGAACGCGCTTTGCTGATGCGTTTTCTAACGATTGCAACGCTTTGCTGCAGCCTCCCTGGTGCAGCATGGGCGCAGCATAACGAGGCGGTGGAGCGCCCTCGCGACATGCTCGTCATCGCGCATCGCGGCGCGAGCGGCATGCGGCCCGAGCACACGCTTGCCGCTTACGATCTCGCCATTGCGCAGGGGGCCGACTACATCGAGCCAGACTTCGTGCCGACGAAGGACGGCGTGCTTGTAGCGCGGCACGAGAACGAGATCGGCGGCACGACCGATGTCGCCGATCGCCCCGAATTCGCCGACCGCCTTGTCACCAAGATGGTGGACGGGGAGGAGGTGACCGGCTGGTTCACAGAGGACTTCACCCTCGCCGAACTGCGCACCCTGCGCGCCCGCGAACGTCTGCCGGAGCTGCGGCCCGCCAATACGCGCCATGACGGGTTGTACCAGGTGCCGACGCTGGCCGAGGTGATTGCGCTGGCAAAGGCGCGCGGAGAAGAGGAGGGGCGCGCCATTGGCCTCTATCCCGAACTCAAGCACCCGACGCACTTCGAAGGGCTGGGCCACGATGTCGCTGCCATGCTTGTCGAGCAGCTGCATGCGAGCGGATACGACAGCGCCGACGCGCCGGTCTTCATCCAGAGCTTCGAGGTCGGGGTGCTTGTGCGGCTCGATTCGATGAGCGAGTTACGCCTCGTTCAGCTGGTGAACGAGGCGGGCGGCCCGTTCGACCGTCAGGACGTGACCTATCCGGAGATGCTCGGCCCCACCGGCCTCGCCGCCATCGCCCGCTATGCCGACGGCATCGGCGCACCGATCCCGTTGCTGCTCGGCGAGGACGGATACGGCTTACCGCTCGTGTCACGCGCACACGATGCCGGTCTGGCCGTGCACGCATGGACGGTGCGCAAGGAGAACGCGTTTCTGCCGCCGGTGCTGGCCGGGTCCGAAGACCCTGCTGAGCGCGGCGATGTCGAAACGCTGATCGGTCTGTTGCTGCGCGCGCGGGTGGGCGGCATCTTCACCGACGATACCGGCATTGCGGTGGAAGTGCTCGATTGCGCGGCGGGCCTCAGGCCCTGCGAGCGGTGAGGATGTAATTGAGTTGCTTGTCGTCCGATAGGTGCAGCCCCTTGGAGGGCGACCAGCCGATGCCTTCGGTGCGGCCGACTTTGAGCCCCGCCGCGCCGAGCAGGTCTTCCAACTCGTCGGGCGTCACGAAATCCTCCCAGTGGTGCGTGCCTTTCGGCACCGCGCCCAGCGCCTCCGCCCCCTCGACCAGCAGCGCGCGGCTCGCCAGCGTGCGGTTGGGGGTGGAGAGGACCAGCAGGCCGTCCGGAGCAAGATGCGCGGCAAGCTGGATGAGAAACGTCTGCTTGTCGGCAACATGCTCGAGCACCTCCATGCTCGTGACGAGGTCGAAGTGACCGAGACCAAGCGACCCAATCTCGCCCGGTATGTAGCGAATGTCGAGCCCCGCTCCCTCGGCATGGAGCGCGGCGGCGGCGGTGTTCTCGGGCGCGGCATCGACGCCCGTCACCTCCGCGCCCATGCGCGCCAGAGGCTCACACAGCAGGCCAGCGCCGCAGCCGACATCAAGTGCGGTCTAGCCGGACAGCGGCTTCACGCTCTCCACGTCGCCCGCCCAATGCATGTCGATCGCATCGCGGATAAAGCGAAGACGCACCGGGTTTAGTTTGTGCAGCATCGCGGACGAACCCTTGGGATCCCACCAGTCCCGCGCCAGTTTCCCGAAATGCGCAGCTTCTTC
>JBARVT010000013.1:0-2026 GCA_049646405.1 Alteraurantiacibacter sp.
TCGAGGTTGCCGGTCGGCTCGTCGGCAAAGATCAGCGGCGGGCGTGCGGCGATGGCGCGGGCGATGGCGACGCGCTGCTGCTCTCCGCCCGAAAGCTGCGCCGGGTAATGGGTGAGCCGGTGGCCGAGGCCGACGGCTTCAAGTTCCTCCTGCGCGCGCCCGTCCGCGCCGTCTTCGCCAGCTAGTTCGAGCGGCGTGGCGACGTTTTCGAGCGCGGTCATGGTCGGCAGCAGGTGGAACGCCTGCAGCACGATGCCGATGCGTCCGCGCCGCGCCATGGCCAGCGCGTCCTCGTCGAGCTTCGTGAAATCCTCGCCCGCGACGGTCAGCGCACCGCCGGTCGCGCGTTCAAGGCCGGAAAGCACCGCCATCAGCGAGCTTTTTCCGCTGCCCGAAGGGCCAAGCAGGGCCAGCGTTTCACCGCGCGCAACGTCGAGATCGATGCCTCGCAGGATTTCGGTCGCCGCCTCGCCCTTGCCAAGGGTCAGGCGAAGATCGCGGGCGGAAATTACGGGGCTGGCGGGCGCGGCTGCGCTATCGGGACTTGTCACGCCCGCCCGATGGCATAGCTATGCCGCATGGACAAGCTGCCCCGAAGCCCGTGGAAGCGCGTGATGCGCGCTTCGTCGATCATTCCCGCTTTCGCGCTCGCCGCCTGCGGGCAGGCGGAGGCTCCGGTGGCTGAGGCCGAATACGGCGCGGACCAGCCGCTGGAAGAACGGATGCCGGTCATGGGGCCGGAGCGCGTGATCCTCGGCTTCGGCGACAGCCTGATGGCGGGATACCAGCTGGAGGAACAGGAAGGCTATCCCGAACGGCTGGAGGCCGCGATGCGAGCGCGCGGCGTCAATGCGCGGATCATCGATGCAGGCGTATCCGGCGATACGACGGCGGCGGGTTTGCAGCGAATAGACTACGTGCTCGATAATCTGGACGAGATGCCCGATCTCGCCATTGTCGAGCTGGGCGGCAACGATTTGCTGCGCGGATTGTCGCCGGATCAGACGCGCGCGAACCTCACCGGGATACTGAACGCGTTGGCCGCGCGCGACATTCCCGTCGTGCTGATGGGTATGCGCGCGCCGCCCAATCTCGGCCCGGCCTTCCAGGGCGCGTTCGACGGGCTCTATCCGGCGCTGGCCAGGGAATATGACGCGGTGCTCGTACCGTTCTTCATGGAGCCGCTGTACGAAAACCCGAACCTGCTCCAGCGCGACCGCATCCACCCTACCGCCGATGGCGTGGAAGAGATGGTGGCGGCGACGGTGGACACCGTGATCCGGGCATTGCCTGAGGAAGAATAGGCTAACCCCCCTCCTCTTCGAAAGGGGGGTGCGAGACTTGAAGGACATAGCGAATAAAGTCGCAGCGGAATTTGTCGGTACAACCGCTCCGCCGCCCCCCCGCTCACCTTCCACACCGCCGCTTCCGCCAGTATCGCATCGAACGGCGCCGCTTCGGTGCCTGTCAACCATACTTGCGTACCGCTCGCGCGCAGCCGTTCGAACAGCGCGTCCCGCCTGACGGGGTCGAGATGCGCGGCCACCTCATCGAGGAGCAAAAGGCTGGGACGACCGCGCGCGGCTAGGGTCGCGTGGGCGAGGGTGATCGCGATCAGCATCGCCTTCTGCTCCCCGGTCGAGCATTCGGCGGCGGGCATGGCCTTGCCTTCCATCGTCACGTGCAATTCGTCCCGATGCGGGCCGGCGAGCGTGCGCTGCGCCGCGCGGTCGCGCTGGCGGCCTTGCGCGAAAGCCTTCCTCAGCGCCTCCTCTTCCAGCGGCCCGCCGGGCAGGAGGGCTAGAGCGGGGCGAGCAAAGGGTTCGGTCGGGTACGCTGCCAGCTCCTCGGTCAGCGCTCCCACCAGCCGCGCGCGGCCTTGCGCCAGCAGCGCGCCCGCCGACGCCAGCTGCGCCTCGATACTGTCGATCCAAGCGGGTTCAGGCGGGCGCTCGTCGGACAGCAGCTTGTTGCGCTCCCGCAAAGCCGCATCGTACCGGCTTGCATGGCGCGCATGGGCCGGGTC
>JBARVT010000014.1:0-4731 GCA_049646405.1 Alteraurantiacibacter sp.
TTATGTAAACAGCCTTCGCAAGCGGTCGAAACGACCGCGAAGGTTGTTGGTAAGCAAAGCGACCCCACCCGTCTTTGTGACTGTTGTGGGCGTGGGTTTACCGGAACCTTCCCTAGCGTCGAGTCGCGCATGGCGATTCCGGGGCGGGTTGAACGCACGATGCGATGAATCGTTTCGTCATGGCGAAATTTTTTCGCATTCCCGGGAACCAATTAGCGCTTGGAACGATTCGCCGTCCCTCGGTTTAGGGTAGAAGACATACCTCTCGCAGACAGGGAACCCTGACACCGTAATGACCGATGCCGCTACGCTCGACCGCCCGGATACGACCACTCCCGAACACCTGATTGCCGAACTTTCGCAAGCGGGCCGGAGGGCGCAGCGTGCGCTCGCCCGCGCCTCTGGTGCCGAAAAGGCCGAAGCCTTGCGCGAAGCTGCCGCTTCCATCCGCGCCGATGCCAGTGCAATTCTCAATGCGAATACCAGGGACGTGGCAGCGGGGGAAGCCAGCGGTTTGTCGGGCGCGATGCTCGACCGGTTGAGGCTTGACGGCGACCGGCTGGAGGCCATCGCCGCTGCCATCGAGAATGTCGCATCGCTGCCCGATCCGGTCGGCGAGGAAATCGCCCGATCCGAAGCGCCCGCCGGGATGACGCTGGTGCGCCGCCGCATTCCCATCGGCCTGATCGGCATCATCTATGAAAGCCGCCCCAACGTCACCGCCGATGCCGCCGCGCTGTGCCTGCGTTCGGGCAATGCGGCGCTCTTGCGCGGAGGGAGCGAGGCGGTGCATTCGAACCGCGCACTGCATGCCTCCTTCGTGAAAGGCGTGGAGCAGGCGGGCCTGCCCGCCGAGGCGATCCAGCTCCTGCCGACGCAGGACCGTGCCGCCGTGGGCGCGATGCTCAAGGCCGCCGGGCTCATCGACATGATCGTTCCGCGCGGGGGCAAGGGCCTCGTCGCCCGGGTGCAGGAGGATGCGCGCGTTCCCGTGCTCGCTCACCTCGACGGCATTTGTCATACTTATATCCACGCCGCTGCGGACCCGGCCATGGCGCGGGAGATCGCCGTCAACGCAAAGATGCGCCGCACTGGCATCTGCGGCGCGATGGAAACGTTGCTGATCGACGCGAATTTCCCGGCGGCGGGCGACGTGCTTGCCGCCATCGCGGATGAGGGGTGCGAATTGCGAGGGAATGCCCGCGCGCAGGCTATCGACGAGCGTGTGAAGCCCGCCAGCGACGAGGATTGGGACACCGAGTATCTCGATGCCGTCCTGTCGGTCGCCGTTGTCGACGGGCTGGACGCTGCAATGGAGCATATCGCTACGCATTCCTCCGGCCATACCGACGCTATCGTCACGGCGGACCAGGACGCCGCCGACCGCTTCCTTGCCGAAGTCGACAGCGCCATCGTCATGCACAACGCTTCCAGCCAGTTCGCCGATGGCGGCGAATTCGGGCTCGGCGCGGAAATCGGCATCGCCACCGGTCGCCTCCACGCGCGCGGGCCCGTCGCGCTCGAAGGGCTCACGACTTATAAATGGCAGGTGCTAGGCACCGGCCAAGCGCGGAGTTGATCGCGATGAAATACAAAACGCTGGGCAACACCGGCCTTGTCGTATCCGAACTGTGCCTCGGCACCATGACTTTCGGAGGCGGGGAGGGCATGTGGCAGAAGATCGGCCAATTGCAGCAGGACGAGGCAACAGGCCTGCTGCGCGGCGCGCTGGATGCCGGCGTGAACTTCGTGGACACTGCCAACGTTTACGCAGAGGGGTTGAGCGAGCAAATCACCGGTCAGGCGATCCGCGATCTCGGCATCGCGCGCGACGAGGTCGTGCTGGCGACCAAGGCGCTCGGCCCTATGGGCGAAGGTGTGAACCAGCGTGGTGCATCGCGCGGCCACCTCCTGCACGCGATCGACGCCAGCCTCGAACGGCTCGGTATGGACTATGTCGACCTTTACCAGATCCACGGCTGGGATCCGGCCACGCGCGTGGAAGAGACGATGCGTGCGCTCGAAACCATCGTGTCATCGGGCCGCGCGCGCTATGTCGGCGTATCGAACTGGGCGGCGTGGCATATCGCCAAGGCGCTGGGCGTGTCGGAGCGATTGGGCATAACCAAACCGGTTAGCCTGCAGGCGTATTATTCGCTCGTCGGACGCGGTCTGGAGCGCGAGATCGTGCCGCTGCTGGAAAGCGAGAGCGTCGGACTTATGGTGTGGAGCCCGCTTGCGGGCGGCTTCCTCTCGGGCAAATATACGCGCGACGGCGATGGAGAAGGCCATAAGGAAGGCAGGCGTGCTGAATTCGACTTCCCTCCGGTGGACGAGGACAGCGGTTTCGACGCTGTCGATGCCATGCGCGAAATCGGCAAGGCGCACTCTGTCACCGTGCCGCAGGTCGCGCTTGCCTGGCTGCTCGCCAAGCCTGCCGTCACCAGCGTCATTATCGGGGCGAAACGGATGGATCAACTGGAAGACAATCTCGGCGCGGTCGCTGTCGAACTGTCCGAGGCCGACATGGCGCGGCTCGACAAGCTGACGCGCCCGCCGAGCGAGTATCCTGGCTGGATGATTCGCCGCCAGTCCTCCTACCGCTCCGGCGGGAAGGCGGGTGACACGCCGAAGGACGACTGACCGCTTGCGACGCAACGGCCTCGTTACCGGCTTGCTCGGCGGCAGTTTCAACCCGGCGCATGGCGGGCACCGGCGCGTGACACTGTTCGCGATGCAGGCGCTGAGGCTGGATGAGGCATGGTGGATGGTATCGCCGGGCAATCCGCTCAAGCCGAAGAAAGGCATGGACCCGCTCGCCGCTCGCGTTAAATCGGCCAAGGCGCAAGCTCGCCGAGCGCCGATCCGCGTCACCGCCATCGAGGCGCAGCTGCGCACGCGCTATACAATCGACACGCTGCGCGCGCTCAAGCGCCGCTACCCTCGGCGCCGTTTCGTCTGGCTGATGGGGGCGGACAATCTTGCGCAGTTTCACCGCTGGAAGGACTGGCGGGGCATTGCGCGCACTGTGCCCATTGCCGTCATCGCCCGCCCGGGGTATGATGATGACGCTATCGCAAGTCCTGCGATGGCCTGGTTGCGGCGTTACCGGTTGCCTGCTTCCGGATTGCGAAACCGGCGCGAATGGAGCGCACCTGCGCTGATAGAACTGCGTTTCGATCCCGATCCGCGCTCGGCCACCGCGATACGCGATGCCGATCCGAACTGGGCGAGCCGGTATTCCGGGACGCCCCCGCGGGACGAGGTGACGCATTCCCTTATCGACAATCCATCGGGAGAACGGGGCGCATGACGCACGCCGCTCTTGCGGGGGATGCGCGCCATTCCCATAAACAGGAGCATGAAAGCACGCGATGACGACAGCCACCGACGCGCATTCGCGCAATCGTTCGACCGGCCCGGCCACCGCTAGCCCCATCATCATGTCCATGACCGAAAACCCCGACGCCATCGCCCTTCCCGAAACCGAGCCAGGCTCGCTGCACGAACTGGTCGTCACCCAGCTGGACGACGATCAGGCGCAGGAACTCGTCTCGATCCCGCTCGCGGGCAAAAGCTCGATCGCGGATCACATGGTCATCGCCTCGGGCCGTTCCACGCGGCAGGTCGCGGCGATGGCGAACAAGCTGGCGGAAAAGATCAAGCAGTCCGGCAAGGCGATGCCCCGCATCGAAGGCCTGCCCGCCGCCGACTGGGTGCTGATCGACGCAGGCGACGTGGTCGTCCACCTTTTCCGCCCCGAAGTGCGTGGGTTCTACAACCTCGAACGCATGTGGGGTTTCGGAGAGGAAGACGGCGAACCGCGCCGGATGGGAAGTGTTTGATTTCTTTGCGAAGCGGCCTCCGCGGCTTAGCGAGGACAGGCGCTTGCCCTTGTCGGCCCAAGAGGGTCGGAGTTCCGCGACCGAATCGCTAACTTGCGCTGGTTTCGGTCGCGCTTAGCGACCGACAGAGCGCAAAATGCGCGACCGCAGGTGCTCCGTAGCGAAGTGGAGGGGATAGCACCGAGGACGATCGGGCGGAGGCCGGATCGCAAGACAAGCATCCCCTATCCCCGCCGCGCCAACACCCGTAACACGGACCCATGCAACTCCACATGATCGCCCGAGGTAAGATCGCTCGCTCACCCGAGGCGGAGCTGGTCGAGCGGTATGCGAAGCGCATCCAGTGGCCCCTGAAACTCACCGAATTGCCGGAAACCGGCGGACGCATTCCTGACGCGCCGACGCCGTTCCGCACCGTGCTGCTCGACGAGAAGGGGAAGAACTTCTCCTCCGAAGATCTCGCCGCGCAGCTTGAAAGCTGGCGCGATGACGGAATGCGCGAATGCAGGTTCGTCATCGGGGCGGCGGACGGGCATTCGAAAGAGGAGCGCGCCGCAGCGGACCTGCTCCTTAGCTTCGGCAAGGCGACGTGGCCGCACCTGCTCGCCCGCGCGATGCTGGCCGAACAGCTGTTCCGCGCCACCAGCATCCTTGCAGGCCATCCCTATCATCGGGCAGGATAGGCACCGTGCACCGCGCCCTGCTCCTGATAGGCTCTGCCGCCCTTTTCGCCACCGCTGCGATAGGCCAGCGCGCCCCCGGCTTCGACAGCGCCGACGCCACCCGTCTCGCGCTCGCCGAAGCGCTGGAGGAACGCGCCGAAGCGGAAGCGCGCAGCGCGCGGCTCGAAGCCGATGCTGCCGATGCCGCCGGGTCCGCCGAGAAG
>JBARVT010000015.1:0-15943 GCA_049646405.1 Alteraurantiacibacter sp.
GGCGAATAACGCGGCGGTCCGCCTCCTCGCGCGCCGCCTTGATATTGAGCGGGAGAGCCTCGGTTTCTTCTTCGGCATCCAGATCGAGATCCTCGGCATGGATCAGCTTGCCGTCAGCCATGATAACGGCCCGCTTCATCCGGTTTTCCAGTTCGCGGACATTGCCTGGCCAACCCCAGCCGTCGATGGCGGCAAGAGCATCGGACGCAAAACCAGTGACGGACGGGTTCATCTCGTTCGCGAACCGCTTGAGAAACGCCTTGGCGAGCAGCGTCGCATCGCCCGGCCGCTCCGCCAGCGAAGGGATTTTCACGACGATTTCGGCGAGGCGATAGAACAGGTCTTCACGGAACCGCCCGTCACTAACCATCGTTTCCAGGTCCTGGTGCGTGGCGCAGACGATGCGCGTGTCGACCGCGATGGACTTGCGCCCTCCGATTCGTTCGATGGTGCGCTCCTGCAGGAAGCGCAACAGCTTCACCTGCAAGGGCAGCGGAATGTCCCCGACCTCGTCGAGGAAGAGCGTGCCGCCATCGGCCAGCTCTATCTTGCCCTCAGTCGTCTTGACGGCGCCGGTGAACGCGCCTTTCTCGTGCCCGAATAGTTCGCTTTCGAGCAGGTTCTCCGGGATTGCCGCACAGTTGATGGCGACGAAATTGCCGTTCTTGCGGTCGCTCGCATCGTGTAGCCCGCGCGCCAGCAACTCCTTGCCCGTCCCACTAGCGCCCAGCAGCATGACCGAGACATTGGTGTTGGCCACGCGTTCGATGGTGCGGGCGACCTTCACCATTTCCGGCGCGGAGGTGATGAGGCCGCCGAGCACGGTGTTGCCCTCCCCCGTCTTCTCCGCCAGCGCGCGGTTCTCCGCCTCGATGGTGTGCAAGTTGAACGCCCGCTTCACGATCAAGCCGAGCTGGTCGATATCGACCGGCTTCTGGTAAAAATCGTACGCCCCGCGCTCGATGGCGTTCAGCGCACTTTCCCGCGAGCCATGTCCCGAGGCGACGATTACCTTGGTGTCGGGCTTAAGCGCCATGATCGCTTCGAGCACGCGGAAGCCCTCGCGCGTGCCGTCCGGGTCCGGCGGCAGGCCGAGATCGAGCGTCACCACCGCCGGCTCTTCCGAACGCAGGGCGGCTATCGCACTGTCGTGGTCGCCCGCGATGACGACGTCGAATTCGTCGTACGCCCATTTGAGCTGCGCCTGCAGGCCCTCGTCGTCCTCGACAACCAGCAGCTTGGGTTTGTGTTCGGCCATCACGCCACCTTCTTTTCTGAGTCCTTCAATCTCTCGCGCATGCCCTGCGCCTCGCTCAGCGGCAGGCGGAGCACGAAGCGAGTGCCCAGCCCTTCGCGTGATTCCACGTCGAGCCGCCCGCCCATCGCACGCACCAGTTCGCGCGCCTCGTAGGCACCGATGCCGAAGCCGCTTTCCTTGGAGGAATGGAACGGCTTGAAAAGGCGCGTGCGGATGAATTCGGGCGACATGCCGTGCCCCGAATCGACGATGGCGAGGATTGCGCTCCCCGGCTCGCGCCGCAAGTCGAGCAGCACCGGAGCACCGCTTTCGCTGGCCTCCACAGCGTTCTGCACAAGATGCCCCACGGCTTGCTCCAGCGCCTCGCCATCGGCTTGCACCAAGCAATCATCGGTGTGGACGAGGGAAACCTCGTGCCTACCGTCGAATTGCGCCGCAATCTTGCTCAGCATGGGCGCGACCGCGAATGTCTCGCGCTCCTTTTCGCCCATACTGCCATAACGCCCGAGCCGGGCAAGCAGCGCGGTCAGCTTGTCGGTCGAATTGCGCAGCGTCAGGATCATGTCGGCGCGAAACTCCGGCTTGTCGGCATGCTTCTCCGCATTCTTCGCCAGCAGCGAGAGCTGGCTGGCGAGGTTCTTGATGTCGTGCATGACAAAGGCGATGCGCCGGTTGAATTCGTCGAAACGCTGCGCCTCGCCCAGCGCATCCTGGCTGGTCTGTTCGGCAAGGTAACTGGCAAGCTGCTGCCCGACGACGCGTAGCAGGTCGAAATCCTCCCAGTCGAGCTGGCGCGTGATCGGCGGGCGCGCAAGCACGACCATGCCGACCAGCTTCTCGTAATGCAGCAGCGGAACCATGGCCCAGCCGCGATCCTCCTCCAGCAGCCAGTCTGGGCATGCCGTCGGGGGGATAGCAAGCGTCTCGCCATTACGAAGGTCGTCGATGTCGAGGATAAACTGGCTTTTCTCAAAGAAACGCACTCCGTCCTGCGATAGCGCCTCTCCCGGCACATCGCAATGCGGCCATTGCCAGCGTGCGGCGAGCGCCAGCCCGCCATCCTCGCGCGGGGTAAGCAAGAGCCCCGAGGGGCTATCGGTAATGTCCGCCACCGCCTGCACCGCCCGTTCCGGCAAAGGCGGTGCCTGCGGCCCTGCTCGGCCAATGGTTTCGGTAAAACGCAGCCATTCGGAGCGATAATCGTATCGATGCTGGAACAGGTTCTTGGCAAGGCTCACCCGTAGCCATCCGCGCAGCCGCTTCGATGGCAGGAAGGTCAGCGCCCCGAGGGAGGCGAGCAGCAGGAAGCCCGCCTGCAACACGCGCCCGTAATCGCTGCCGATATAAGCGAGGCCCTGCGCCACCACGATCATGACGACAAGATAGCCGCCGATCAGAATCAGCGAAATGGATTGAAAGGCGAAGCTGCGCGACGGGCGGAAGCGCATGTCCTGCTCGTGCCGCAGAAAGCCGAGCGTCAGAACGGCCAGCACGGACAGCAAAGCCGCCGCTCTCAGGTCCGCGAGCAAACCGGGCGCACTGCGATCGAGATAGGCTATCGTGTAGAAATTAAGGTCGTAGAGAAACAGGCCTGCCAGCGCCGCAGCAGGCCAACGCAGGCCGAGCCGCGCCTGTTGTGATGCGCCGACGTAGAGATTGTGCACCAGCACCAGCGCGCCGATGCACACCAGCAGGCGGAATGTAATGGCGAATTGCCAGATCAGCGCCAGCGCCTCCGGCTGCGCGGTATAGTGCAGGCTTACGCCGATGATGGCGAACTGGAGAAACTCGACGAAAGCCAGCGCGGCCACGACCGGGCGGATCGGCCCGAGGCTCTTGTCCCGCTCGTCGCTGGCGAAGAGGCGGTAGATCATCCAGAGCCAGCCAAGATTGCTGGCGATCATCGCGACATCTGCAGGCAGGCTCGCTCGCCCGAACCCTGCGACGCAAAAGCTCCACAGCGCCGACAGACCCAGCGCCACCGCACTCGCGCCGACCCAAGCGCCCGCCTGCCGCATTCGGTGGGTCAAGAGCCACAGCGCCAGCAGTAAACCCGCCACCGCCGCGCCGATATGGCTCGCGTAGACGAGCGCGCTCCAGCCCCCGGCGTTCATCGCACGCCTTCCGGCCAGAGCACAACGCGAAACGTCTGCAGCATGATCAGCAAGTCGAGGAATGGTGTGTAGTTTTTGGCGTAATACAGATCGAATTCGAGCTTGTGCCGTGAATCCTCTATGCTCGCGCCATAAGGATAATTGATCTGCGCCCAGCCCGTGATGCCCGGCTTCACCATATGGCGTTCCGCGTAATAGGGCAGCTTGTCGTCGAGATCGGCAACGAAGGCGGGCACTTCGGGGCGCGGGCCGACGAAGCTCATGTGCCCGGTCAGTACCGTCCAAACCTGCGGCAACTCGTCGATGCGCACCTTTCGGATGAACGCGCCGATGCGGGTGATGCGCGGATCGTTCTTCTCCGCCCACTTGGAGCCGTCCCTTTCCGCATCGGTGCGCATGGAACGCAGCTTCACCATCTCGAAATGCTGGCCATAGAGACCGACGCGCTTCTGCCGGAAAAAGGCCGGACCCTTGCTGTCGAGCTTCACCAGCGCCGCGAAAAGCAGGATAACGGGAAAGGTCAGCGCTAGCAGCAGGAGGCTGGCGACGATGTCGAAGATGCGCTTCGCAACGGTGGAGACGGCGCGGCCCGAAGAGAAGCCGTCTGAAAAGATAAGCCAGCTGGGGTTGAGCGTATCGAGATCGACGCGGCCGGTCTCGCGTTCGAGGAAGCTGGAAAATTCGTTGACGTGGACCCCAGCCGTCTTGACGCGGACCAGGTCTTTCAGCGGCAAGGCATTGCGGCGCTCTTCCATGGCGAGCACGACCTCGCTCACATTCAGCGTGTCGACGTGCTTGCTGAGATCGGCGATGGCAGAGCGCGGGATCGCCTCGGGTATCACGGGCCGGTCTTCGGCCATGTTGACATAGCCGACGATGACCATCCCGCTCTCGGGCCGCTCGGCCAGCGCCTTCAGCCGCTTGGCCCGGTATCCCGCGCCCAGGACCAGCACGCGCCGGCGGAATGCCGATGCCCCGAGCAGGTTTCCGCTGATGAGCCGATTAACGAAGACCAGCGCGATGGCGAGGGCCATCGCGTAGAGCAGGATCGAGCGCCAGAAGATCTGGCCGGGAAGCAGGAAGTCCAACACCGCAAGGCCGAGTATGGCAAGGCTGACAGCGACAAGGATACGTGCTGCGGCAAAGCGCATCGACCGCAGCGCCTCCGACCTGTAGGCGCCGACCGCGATCATCGCGGTCAGCGTTACGCCGGCAAATGCAGCCAGCACCCAGATGCGCTGCCCGAGCGGCCCCGTCGAGCTGCCGATCTGGTACGCGCGCAGCGTCCAGGCGAAATCGGCCGCCAGCATCAGCAGGACGAAATCAACAAAGCCCAGCAGCAGCACGGCATGCGGGATGTAGTGCTTGAATAGCCGGATCATCGCTCCAACCGGTCCTCGTCCACAGGAGTATCCTGCGGACAAGGCTCGGTTAACGCAGACTTATGAAATGTCGGTAAACTTTACACTTGGTTTTGGCTTGGCATCAGTTGGCGAGATTGTCGGTCGCATCCTGCGCTGCGTCACCGACCTGCCCTGCGGCATCGCCGACTTCGCCCGCAGCATCCGCCACGGCATTGTCCTTCGCGACTTCTGCGCCGCTCATCTGGCCGAAGATCACGAAGGCTCCAATGGCTAGCACGATAAGCAGCACGATCAGCACCCACTTGCCGCCGCCACCGGAGGACGTATCACCGTCACGCACAACAGTCGTTCGGGTGGTGGTGCCATCGGCGCGGGTATGTTCGGTTTCGGTTACGCGGTCATCACTCATTGCGGTTCTCCCTGAGATTGCGAGCTAAACTTTCCGTACAACTCCTCGGTTCCCGCATGAATGATGAATGCACGCGGTAAGCGCGGTTTAACCATCCCGGTCGCGCCATCTTTAACCGACGGCAGCTATGAGGGCGGCATGGCGAAGCGCAAACAGCCTCCTATTCCGATCAAGCTCTACAAGCATTTCGCCATCGCTACCCTGGTGATGACGGCGACCATCGCCATGTTCGCCGACAGCGACCAGCGCGAGGCGGTGGCGGAGGCGGGCAATGCCTATATGGAGCAAGCGGAGGCCAATCGCGAACAGTTGGCCTCGATCTCGATCGGCGGCCCGCGCCCTGCAGAGGCGCAAGGCAGCTTCGGCAGCGACGAGGGCGGCAGCTACGGCGCGCCGATGAGCACGCCGAAGAGCGCAGGCAGCCGCGGCGGGCGTCCAGGTTCTTCCACTCCGACGAATGCCCGCCGCGTGTCAGTCGCCGGATACGACCAGGCGTGGATCGACGCGCTGAGCGAGGAGCAGTACCGCCACTTCCTCGAAGCCATCGACGAAAGCCAGATCACCCGCGGCGGTGGCAGCGGGTGGGAAAACTCGCAAAGCGCCATTGAGGCTGCTTCGGCTCGCCGCGCGGGCCGACAGGGCCGCGGAGCCGACGCACCTAGCTGAGCAACTACATCCCGTAACTCATCACCAGCAGGAAGCTCAGCGTCACGACCATGATGAGCACCAGCGGCACGCCCGTCTTCACATAGTCGAAGAACTGGTAGTTGCCCTCCGCCATGATCAGCATGTTGGTCTGGTAAGCGATGGGGGTCGCGTAACACAGGTTGCAGCCGAACAGCACGGCAAGCACCAGTGGCTCCGCCGGCAGGCCCAGCTCCGCCGCGATGGCAAAGGCGATGGGCGTGCCCACGGTCGCCGCCGTCGCGTTGGATGCAAAGTTGGTGAGCACCGTCACGAACAGCATGACAGCCGCGATCACGCCCGCAGGCGGCAGGTATTGCAAGCCGAGCGAGAGCGATTCGCCCATCCAGCCCGCCGCGCCGCTTTCGAGCACGAAGCGCCCAATGGCGATAGAGGCGGCGATGAGCACGATGACCTGGCCCGAAAGCGCCCGCCCCACCCGGTCGAACTTTACGCAGCCGGTCAGGAACATGAGGATTGCGCCTGCCAAGGAAGCGATGGCGATGGGCAGCAGGCCGATGGAGGCCATGCCGACCGACACGCCCATGATCGTCGCCGCCAGCAGCGCCTTGGACCGGCGTGGCACTTCGCGCGCGCCAGCTATTTGCAACAGGCTGTCGCTCTGCCCGAAATCGCCGAGTTTAGGGGCTATGCCCATCACCAGCAGCACGTCGCCATCGGCGAGGCGCAGGTCGCCGTGCGACCCGTCCTGCTCTTCATTGCGCAGCGGGCGGTCCGGACGGTGGATACCCAGTACGGCCACGCCGAACCGGTCCGCGATACCCGATGTCGCCAGCGTGCGCCCGATGAGGCGTGAATCGGCCGTGACGACCATCTCGACGACCTGGATGTCCTCGCGCTGGTCGCGCGCCTCGCGCTGGATGGCATCGACCACCCAGCCCGGCGCGATCTGGCCCTGCAACACGCGCACCGCGTCCTCCAGCGCATCGTGCGTGCCGCTGATCTTCAGGCGCTGACCGGTGGCGAAGGGGCCGTCGGGCCGTTCCTCGAAGCGGAAGTCCTCGGGTAGCATGTCGACCACTTCATCGAAATACTTGCCATTGAGGTTGCTCGTCGGCGGAACGCGCAGACGCGTGACGAACTTGCGCTGCACATGCGTCACCTCAGGGCTGTTGTCCTTCATCATGCGCGGCATGACGAGCCAGACGAAGGGCAGCGCGACAAGCGAGGCCGCGAGCACGATAGGGGTGAAGTGGAACACGCCCATCGGCTGCATCCCGAGGTCGACCGCGATGGCGACGACGAGGATGTTGGTGGAGGTTCCGATGGTGGTTGCCAGCCCGCCAAGCAGCGAAGCGGCATTGAGTGGCATCAGTGTTTTCGATGCAGGCATCGCGCCGCGCGCGGCCAGCGTCACGAAAATCGGGATCAGCAGCACCAGCACCGGCGTGTTGTTGACGCCCATGGATAGCACGAAGGCAATCAACAGCGAGAACAGGAGGCCGAGTTGCAGGTTGATCTTGAACACCCGCTCCAGAAACCGCGCGGCAGGCTCCAGCGCGCCTGTTACCACCAGTCCCCGGCCCATAACCATAAGGGCGCAGATCGTGATGAGCGCGTAGTGCCCGAACCCCGCGAAGGCGAGCACCAGCCCGTCTGTCGGCTGGGTATCCGGCATGGGATAGAAGTAAAGCCCCACCGCGATGATCGCGATGGCGAGCAGCGACGTTATCTCGATAGAAATGCGGTCGCGCACGAAAAGGTAGAACACCGCAATGGTGAGCGCCATGGCGGCAATCGCATGCGGTGGGGGGACTTCGATCACGACGGGTTCCAACGTTCCCAAACCGGGCGCGGGATTGCAAGGTGTTTCGCGCGTTTGAGTGGGAAAGTCCTATGTAGGAAAGCGTAGCTGGTACCCCTGGCCGGACTCGAACCGGCACTTCGTAAGAAACTCGATTTTGAGTCGAGCGCGTCTACCAATTCCGCCACAGGGGCCTGCGATGCAGTGAGGCTGCGCTTAGCTTGGTGGTGGGGGGACGGCAAGGCGGGTTTGCAGCTCGACCAAAATCCGCGAAGAAATCGGAAAAAAAAGCAGCACTTCGACAAGCTCAGGGCAATCGCGTTGACAGGTTTCCGCCAAACCTATTGCTCGCCGCCTACTGCCAACGCCTCACTTCAAAGCCCCCGCAATCACCTTGTGCAGCCGCGAATGCAGCGGGTCGTTCCCCCCGATCACCTGCGCATCGCAGATCGGCTGGGAGCGGCCACGATAATCGGTGACGAAACCGCCCGCCTCGCGCACCAGCAGGCAGCCTGCCGCCGTGTCCCACGGTGACAATTCGCTTTCCCAGAAACCGTCGAAACGGCCCGCCGCCACCCAGGCGAGATCAAGCGAAGCCGCGCCGAAGCGGCGGATGCCTGCGACGTCCGGCCCCAGCGCGCCGAAGATGCGCGCCCATTCGGCGAAGTTGCCATGCCCTTGATAAGGCGTGCCGGTGGCGATCAAAGCTTCTGAAAGCTGACGACGGCCGGAGACGCGAAGGCGCCCGTCATGCAACCACGCGCCGCGCGATTTCTCTGCCCAGAACGTCTCGTCGGTGATCGGCTGGTAGACGACGCCCGCCGTCACCTCGCCCCATTCGTTGGAGCCGAGCTTGCGCTCCTGCACCGCGATGCTGACCGCGAAATGCGGGATCCCGTGAAGGAAGTTGCTGGTGCCGTCGAGCGGGTCGATGATGAACCGCGGCTTGTCCTCGTCGCCTTCGAGTTCGCCCGCTTCCTCAAGCAGGAAACCCCAGCCCGGGCGCGCGGCCTTGAGTTCGTCCCACAGGATGCGCTCGGCAGCCTGGTCCGCCTTGGACACGAAGTCGCTCGGACCCTTACGGCTGACCTGGAGATGCTCGACCTCCCCGAAATCGCGCCGCAATCTGCCGCCCGCCTTGCGCGCGGCCTTTTCCATTACGCGGATGAGACCTGAAAGTGCTGCCATTTTTCCCTAGATCCGTTTGCCCCGAACGCAGTCGAGGGGCAGGTTCGAGCAAAGCCGAGAACGCATCCCGGCATCGTATTCTCGGCTCCGCTCGGACCCGTCCTTCGACAGGCTCAGGACGAACGGGACCGGTTGTTACCCCGCCTTCCCGACATAGGTCTGCTCGTACACATCGACCACGATGCGCGTGCCGCTTTCGATGTGCGGGGGCACCATGATGCGCACGCCGTTGTCGAGCATAGCGGGCTTGTAGCTGGAAGACGCCGTCTGGCCTTTTACCACCGCATCCGCCTCGACGATGTCGGCTTCGATCTGGGCAGGCAGCTGCACGCTGATCGGGCGCTCTTCCCACAGCTCCAGCTGCACCTGCATTCCGTCCTGCAGAAACGGGCGCGCATCGCCCAGAAGGTCGCTCGGCAAGGTGATCTGTTCGAATGTTTCACCGTCCATGAAGACGAGCATTTCGCCGTCCTCGTAAAGGAACTGGTATTCCTGCGTTTCAAGCCGCACCTTTTCGACCGTGTCGGCGCTGCGGAAACGGACATTCGTCTTGCGGCCGTCGATGAGGTTCTTCATCTCGACCTGCATATAGGCCCCGCCCTTGCCGGGCTGAGTGTGCTGGATCTTGGCGACTTTCCAGATGCCGCCTTCATATTCCAGGATATTGCCGGGACGAATGTCCACGCCGCTGATTTTCATGGGGGTGTACTCTTCTCGTGCGAGTATTTCAGGGATTGCGCGCGGCCCTAGCCGCTGGGGCGCGTCGCGGCAAGATGGCGGCGGGTCATGCAAAAGCAAGGAAGGCGTGCTATATGGCATGACATGAGACACATCGCTTTCCTGATAGCCGCCGGTGCTGCAGCTATCGCCGCGCCTGCCCTGGCGCAGGACCGGATCGGTACGATCGAGCGCGGCACGTATATCTGCGAGACGCCCGGCGATGCGGCGGGTGCGGCACGCATCGTGCACCCCGCGCTCGGCTTCCGCATCCAGAGCGCCTCTCGATATCGTTCGCCGCAAGGACGTGGCACCTATCTGCGCGAGGGCGATACGATCACCTTCACCAGCGGACCTCGCAATGGCGAGGTGTATACCCGGCAATCACGCGGATATCTGCGGCGGCTAATGAACGGCGCGCCGAGCCGTCTGCGCTGCGTGCGCCAATCCGACTGAGAATTACTGCGCCAGCCGCTCGCGCCGCTGGCGGGTGAAAAGCATGTAGGGATTGACCGAGGTCGCCGGCTCCCACCACTCGGCTGCGGGAGATGTCCGCATTACCTCGAAATGCAAATGCGGCGCTTCCGGGTCGGCATTACCGCTCGAGCCGACAGTGCCCAGCCGCTGTCCGCGCCTCACGGTCATGCCTTCGGAGAGGCCGCGCGCATATTCGTCGAGATGGGCGTAGTAATAGATCGTTCGACCGTCTTCGGAACGTATATAGACCGTATTGCCCCCTGCGTTGGATCGGAAGAGGCGCTCGACAGTTCCGGGCGCGGTGGCAAGCACCGATGTACCGGTATTGGCCATGATGTCGATTGCCTCATGCAGGCGCGTACCTCCGCCACGTTCATCCTCAAATGTATCGACAAGGTCGGTAGCAGCAACGCCTTGCACGGGTATTAGCAGCGTGTTGGCCTGCGCATCGTCAAACACCTCGACTTTTTCGATGTCGCCCGGCGCGGGTGCAGCCCCCGCCTGCTCGGCAATCTCTTCTTCATCGGCCGGATCGGCTTCGGCCTGCTTATCGAGCTCGTCGGCGATTTCCGCGCTTTCCTCACGGTCGAGCAGTACGGCGCCCGCCATGATCCAGCCCGCGGAAACGAGCGTTGCGGTCACTACCGCGACCTGGACCTTTTCAACGAATGCAGATGCCATCAGGCCTCGAATATAACCTGTGTATCCGTATTGACCATACCCGCCAGCCGAGCGGCGTCCCAATTCGTTAGCCGGACACAGCCGCTCGACTGCGCGCGACCGATGGTTTCGGGGTCGGGCGTGCCGTGGATACCGTAGTGCTCCTTGCTGAGATCGATCCACACGACACCGACCGGGCCATTAGGACCGGGGGGCAGCTGGTAGGCTTCACCGTCGCCCTGCCCGAGCACTTCAGGATCGTAGGAATAGGGCGGGTTGAACGCCTCGCCGACTATGTCCCACTCACCCAGAGGGAGCGGAAACTGGCTGGAGCCCGAGCTGACGGTGAACAACGCGACCAGCTCGTCGCCATTATACGCCTTCAGGGTCTTGCCCGCCTTGCTGACGACGATGCGGTCCACCTCGGGCTGGTCACTGCCGACGCCGAGCGAGGCCAGCGTCTGCTGCCAACCGCGATCTTCGATTGAATCGGGAGAAATACGGTCGGCCCCGATATTGGGCACGCGGATCTGCTGGCCTGCGCGGAAGACGCTCTCGGTCTGGCCGTTGCTGGCCGGCCTGCTTGCTGTGGGTGTCGGTGTGCTGTTGCGCGTGGCCGACGAACTTGGCGTGGGTGTGGAGCTTGCAGACGCGGACTGGGTCGCCGAGCCGCGCATCGCCCGGTCGGTCGCGCCTGCGGGGCGGCCATTGGGGTTCAGTTCCTTCAGCACCTCCACCGTCGTGTGGAAACGTTCGGCCAGCTTTTCGTCGAGCGACTTGTAACCCAGCCGCTCCATTTCCGACTTCGCCTCGGCATCGTCGGGAATGTCGAAAAACTCCAGATCGCCCCAGCTTGCCGGGATCGTCACGACGCGCGTTGCCGGGATGCGGCTCCATTCGGACAGCGCCTCTTCGGTCGCCTTGTCCATTTCGCCGGTAATTTCGAGGTCGTTCGCTTCCTGGAAACCGCGCAGCGCGTTTTCGGTGCTCATGCCCATCTTGCCGTCGATCACGCCCGGGCCCCAGCCCTGCCTGTCCAGCACGACCTGTGCCTGCATGATCGGGCGCTCTTCGCTGTCAGGGATAGTGTCGGGCGTGTCCGCGCCTTCCATATCGGTGCTGTCCACGCCCTCGCGCTGGATCGAGGTGTAGGCTTCATCGTTGGACGCCATGGTGTCGGCGTAATTGTCGTCGCCATAGGTCTCGTAGCCGAAATCGTTGGAAGTGTCGGTTTCCGCCACCTCGGTGTCGGTATCACCGTTCTCCGCCCCGTCGAGCCCGCAGGCCATCAGCGGGAGGGCGGCGATCAGGGCGAGATATTTGCGGGACATGGCGTGGACCTCTCTGAAAACGGGCAGTGTCGCCCTTTCCCGCCCAACGACCCAAACGCGCGCCGGTTTCCGTAAGCTATTTCCCGAACAGCCAGAAATGATGAAGGAAATAAATTTCGCGCAGCAGGAACGGGGCCTGCGTAGCGAGCGAGCGATAGCGCGTCGTCGGCGTCGCCGAGGCCTGCGCCTCCAATCCCATCGCTTCGGCCATCTCCATCGCACGGCGCATATGCAACGGATCGGATACGAGGATTGCGGTGGCGATACCCTCGCGTTGCATTACCCCTTTCGCTTCGACGAGATTCTGGCGCGTGGTAGCAGAGCGCGCTTCTACGAGGATCGCATCTGCTGGCACGCCTTGCGCTAATGCGTACACCCGCGCCGCGCCGCTTTCGGCAACCGCGTCGCCCTTGCCCAGTCCGCCGGTGAAAAGCAGCCGCTCGACCCTCCCAGCCTCGTGCAGCGCAATGGCGTGCCGGATGCGCTCGCGAAAGACTGGCGAAGGTTCGCTGCCGTTCACCGCCGCACCGAGCACGATTGCGACATCGGCGCGCGCGTTCGGCTTTGCCTGCGGCCCGACCGCGATCCAGTATCCGATTGCGCCGAACCAGCCGATCAACGCCGGCAGAACCGCGCGGCGCAGCGCCTTCACCCCATGGCCTTGGCGAAGGCTTTCACAGCCTGGGATTCGTCCCCGCTCCAGACGCTGTGCGACACGGCGAGGAAGTCCGCTCCCGCATCGACCAGTGGCCGGCAATTCGCGGGCGTTATCCCGCCGATAGCGACGCAGGGTATCTCGAACAGCCCGCTCCACCATTCGAGAATATCGACCTCTGGCCGATGTTCGCTCGCCTTGGTTTCGCTCGGGAAGAAGGCACCGAAGGCGACATAGTCCGCCCCCGCCTCCCCCGCTTCCATCGCGAGATGGCGGCTGGCGTGGCAGGTCACGCCGATCTGCACATCGCGGCCAAGCTCCTCGCGCGCCTCGCGCACGTCACCGTCACCCTGACCCAGATGTACGGCGTCCGCCTTCAGCCGACGCGCGAGCGCAATGTCGTCGTTCACGACGAAGGCCACATCGCGAGCACGGCATATCTCCAGCAAAGGCGCCGCAAGCCGAGCCGCCTCGTGCTGATCTACGCTTTTCACGCGAAACTGGAGCGCCGTCACCAGCTCCCCGCCCGCCGCCAATGCACGGTCGAGCCGGTCGGGGAAACCCCCGGCCACGTCGAGCGGGGAGATCAGGTAAAGCTGGCAGTCGGCCACGCGCTCAGCGGGTCGATGCGGTGCAGATCGCGTCGATCGCGTTGCCGAGCGTGCGATTGAATTCCTCGTCCGTCTGGTCGGCTCGCAGATCCTGCAACAGGCCGCGGCTGAAGCTCGCTATCATGCCGGGGTTCTTTTCCAGCTCGCTGCACGCCTCTTCCATCGAATACCCGCCCGAGAGCGCCACGACGCGCAGCACCTTGGGATGCTCGATCAGTTCGCGATAATGGTCGGGCTTTACGGGGATGGAAAGCTTCAGCATCACCTGCTGACCGTCCGGCAAATCGTTCAGTTGCTTCTGGATTTCCGCCTTCAGCAATTCCTCTCCTGCGCCGCGATCATCGGCGGTGATGTCGTATTCCGGCTCCAGGATGGGCATCAGCCCGGCCGCGATGATGTCTTTCCCGACCGCGAATTGCTGCGCGACGATCTGCGCGATGCCGGCCGAATTCGCCGACTTGATGACAGAACGCATCTTCGTTCCGAACATGCCTTTCGCCACTGATTTCTCGAGCAGTGCGGGCAGCTTGTCGAGCGGCTTCATCATCTGCACGCCGTCAGCCTCGTCCTCCAGCCCCTGATCGACTTTGATGAACGGCACCACGCCGCGGGCTTTCAACGCGTCTCCGGTCGACTGGCCATCCACCTCGCCGTCCATCGTGCGCTCGAACAGGATCGCGCCGATCACCTTTCGATTCGAGAAACTCGGCGCGGTAATCACACGGCTGCGCATCTCGTGGATCTTGCCGAACATCTCCTCGTCGCCCGACCATTCGCTGTCCTCGACGCCATAGCCGCGCAGCGCCTTCGGCGTGGAGCCGCCCGACTGATCCAGCGCGGCGATGAAGCCTTTGCCATTGGCCATCTGTTCGGTCATTTCGGCAGTGTTCACGCGGTAGCTCCCTCGCTCTCGAATACGTATGCTGGCGAGCCTCTATGCGGGCGGCGGGGCAAGCGCAAGGCAGCGCGCTGGCGGAACCTGCGTCGCGCTAGTGCGCTATCCGACCGGAAAGGACAAACTGCATGACTATGAGCGATCGGCAAAAAGCGATAGCGACGGGCTGCGATATCGACTTCTCGGATCTGAAGGCGGTCCTGTTCAATGCGACGCTGAAGCCTGCGGACGAGGCATCGCACACCGACACGCTGCTGGATGTCGTAGCGGAGATTTTCGAAGCGCAGGAGGTAGCGGTGAAGCGCCACCGGCTGAGCGAATACCGCCTTGCGCCCGGCGTCTATCCGGACATGACGGAGCATGGTTGGGACCATGACGACTGGCCGAAACTCTCGCCCGACGTATTCGATGCCGACATCGTCATCCTCGGCACGCCAATCTGGCTGGGCGAAAAGTCTTCGATTGCACAGGCTTTCATCGAGAAGCTCTATGCGCATTCGGGCGAGACGAACGATAGAGGGCAGTATGCTTTCTACGGCAAGGTCGGTGGCTGTGTGGTTACGGGTAATGAAGATGGCATCAAGCATGTCGCGATGGGTGTGCTTTACGCGATGCAGCATGTCGGACTGACCATCCCGCCACAGGCCGATTGCGGCTGGATCGGCCCGGCCGGCCCCGGTCCGTCTTACGGCGATGAGCAGGATGACGGCACGCGCGCCGGGTTCGATAACGAGTTCACCCAGCGCAACACGACCTTCATGGCTTTTAATCTGCTCCACGCTGCGCGCATGCTGAAGGATGCAGGCGGTTACCCGGCAGTGGGGAATGTTCGCGCCGAATGGGATCGCGGCGCGAAGCCGGGCTGGCCGAACCCCGAATATCGGTGACGTTCAGAAGGCGGTCAGGCTTCGGGGATCAATATGGGGGCCATGCCGCGCCTGACCCTGCCTCTCGCCCTCCTCCCGCTGGCAGCCTGCGCAAGCGTGCAGGACATGGCGCCGCCTGCCGACACGTCGCGCATCGCCGCCGACGGCGCGCTGGTCGGCATCGGCCAGCCGGTGCGGGTCGGACCCGCGCTGCTCACGCCTGTCCAGGTGACGGAAGATTCTCGCTGCCCGATAAACGCGCGTTGTGTGTGGGCAGGCGAGGTGAAGCTGCGGACGCTCGTCCAGACGGCAGCAGGGCGACAGGTTGTCGAGCTGACGCTTGGCGAACCGCATTCGATGGCTATCGGAACTTTTGCTCTCGTGACGGTCGAACCCGGCCAGCGCGCATCGATGCCGGACATCCCGACAGAGCAATATCGCTTCGTTTTCGAATACCGTTAACACCCGGTTTCAGCCGGTCCGCTTCAGCGCCGCCGTCAGGTTGATCGCCACCGAAACGCGCGTGCCCTCGCCATAAAACGGGCGCACGGCATGTTGCAGCCAGCTCGGGAACATGACGATGAGTCCGGTATGCGGGCGGATGGTGAGTTCGGGCGGAATCGGCTGCCCGTCGCTACCGAGCAGGCGCAGGTCGGGCGCCGCCATCTGGGTCATGGGTGCGCGCGGATCGAGCAGTTGCAATTCTCCGCCCAGTTCCCGTTCGTCATTGCCTGCATAGCCATCGTCGACATAGGCAACCGCCGACCAGTAGCTGCCTGGATGGGTATGATACTGGTTGGCGTGGCCTTTGCCGCTGACATTGGCCCAGAGCTCGGGTATCCAGCCGAAGCGACTTGCCTGCGGCGATTTAACATCCAGCGTTGCCTCGTCGGCCATTGTCATGGCCTTGAACACCAGCGCCTTCGCCGCTTCTCCACCCCATTCGAGC
>JBARVT010000016.1:0-2506 GCA_049646405.1 Alteraurantiacibacter sp.
ATCTCCGAAGCGACCGGCGTGGTCGGCGATCTCTGGAACGCGACACCGGAAGAACCCGACTTCGTCGGCACGGCAGGCGACGATATCGCCATGGGCGATGCCGCTGCCAACCGGATGCAGGGCGAAGCGGGCGACGACCTGCTCAACGGCGGCGACGGTATCGACACCGCAGTCTGGGCTGGTGAAGTCTACGGCTTCACCTTCGACCTCGACGGCTCCGGCAACCTCACCGTGACCGACACCGTCGGCAACGAGGGAACCGATACGCTTGTCGCGACCGAGCGCGCATCCTTTGCGGGCCTCGAGAAAACCATCATCAGCGGGACCGACGGCAACGATACGCTGCTTGGCCGGGCCGATGGCGAGTTGATGCTCGGCCACGATGGTGACGACTTGCTCGTCGGTAACGGTATCGCCGACGTGCTTATCGGCGGTGCCGGGAATGACGAGCTGCGCGGTAGCGGCGGCCAGGATATCATCATCTGGCGCGTCGGCGACGGGCAGGACAGGTCGATCGGCGGCGAAAGCCGACGCGACACCTTCCATGTCATCGGTGACGAAACGGCGGAAACCTACGGCATCTACACGAAGTTCGAGGCGGAACAGGCCGGCTTTACCGGCTTCCACCGCAATACGCAGATCGTGGTGACCCGCAATGGCGAAGTCGTGTCGGAACTGCAGGGTATCGAGGAACTGGTCATCGACGGCATGGGAGGTGGCGACACCTTCGAGGTGTTCGGCGACTTCCGCGATACCTCACTTGCCTACAACACCATCACGCTCAACGGCGGGAACGGCAACGATACGGTCAATATCGACGGCCTCTCCTCTCAGCACCGCGTGGTATTCACCGGCAATGGCGGATCGGATTCGCTCATCGGCGACCTTCGGGCGCAGGACACCTTCGTCTTCGAGAATGGCGAGAGCGTGAGCGGGCATGACCTGGTGCGCGGCGACGACTTCCGGATCTCCGGTAGCGACGGTGCGCATGAGGCAGCGATGTCGACCAGCCTCGTCGCCGGGGCATGGTCCGATGGCTCGCCCGATCTCGGTGCGATGGAGTTCCCTGCTGAGCTGGGGCTGGCTCCGGCAGGCGACGGCTTCGAGATATTCGGCGAGCAGATCATGCTTATGCCGGATGTAGAAAGTCTGCGCCTTGCGGAAGACCCGTTTGCAACCGGACTGCCGATGGAAGGCTTTGCCTGACGGAAAGCTCGGGACCGGGCGGGCGGCCTGCAAACCGCTCGCCTCTCTCCGAATAGGTGCTGCATGCCGGGAAGGTGTCTTATCCGGCACGCCAGGCCCGCTCGGATGCCAGCCTTGAAGTCCGTAGGGGATGCCCCCTGACTTGGACCCCATCCAAGCCCCCTGGCGCTTCGAGACTGGCGTGCCGGAGCCCGGGACGATCCCCCCGGGTTCCGGCACTCTTTCGTTGGCGAACCGCGGAAAATTCGGACTTTGTGTCTGGGTTTGGCGGATGCGAACCACACTGCGGAATGCGTGAGCACGCCAGGCATGAACTTTCATGCGCCATTTGTGAACAGGCCGGCATTCGCTGGCAAAGCCGGGACAAATGGCAGGGGTGACAGGATTCGAACCCGTGGCCCTCGGTTTTGGAGACCGATGCTCTACCAGCTGAGCTACACCCCTGCACAGGAGCAGCGCCTCTATAACGCGCCGCAGTATATGGCAAGCGACGACATGCCCGCGGCGTGATATGCCGGGCAACGATGCACGCGCCCGCCGCCCAGACCATTCCTCCCGAAGTGCTGCTGCTCGCCTATCGCAGCGGGGTATTCCCGATGGCCGATTCGCGGGAGGACGAGGAAGTGTTCTGGGTCGAGCCGCGTTGGCGGGCGATCCTGCCACTCGATGGCTTCCGCTGTTCGCGCTCGCTGGCAAAGGCACTGAAGGCGGGGCGCTTCGACATTCGCATCGACGGAAATTTCCGCGCGGTGATGCAGGCCTGCGCCGAGCCGCGCTGCGAGCATGGCGAAACGTGGATCAGCCACGCTATCGAGGCGAGTTATGTCAATCTCCACCATCACGGCCATGCCCATTCGATCGAATGCTGGCGGGATGGCGCACTGGTCGGCGGGCTTTACGGCGTCGCCTTCGACCGCGTTTTCTGCGGGGAAAGCATGTTCGCCCGCGCCGACAATGCCAGCAAGGTCGCGCTGGCGTGGTTGGTGGCTCTGATGCGGCGAGCGGGCTTCCGCCTGCTTGACTGCCAGTTCATCACCGATCACCTCTCCTCGCTCGGCGCGATCGAGGTTACGTGCGACCGCTACCAGCAATTGCTGTCGGAGGCGTGCCTCGCCCTGCCGCGTTGCTCGCTGCCGGACGCGCTGACGGCACTGTATCAGGAATCGTCGGAAACCGGCTCTTCCTCGCCCGGGAAGCTCATCGCGCAGTCCTTTACCCAGACGTCGTAGATCGGGTGCTCGACGACGTTGGTGCTCGGTGACTCCTTATAGAGCCAACCGGAAAACACCCCGTTCCACTG
>JBARVT010000017.1:0-5728 GCA_049646405.1 Alteraurantiacibacter sp.
CCCCTGAGGTCATCGCGCAGTTCACTGCCAACTTCTCCGACGATCTTGTCGGCCTCACCGGCTCGCCAGAGGCCATCGAGGCGGCGGCGCAAGGTTTCTTCGTCCAGTATTCGAAGGGCGAACCGAATGCCGAGGGCGGATACCTGATGGACCATTCGCGCATCGGCTACCTTGTCGATCGCGAAGGCCAGCCCATGGCGATCCTGCCGGTGACGGAATCGGCGGAAGCTGTGGCAGCGGAGCTTGCAAAGTGGGTGCGCTGAGGAAGCGGTTCTGGGAGCTTGCGCTGGACGACCTCTCGCGCGAGGAGTGGGAGGCGCTGTGCGACGGATGCGGGCGCTGCTGCCTGCACAAGCTGGAGGACGAGGATACGGGCGCGATCCTCGAAACCAATGTCGCGTGCAAGCTGCTCGACACCGGTACGGCGCAATGCCGCGACTATCGCCATCGCAAGGCCTTCGTGCCCGATTGCCTGCGCCTTACCCCCAGGCTGGTGAACGAGGTGCCGTGGCTTCCCGAAAGCTGCGCCTATCGCCGCCGCGCCGATGGCAAGCCGCTGCCCGAATGGCATCACCTGCTCACCGGCAGCCGCGATGCCATGCTGGAGGCGGGCGCCTGCGTCGCGGGACGCTGTGTCAGCGAGACCGTCGCCGGACCGATCGAGCACCATATTGTCGACTGGGATACGTTCGAGGACGGGGACGCATGATAGACTGGCTGCGCGACGACCATCGCGACCCTGCCATTGCTATCGACGGATGCGACCTGCCCATCGCCATCCGCCGCCACGCCCGCGCCCGGCGGCTGACCATGCGGCTTTCGCCCGACGGGGCGGAGCTTCGCATTACCCTGCCCACCTGGGGCCGCACGCGCGACGCGCTCGCCTTTGCAGAGGCACGGCGCGACTGGATCGCGCGGCAGCTTGCCAGGGTGCCGCAGTCGGTTGCAGTGCGGAACGGCTCACGCATCCCCTATCGCGGTGAAACGCTGACAGTCGCATGGCACAAATGCGGGCCGCGCAAGGTGGAGCTCGACCACGGCGAACTGGTATTCGGCGGGCCAGAAGATCGCATCGCTGCCCGTGTGCAGAAATGGCTCGAGGACGAGGCGCTACGGCTGGCGGGCGCAGACCTCGCCTTCTATTGCGAGCGCGCTGGGCTGCCGATACCGGACCTGCGCCTCACCCGCGCCCAGCGGCGCTGGGGATCGTGCTCGGGCAAGAACTGCATCCGTATAAACTGGCGGCTCGCCATGGCGCCCGACGATGTCCGCCGCTCGGTGGTGGCGCACGAGGTGACGCATCTCGTTCATTTCGATCATTCGCCCGCGTTCTACCGGCTGCTGGACACGTTGTTCGAAGGCGACCTTTCCAAGGCCGACGGCTGGCTGAAAACCGAGGGCCGCAGCCTCTACGCCGCTTTCGGATGAGGCGCGCTACCCTACCCTCTGGCGCAAGCGCGCTGCGCCGCCTATCTTTTCGCGCATGAAGGACTTTTTCCGCCGCATCTCGCCGCGCCGCGCGGCAGAGGATTTTGCCGATCACTGGAAGCAGCCGACGCCGCATCGCTGGCAGATCCTCGGCGTATCCTGCGCGGCGACCTTTGCGGTGTTCATTTCCTTCATCCCGGAAAGCGTTCGCATCGTGCCCGAGCGGCCCGAGCTGATCTACATCACCACGCTTGACGAGAACCGCAGCGAGGCGGAGATCATCGCGGCCAATTGCGCGAACCAGGAGTTGCAAGACTCGATTGAGGCGCGGCTGGAACAGCGTGCCGAACTGCGCAAGGACATCTACCGCGCGCTTGGCGAAGCGACATTTATTGATGTCGACGAGATGGTGCGCGAAGCCGAGGCCGAGCGCGCCGCGCAGGGCGAGGTCGAAGGGCCGAGCGAAGAGGAGCTGGAACTCTCCATCGCCGAATATTGCGCGCGTGCCGCGGCCTGACGACGCCCGCTGGATGGCCGCCGCCGCGGCCCTGGCGGAGCGTGCGCGCCCGCTGAGCAGGCCCCATCCCGGTGTCGGGGCGATACTCGTTAAAAACGGCATGGTAATCGGGCGCGGATGGACGCAATCGGGCGGGCGGCCACATGCCGAAGCGATGGCGTTGGAGATGGCGGGCGACAAGGCGAAAGGCGCGACGCTTTACGTGACGCTGGAGCCTTGCGCGCATCGTTCGGAGCGCGGCCCGGCCTGCGCCGATCTCGTCGTGCAGGCCGGTTTGGCACGAGTCGTCGTCGGCATGACGGACCACGATCCGCGCACCGCTGGCGCGGGCTTTGCGCGCTTGCGGATCGCCGGGATCGAAGCGACCGATCTCGGACAGGATGGCACCGATCTCCGCATGCAAGGGCACGCAATGGCACCCGCCGAGAGGCGCCCGCATGTCACGCTGAAATTAGCCATGTCGCTCGACGGCTGCATCGCGGCGGCCGACGGCGAGAGCAAGTGGATCACCGGCGACATTGCGCGGGCGCATGTCCATCGCGAGAGAGCGCGAGCCGATGCGATCCTCGTCGGCGGCGAGACCTTGCGCGCCGACGCGCCGCGCCTTGATGTCCGGCTGCCCGGGCTTCAGGACCGCTCGCCCGAGCGCGTGGTGCTGACACGCGGCCATGCGCCGGAGGGCTGGCGCAAGCTCGGCGCGCCGGAAGCCATCAGGAACCTCGGCGACATTCGCTATCTCTTCGTCGAAGGCGGAGCGAGTGCGGCGGCGGCATTCCTGCGCGCCGCCCTCGTCGACCGACTGCTGATCTACCGCGCGCCGATCCTCATCGGAGGCGGGCGGGCCGGTGTCGTCGACATCGGCCTCGGCAGCCTTGCAGAAGCGCATGGACGATGGGCGCTGCGCGACATCCGCCAGCTGGGTAAGGATACGCTCGAAATCTTCGAGCGGACGCGCTAGGCCTGCCGTCATGTTCACCGGCATCGTCACCGCTATCGGCACTATCGAACGCTCTGAGCAGCGCGGCGATCTGCGCCTGCGTATCGCCTGTCCGTTCGACCCGGCGGAAATCGCGATCGGCGCCAGCATCGCATGTTCGGGAGTGTGCCTGACCGCAGTCGACAAGGGCGGCGTGGCGGGCGAGGCGCATTTCGCTGTCGACCTTTCCGCAGAGACCGTCGCCCGCACGGCCAAGGGCATGTGGCGCGAAGGTGGTCAGCTCAATCTGGAACCTTCGCTGCGTCTTGGGGACGAGCTCGGCGGGCATATCGTCACCGGCCATGTCGATGGCGTCGGCAAGGTCGTGGACTGGCAGCCGGTCGGCGATTCCATGCATGTCGTCATCGCCGCGCCGCGCAGCCTCGCCCCCTACATCGCGGAGAAAGGCTCGATCACCGTCGATGGCGTGTCGTTGACGGTGAACAGCGTGGAAGACCGTGAGGATGCGGTGCATTTCACGCTCAACATCATCCCGCATACCGAGGAGATGACGACGCTCGGCGAAATGCGGCAAGGCGGCGAGGTCAATCTCGAGGTGGATACGCTCGCGCGCTACCTCCACCGCATGCAGATGCTGCGCGAGGGTTAGGCCGCCAGCGGACCGTCGGCGAAATTCGCGCGGTCGATCACGTAATAGACATGCCGTACCGGGCCGATGCCGGGCACCTCGGCTTCCTCAAATCGGCTTTCGTCCAGCCGCGCTCCGATCTTTTCGAGCGCCTTGCGGCTGCGCCAGTTTGCCTCGCCCACGCGAAAGTCCACCCGGCCCAAAGTCGCCAACGCATGGCCCACCATCAGCCGCTTCAGCTCCCGATTGTGCCCCTGCCCCCACACCGCGGGGTCGAGGAAGGTCCAGCCGATCTCGACCGCACCCTCGCCCGCCAGCGAAAGCGCCTGGAAGCGCGACGAGCCGAGCATCGCCCCACTTGCCATGTCGAGCACCGCCAAGGCCCCGCCATGCTCCAGCGCGTCGGAAAAGAATTCACGGAACACCGGCTCCTGCCAGCGATCGTGCATCGGGTGCATCGCCCAGATTTCTTGCTGCGCGGCTACGGCGTAGAGCGCGTCCCAGTCGTCCTCACGCAGCGGCCGCAGGCGCACCTTCCCGCCTTCCAGCACAGGCTGCCGGTCGAGCATCGCGCCTAGCCGAACAGCCGCTTCAACAAGCCGCGATCGCGCCGATCCGGCTTGGTGTGGCCGCTGATCTCGAACAGGTAATTGGCCAGCTGCGCCGCCTGGTTACTGTCGAGGACGTAGAAATGCGAATGCACGTCCTCGGGCGTGTGCGGCGGCGGCTTGCGCACGCTTTGCAGGCGCAGCGTCATCTGCTCCCCGCCAAGCTGCGAAGTCCATCCGACCAGCGCGCCGTAATCTTCCTGTGGCGGTGTCGCCATCGCCCGTCCCCCTCTCGTGATTCGCTTGCGCGAGACTAGGCTCGTCCGCGCCCCCCGCGCAATGCGTCAGCCGGTGACATCCGCCAGCGCCGAGACAAAGCGGTCGATATTCCCGAGCGTCAGCCCGGCGACATTGATACGGCCCGATCCCGCCATGTAGACGCCGTGATCCTCGCGCAATTTTTGCACCTGCTCCTTCGAAACGGGCAACATGGCGAACATGCCCTTCTGCCGCCCAAGCGGTGTGAGATCGACGCTGCCCGCCGTCCCGGCCTTGGCCAGAGTTGCCCGCACCTGTGCAATGCGCTGGCGCATGTCCGCGACTTCGGCGAGCCAGGTGTCGGTCAGCCCTTCGTCTTCGAGTATCGTGCGCACCGCCGCGCCACCATGGTCGGGCGGCATGGACCAGTTGGCCCGTGCCAGCGAAGCCGCGTTGGACATGGCGCGCCTGGTCGTCTCCGCGTTCTTCGTGATTGCATAGAACGCCCCTACCCGGTCGCGATAGAGGCCAAAATTCTTGTCGCAGCTATAGGCGACAAGCACCTCGTCGCATGCCTTCGTAACGGCGCGCAGACCGTAAGCGTCCGCATCCATCCCGTCGCCCAGCCCCTGATAGGCAAGGTCGATCACCGGCAGCACGTCGCTCTCCGCCAGCAGGCGCGCGATCTCGTCCCACTCGGAAACGGTGTAATCGATGCCCGTAGGATTGTGGCAGCAGCCATGCAGCAACACCGCATCGGCAGCCCCCGCCCCGGCAAGCGCACCGCGCAGCGCGTCCATGTTCGCGCTGCCATCGTCCGAGGCATGATCGAACGGCGCAGTCGCGAGGCCGAGATCGGAGAGGATCTGCGCGTGGTTGGGCCAGCTCGGCACACCCATCAGCACGCGGGTAACGCCCGCCGCCTTGGCCAGCGAAAAGGCAAGCCGCACCGCGCCCGTGCCGCCAGGCGTCTGCATGCCGTCCATCCGGCTGCCAGCAGGCGCGGCATCGCCGAAGATATGCGGCACCAGACCTTCGACAAAGCCCATATCGCCTTCGGGGCCGAGATAGGACTTGCTCGGCTGCTCTTCGACCAGCTTGCGCTCCGCCGCCTTGATCGCCTTGAACACCGGCGTGTCGCCGTCGGCAGTGCGATAGACACCCACTCCGAGGTCGATCTTGTCCTCGCGCGGATCGGCTTTGAACAGCTTGATCAGCGCCAGCAGCGCGTCGGGCGATTGAGCATCGAGTCGGTCGAGTATCATGGCGGCGCTCTGTGCCTGCCGCTGCGCATGGGCGCAAGGCGCACGGGCGCTGCGAAAATCTTTCAGGTCAGAAAGGCGACCAGCGCTGTTCGCGCGAAAAACGCATATAACCTGCATTGACGCCGATCCGCAGTCCCGCACCCACGC
>JBARVT010000018.1:0-6933 GCA_049646405.1 Alteraurantiacibacter sp.
GGGTACAGGCTATGTGCAGCTAATCGACTTCGCCGATTTGCAAAGGCTGGCGAAACAGCACAATTGCACGATCTCGCTCGCGATCCGCACCGGCGACTTCGTGCACCGCGATCTCACGCTGCTGCAAGTGATCGGTGCCGATCCTTCCGAATTCGCCGACGCGGCCCGCAAGGCCTTCACCCTCGGCCCGACGCGCACACCGGAGCAGGATCCGCAATTCCTGATCGACGAGCTGGTGGAAATTGGCTTGCGTGCGCTCAGCCCCGGAATCAACGATCCCTTTACTGCCATCACTGCGCTACACTGGCTCGGCGCGGCGACGGCAGAGATCGGGCGACGGGACTTGCGAAAGGATGTCTGCAACGGGGACGAGGACGAATGTGCCGTCATCCCCTGCCCCGACGATTTCGTGCACTACGCCGATCGCGGCTTCGGCTCCATCCGCAGCGGTGTCGCCACCAGCGCGGCAGCCAGCGAGGTCATGCTGGAGACCCTGCGAAACGCCGCCACGCCGATCAAGCATGCCGGGCGGCGCAAGGTTTTGCGGCTCGAGGCCGAGTTGCTCATGGAACAGGCCCGGCTGGCGCTGGAGGGGCCGGACCTCAAGAAGGTGGAGCACCGCTTCCGCGAATTTGCGCAAGCCGTACCGTCGAACCGGCTGCGCGAAGCGTCGTAGCTTTCGCCAGAACCAGCGCGCTGCAGACCAGCGCGATGCCCAGAAAATCGAGCGGGACGAGCATTTCGCCGAACACCAGCCAGCCGACGAGCGCCGCAACCGCTGGCTGGGTCAGCAGCGCGATGCCGATGATGAGCGGCGGGAAATGCCGCAGCGCATAGACGAGCAGGCCTTGTCCGACGATCTGGCTGGAAAAGGCGAGCAGGATGACGGGCGTCCAGTCCGTCGGCCAGACCGGCTCGCCCAGTGCCAGCGCGGTTCCCAGCAGAACGGGCGCGCTCGCACAGCCAGCCAGCACGAGCAGCGCCCAGCTCCCCAGCACCCGCCGCGCGTCCTGCGCCAGCAGCAGGTACCCGGCATAGAGCAATCCCGCGAGCAGGCAGAACAGGTCGCCCACGAAGTTGCCTTGTGAAATCTCCAGCGAGCGGCCGAGCAAAATCGCCGAGCCCGCCAGCGCGGCGAGGATCGCGGGCCATTCGCGCCTTCCCGGCCAGCGCCGCAGCGCGACGAAGGCCCATAGCATCAGGATGATGCTACCCGAGTTGCCGAACAGCACTGCATTGGCGAGCCGCGTATCGCCGATGCCGATATGCCAGCTGGCAATATCGAAACCGAAGAATACCCCGCTCGCCAGTGCGACAAGCACGATGCGGCGCGGCGTGCCTGCCAGTCTTTGTCCGTTCAACCGAGCAATCAGCAGCAGGAACGGCAGCGCCAATGCGACGCGCCAGAAGCCTGCCGACACCGGCCCGGTATCGGCCAGCCGTACCAGCCACGGCCCGAGCGCCAACGCGGCGTTGCCAGCCAGCAATGCAGCCATGGGCAGCGCGCGGCTGCGTCTTCCGGTTGCGTCCTGCGTCACCGCCCCGCTCTAGCGCGCGTGAACCGCATGGCTAGATGAAAGCGCGAGCCCGCCTGTGAGAGAAAGGAGTGCTGCAAAACCCGGGAAGTCTCACCCCGAGCCTACCTATTCGCTGTCGGTTTCGGCTTCGACCGCCGGCTCCGGCGCAGGTTCGGTTCCGCTGGCTGCGGCAGTGCCGGACGTGGGAGGTGCCGAGGCTGACTCGTCGGTGGGTTCTTCCCCTTCGACTGCGGCGGAGGGTGCTTGCGAGCGTACCTGCTCGATGGGCAGCATATCGTCGCTGATCGAACCTTCGAGCACCTCGGCGACGGGTTCGCTTTCGCCTTCCTCCAGCTCGGCGGCAGGCTCGTCCCCGCAGGCGGCGAGCGCCAGCAACGGCACGGCGGCTAACAGGCGAAACATCATGCGGGCGTCCTTTCGAGCGCGGCGATGAAGTCCGGCGCGCGGGCGAGCAATGCCTCATCCCATTCCTCCGGCGCAACCGCTTTTCCCAGCGCCGCCATGCTCGTGACCCCGTAGTCGGATATACCGCATGGCACGATGCCGCCGAAATGAGTGAGGTCGGGCGAAAGGTTCACCGCGAAACCGTGCATCGTTGTCCAACGCCGCACGCGCACGCCGATCGCGCCGATCTTAGCTTCCGATCCACCGTCGCGCGTCCAGATCCCGATCCGGTCGGGCACGGCGAACGCCTCCACCCTGAAACCGGCGAGTGTCGCGATCACCCAGCCTTCCAGCGCGTGGACGAAATTGCGCACGTCCTTCTGCCGCCGGGCGAGATCGAGCAGCACGTAGGTCACCCGCTGGCCCGGCCCGTGATAGGTGTAGCGCCCGCCGCGCCCGGTTTCGACTATATCAAAACGCGGTTCGACAAGTTCTGCCGGATCGGCGCTCGTCCCGGCGGTGTAGACCGGCGGGTGTTCGAGCATCCAGACCAGTTCCTGCGCCTCGCCCGCCGCGATGGCCGCGTTGCGCGCCTCCTGCTCCGCCATCGCTTCGCGATAGGGGATTTGTCCGCCGGAGCGGCGCCATTCGATATCGACAGGGAGAATCGGTGCGTTCATGGCTCGCTGCCATTGCGTGGCGATGCGCGCCGCGCTTATCAAGCGCCAAACGCGAGCACGAGGGACGCGAGAATGACGACAAAGCTGGATCCGGGCAAGGCGTGGAACGACGCGGTGGCGCTGCTGTCCGCGAACATGCAGGTCGTGCTGATCGTGGCGGGGGTGTTCTTTTTCCTGCCTACGGCCATTGCGGGCATCGCCCTGCCGCAACCGGCGGAGCTGGAGGCGATGGCGGCCTCTGGCGGGGAACCCGATCCCGAGGCGATGCTTGCCGTGCTGCAAGGCTATTATACGTCGAACTGGTACTGGTTCCTGCTGCTTTCACTGGTGCAGGGTGTCGGAATGATGGCCCTTCTTGCATTGTTGACCGACAGCGGACGGCCGACCGTGGGCGAGGCATTGGGCGTTGGCGCGAAAAGCGTCCTGCCCTATTTCACCGCCCAGCTTCTTGTGGCGCTGTTCGTTTCGCTGGTGATCGTCGTGCTGGTCGGCGTCGGCGCGCTGGTGAACGTCGCGGCGGCCATCCTGCTCGGCCTCGTCGGCTTCGTGCTCGCCGTATATTTCTTCGTGAAGATGTCGATGATCGCGCCCGTCATCGCCATAGAAAAGGTGCTGAACCCGCTGCGCGCCCTGCAAAGGAGCTGGGCGCTCACCAAGGGCAACTCGCTGCGCCTGTTCGGCTTTTACGCCTTGCTCCTCCTGGTGCTCGTTGTGCTGACACTGCTCGCCGGAATGCTGTTCTCGATCTTTGCGATCATGGGCCAGCAGGTCGGGCTGTTCATCGAAGCCATCGGAGGGGCGCTGATAAGTATGGCGACCTCGATCGTCATGCTGGGCGTGCTGGCGGCGGTGCATATGCAGCTGTCGGGCCGCATGACTGCCGACAACACCGCAGACATCTTCGACTGACGCGTCAGCCCCCGTGTTTGTCCTGCCAGCCCCAGGCGAGGATGCAGGGCGGGATGTTCCACCACACCTGGCCCGTCGTCACGCGCGGGAAGAAACGCGCCGTCAGATCGCGCGCGGTGCCTTTGAACTGGTACGTCATGAACGCCCCGCCTTCGCGGATCACGCGCGCGGTCGCTTCCACGATCGCCGGGCCGACACCTTCAGGCAGGGTCGAGAAAGGCAGGCCGGAAAGCACGAAATCGGCTTTTTCGTGGCCGATCATGCGCACGATCTCCTCCACATCCTCCGCACTGCCGAGCACGGCGTGAAGGCGGCTGTCGCGGATGGTGCGCTTCAGATAATCGATGAAGAGCGGGTTGGTATCGATCACCAGCAGCTCGCCGTCCCTCGGCAGGCGATCCAGCACGGGCTGGCAAAACGTGCCGACGCCTGGCCCGTATTCGACGAACAGTTTGCACCGATCCCAGTCGACCGGGGCCAGCATCGCATCAATCGTCGCACGCGAGGACGGGATGACCGATCCGACCATGCGCGGTTCCTCGAGGAAACCGCGAAAGAACACGCCCGCCGGGCCGAGCGCCCGCATGATCTTCTTGCCAATTCCGGGGCGCTGTGTGCGCGCGAGGTCGTTGCTGCTCATGGAAAGTTACGCTGTCCTTGAAATGCCCTGGCGTGAACGGTTTGCATTCCCGCCGCGCCATTGCAAGGCAAAGCGGCGGCGCGCACCAGGTTCCTCTAAAGGATTTCCTCAACCGTTTCCTTCGGGCGGCACAGGCGCACGCCCTTCTCCGTCTCGACAAGCGGTCGATTGATCAGGATCGGCTCGGCAACCATTGCATCTAGAACGGTGTCGGCATCGGCATCGGGCAGCCCGCGCGCCTCTGCATCGGTGCCACGAAGGCGCAGCCCCTCGGCAGGTGTCATCCCGGAATCGGCAAAAAGTTGCGCCAACTTATCGCGCGAGGGCGGGGTCTTTAGATACTCGACGACTTCGACATCGACCCCGTCCCGTTCCTGCAGGATCGCCAAAGTGTTGCGCGAGGTGCCGCATTTCGGGTTGTGCCAAATGGTCGCTCTCATCGTTTTCACTCCCTTTGCAGAGGCCGCATCGCCTAGCGCACCGAAAATTTCGCGCCAAGCCCGGATTGACTATTGCCAGTGATAATCATTCTCAATAATGGCCGTCTTGCAAATCAGTCGCAATAGCGAATCACGCCGGACCTTGAGGGAATTTCTTATCCGTACCACGCACGCCCGCCTCGCCTTTCTCGCAGGTGCAGCCTCCATCGCGCCGCATTGTGCCCAGGCGCAGGACAGCCAGCCCCGCTCGCAGCGCGATTATCTCGCCGACAACATCGTCGTGACGGGGGAGCGCGAGAGCTATGTCAACGCCGATGGCAGCACCGCGACCCGTACGGCAACGCCGATGATTGACGTGCCGCAGGCGATGACCGTCATCACCATGGACCAGCTGGAAGACCAGGGCGTGACCCAGCTGAACGACGCGCTGCGTTTCGTGCCCGGGGTCAGCCTCGAAACCGGCGAAGGCCACCGCGACGAGGTGTTCATTCGCGGGCAGGAAACTACCGCCGATTTCTATCTCGATGGTTTGCGCGACGATGCACAATATTACCGCTCGCTCTACAATGTGGAGCGGATCGAGGTGCTGAAAGGCGCCAATGCGCTGATCTTCGGGCGCGGGGCAGGGGGCGGGGCGATCAACCGCGTGACGCGCACGGCCAGCACCGACATGATCGATTACAATGCCGCCGCGCTGGTCGATACGTTCGGTGCCTTCGCGCTGAGCGGCGATGCCAATTTCCCGGCGGGCGAGGCGTTCGCCGTGCGCGTGATGGGCACGTATGAGGAATTCGCCAGCCACCGCGACGTCTATGAAGGCCGCTTTATCGGCTTCACCCCGACGGCCACCGCCGAGTTCGGCCCGAACACGACGCTGGTCGCAACCTACACCTATGACGACGACGAGCGCACGGTCGATCGCGGCGTACCGAGCTTTGACGGCGGGCCCCTGCGCGGTTACGACGAGGTGTTCTTCGGAGATGCCGACTACAATGTCAGCAATGTCGCGGCGCATATCGCACGCGCCCGGCTCGAACATGCCTTCGGCGACCGGTGGAGCGTGAATGCGAGCGTGCAGTTCGCGGATTACGACAAGTTCTACAGCAATATCGTGCCAAGCGGCGTCGCGGACGATCTCTCGACCGTCCGGCTGGGCGGTTACGAAAGCGGAACGGACCGGCAGAACGTGATCGGCATGGTGAACCTGATCGGAGAGATCGACACGGGACCCGTCGCGCATACGCTGCTGGTGGGGGCGGAGGTCACATCATCCGACACCGATTCGGTGCGCGATCAGGCGCGCTTCGGCACGGATCTGGAAAGCGGCGTCAGCGTCCCGCTCGACGACACGATCAACGTGCCCAGCTTCACGCTCGTCCCGCAGCGCGCCAGCGCTTCGCAGCTTTCCACCCTGTCGCTCTATGCGCAGGAGCAGCTCGATATCGGCGTGGTCCAGCTTATCGCCGGGGCGCGATACGACCGGTTCGATCTCGAATCGCAGGATTTCGTCACGGGCTTCGACGGCGCGCGGGTGGACGAACGGGTATCGCCGCGCTTCGGCGTCATCGTGAAGCCGATGGAGACGCTGTCGCTCTATGCCAGCTATGCCGAGAGCTTCCTGCCTTCCGCCGGAGACCAGTTCACGGTGCTGAGCCAGCAGGACGAGGGGATCGAGCCCGAAACCTTCGAGAACCTCGAACTCGGCGTGAAATACGCGCCGCACCGTGATTTGCTGGTGACGGGCGCGGTGTTCCGCCTGACGCGATCCAACACGCCCTCGGTCGATCCGCTCGCGAACCTGACGACGCTCGCGGGCGAAAGCCGGGTCGAGGGCTTCGAGCTGGGGCTGGTCGGAGAACCTGTCGGCGGCCTCTCGCTAAGCCTCGGCTACACCTATCTCGACGGCGAAATCGTCGACAGCGCAGACCCCGCCGACATCGGCACGCAGCTGCAGCAGGTGCCGGAACATCAGGTGACCGCATGGGCGCGCTACGACATCACCAACCGCATCGGAATCGGCGGCGGGCTCGTCCACCTGTCGGACCAGTTCGCCAGCAACAGCAACGACGTGATCCTGCCCGCCTATACCCGCGTCGATGCGGCGCTGTTTTTCCGGGCGACAGACCGGATTTCGGTGCAGCTCAATGTCGAAAACCTGTTCGACGAGGACTATTACCCGTCCGCTCACGGGGACAACAATATCCAGCCCGGCGCACCGCTCAACGCGACGCTGGGGGCGCGGTTACGGTTCTGAGCCGTCGTCCTGCGCGCCGTTTCTCATCGCGGGGACGGCGCGGGCGGCGTCTGCGGGGTCTATCCCCGGCGCGGGCGCGGCGCTGATG
>JBARVT010000019.1:0-7209 GCA_049646405.1 Alteraurantiacibacter sp.
TCCCGAGGATGTCGTCGCCTACCAGGCCGCTTCGACCATGTCGAACTTCGGCCTGATCGGCGCGCTCGTCGATGCGGGTGTGCAGTCGGGACGAAAGGGCGCGGTGAACGAGGCACTGGACGGCATCGGCTACTCGCCCGAGGAAACGGTCGAAGCGCTGATCGTCGAACGCTTTGCCGCCAATGGCGTGCGCGCCGCCGTGGTTCCGGGTGCGGACCGCGAAAGGCGCGAGTTTCTCGTGAATTATCCGGGCGCCCCTTCTGGTACGCAGGCGCATTTCGACCTCGTCGTGACCCAGTTCGGCTACATGCAGGCCGGCGGCAATGCCTGGCGCCCGGCCGTGCTGGCCGACGTGCGCATGGTCGACGCCAATACCGGCGATACGCTGCTGGAAAACCGCATCGCGCTCAACATTCCGGATTCGCCCGCCGGCGTCATCGCGCTGTCGCCCAACCCCGCCTATGCCTTCGCAAACCGCGACGACATGCTTGCTAATGCGGAGATGCTCGCCGAGGGTATCGACGATGCGCTGGCGACGGTGGTCGATACGGCAGTCGGGCTGATCCGATGAGCAAAGCGAAGCTCCTGGGCGTGGCAGCATTCGTGCTGCCGTTGCTCGCCGCCTGCACATCGGCTCCGCCAATCCAGCGACCGGTGACGAGTTGGGCTGCGGTGAATTGCGCGACTATCCCGTCGCTCGACGGGGCTGTCAGCCTGACGCCCGAAAAGGACAAGGCCGTCTGGCCCGTCGATTACGCGATGACGTCGACGACCCCGTGTCTCGCTTCCAACGACGCGAGCGGTCCGTATGTCGTCTTCGCCTTGCCGGAAACGCGCTGGAACGCGCCGATCGAGGTCGGCTCCGTCGTCGGGCCGGCGGCGCTGTTCTCGCCTTCTGTGACCATTCTCGGAGAGGGTGGTGCGGAGATGCGCAGTTTCACGCCCGAGCATTACAACATGCGCAGCCATATGGATGGGCGCACCTATTCAGTGCAGTTCGTTCCGCAGGACGGCGAACGCTACGTACTGGTGACGAGCAACCCGCTGCGCATCGGTTCGGCGATCGAAGGCATCTCGACTGGCACGACGACGACCTCGTTCTACAATGGGTTCGGCGCAAGCAGCTGGACGAGCGGCGTGGAATCGCAGCTCATCAGCGCGTTCTCCTACGAAGGCCCGGTGCGCGTGAACGTATTTCGCCCGCGCGAGAACGACTGAGCTATCGGCCGGTGACTGGCTCGCGGGCGTTGAGTTCGCGGGCCAGCTCGGCGATGCGGCCGAACTGGGCGATCGTCTTGCCGATGCGCTTGCGATCGTCCTGCGCTTCGATACTGCCGCTCTCGAACATGTTGCCGGTCTTCAGCGTGACGACGATGTTGCCTTCGTGGAAGATCGTCGCCACATCCTCACCGCGATAGGCGCGCTCAACCGCGATCAGCCGCTCGACATAGAGCGGGTCGATGAGATGCCGCGCCTCCACCTGGTCGGTGGTGTAGATGTCGAACTTGTCCTCGAAATCGGGATGCGACATCGCCGCGTATTCGAGATGCATCCCGGCGACGTTGATGCTGTCCTTCTTTCCCACGAAGAACCCGCGATGAGCATTGTCGCGCACCAGCAGCGTAGTGCCGTGAAAGCGCCGTCTGTAGCCGATGCTCATGATCACGCCCTGGTAGACGGTGACCCAGTGCCTGTTCTTCCCCGAACCGCGCTGCTCCTCCAGCGTCGCCTCGTGCAGTTCGAACCGAATGTCACGGAAATGCCCGCTCCAGCGGTCCTCGAACCTGGCGCGGTCGTAGCTCGGTAGCAGCTTGCAGCTCTTTGCCAGCTGGAATGGCATTCCGGCATCGGTGTCGTGGCTGTATTGCAGGCCGAGGCTCCCGGCGATGGCATCGTTGATGCCGACCTTTACCGTGCGGATGGCGCGCTTCTTGGGACCTTCTGCCCAAAGTAGGCCGAAGCTGCCTAGCATGAACGCGCCCCACGCGACGACGTCGAATTCGACGCCGACAAGGATGAGCGCGAAGATCGCTAGCACCCCGACCCCGCCGGCGACGATATAGCGCCGGTTCCACGTCGCCTGTTTGGCCTCTTCCCGAACCGTGGCCTGCTCGCCCAGCCAGGCGCCCAGCGGCCCCGACATCAGGGCGTCAACGTCCGGTACCTCCATCATCGCATGACCCTTTCCCCCATACCGCTTTGATGCCACATAGCGCGCCGACAAGGAAACGGGCAGGGGAGCCTTTTCATGGAATTCATCGCCATTGGCATCATTGTGGTGCTGGTCGTCGTCGTTATCGGGATCTACAACCGGCTCGTCGCCCTGCGGCAGAACGTCAACCAGGGCGTGGCCGATATCGACGCGCAACTGCGCCAGCGGCACGATTTGGTCCCCAACCTCGTCAGCACGGTCAAAGGTTATGCCGCGCATGAAGCGGAGACGCTGGAAAGCGTAATCGCGGCGCGCAATAAGGCGGCGTCCGGCAACATGAATTCGCAGGACGAAGCGGCGCTGCGCATTGCGCTCGACAAGGTGCTGGCGCTTGGCGAGGCCTATCCCGACCTCAAAGCCAATACGAACTTTCAGGAACTCCAGCGCGAGCTATCCGATGTAGAGGACAAGCTGGCTGCCGCGCGGCGTGCGCTGAATGCGGCGGTGTCCCGATACAATACCGGGCGCGAGAGCTTTCCTGCGGTTCTCTTCGCAGGTCCGCTCGGCTTCCGGGAGGCGGAGTTCCACCGCCTCGACGACAGCGAAAAGGGCGTGGTCGATCAGGTTCCCGACGTCGACTTTTCGAAGGCCTGACACGCCTGACTTTTTCACTTGCGATTAAGCGGCGGCGGCTTATATGCGCGCTTCCGCTGCCCCAAGGGACACCCACCGCAAGGCAGCTTGCTTTTGGTTTAACGCCTTAGGGGGTCCCTTGAATTGCTCCAGTATCCCGACGCCAAGGCTGTAGTCCGCGCGAATGCGCCAGACGAACCCGTCATCCTCACCCGCCCGCACGCTGCGGCGCGGGCGGCCCGCTTTTTCGTGGAGAAGTTCCCGGGCAAGAGCATGTATGCGGTGAAGGCCAATCCATCGCCCGACCTGCTGCAGATCCTGTGGGACAATGGCGTTACCCATTACGACGTCGCTTCCATCGGGGAGGTGCGGCTGGTGCGCGGCCTGCTGCCCGATGCCACACTGTGCTTTATGCATCCGGTCAAAACGCCGCGCGCCATTCGGGAGGCCTACTTCGATCACGGCGTGCGCACCTTCAGCCTCGATACGCTGGAAGAGCTGGCAAAGGTCGTGGAGGCCTGCACTGACGAGGCAGGCAATGCCGCCGCCGACCTCAACCTGCTCGTGCGTCTGCGCGTCTCGTCTGAACATTCGCAGCTCTCGCTCGCGTCAAAATTCGGGGTCGATTTGATCGAAGCCGCGCCGCTGCTGCAGGCTACGCGCCAGCATTGCGACGCACTGGGCATCTGTTTCCATGTCGGCAGCCAGGCGATGACGCCGTTCGCCTATGTGCAAGCGCTCGAGCGCGTGCGCGCCGCGATTGCGGAAGCTGCGGTGACGGTCGACATCGTTGATGTCGGCGGTGGCTTCCCTAGCAGCTATCCCGGCATGGAGCCTCCGCCGCTGGAGGATTTCTTCGCGCTCATCCATCGCCACTTCGAGGCGCTGCCGATCTCCTATTCGGCGGAACTGTGGGCAGAGCCGGGCCGCGCTTTGTGCGCCGAATATTCCAGCATCATCGTGCGCGTCGAGAAGCGCCGCGACAACGAGCTGTACATCAACGATGGCGCGTATGGCGCGCTGTTCGATGCGGCGCATGTCGCGTGGCGCTTCCCCGTCCGCGCGCTGGATGACGATCTTATCAAGCCCGACGCCGATTTCGCGTTTTACGGCCCGACCTGCGACGATGCCGACTACATGGCCGGGCCGTTCCTGCTGCCCGAGGACATCCAGGCGGGCGACTATATCGAGATCGGCATGCTCGGCGCATACGGCGCCGCGATGAAGACCGATTTCAACGGCTTCGGCGCAGTGCAGGGCGCTATCGTCACCGACGAACCGATGGAAAGCCTTTATCGCGGCGACCGCTCCGATTCTCGCGCCAGCGACAACGTGGTGAGCCTTCGCTAGTGGGTTGCAATCTGCCGTGAGTGTCTTATCCCCATGATACACCATGAGGGAAGTCGGAATGCGGGGATCGCTTATCGGGCTGGTTGCGCTTGCGACGGCGGACACGGCGCAAGCGCAGGATCGTGCTGCTGTCGAATCGAAGGGGACCCAGCCGGTCGAGGTGATGATCCTCGGGTCTTATCACTTCGCCAATCCGACACAGGACGCGGTCAATTTCGAAGCCAACGACATGCTTTCGCCGCGCCGCCAGCGGGAGATCGGTATCCTTGTCGACGCACTGGCGCAATGACAGCCGACGCGCGGCTTCGTCCCATCGCGGACCGAGGCACCGTATTTCCGCATGCCGGACTACGGCGAGACCGAGGAACTGCTCACCACGCGGCGCAGCGAGAGCATCCAGCCCGGGCATGAGGCCGTGTACGGGTTCGACGAGCGCGCCGGGGAGAGCGAGCCCGACTATTTCCCGATGAACGAACTTATGGCCTTCGCCGCTCAGAACGACCAGTCGTGGATCATCGACAGACCACTGGCCGACTTACAGTCCGAGATGGCTCTCATCCAAGTTCGGTTGCCCGAGCAATCGGTCGCCGAATCGATGTTTTTGCACAACGATGGCGACCGCGTCGCGTCGGAGCTCGCCAACTAGCTGCGCGTCACCTGCACCTGCAGGAATTGCGGCTTGCTGTCGGAATTGCCAAGCATGCTGCTCGGGTAATTGCCCGGCGGCAGCGCCGCCAGCGGCATTCCGGCTGCGGCGAGGGCATAAGGGGATACGCGGTGGCGGGTGACGAGGCCGCCTGCGCCATCGCTCACCAGCGGGATTTCGAATTCGACGCCAATCATCGCATCCTGTGTGCGGCGAACCTTGCTGACGACGAGCTGTCCTCCGCCGAGATCTAGCACCAGCCCCGTGCCGACCGGCACGCCGATCAGTCCCTCGATCCGAGAGCCGGTCTGCGACAGGTCGCGCATGACCGCGTCGTAGCGATGATCCTCATGGATCACGCCGATGCGACGGAACACGCTGCGGCGTTCAGGGCGGTAGGTTTCGGGGCCGCTAGGCTCTATCCTGAAGCCGCCATTGGCAATGGAATCGAGCACTTCGGCCTGCGGACGGGCCTTGGAGTAGATCCAGCCCTGTATGTATTTGGCGCCCTTCCTGCAGACGAGTTCGAACTGGTCGAACGCCTCGACGCCTTCGACTGTCACATCCATGCCCAGTGCATCGGACAGGCCGATGATCGCGGTGATGATCTTGGCGCTGTTCTCGTTCTTCTGGGTGCATGTGTCGACGAAGCTTTTGTCGACCTTGATCTTGTCGAACGGCGCCTCGCGCAAGTAGCTGAGCGAGGAATAGCCCGTCCCGAAATCGTCAAGCGCCAGCCGCACGCCGAGGCCCTTCAACGTGTTGAACGTCGCCGTCGTGGTTTCGGTATCGCCCATGAAGACGGTTTCGGTCAGCTCCAGTTCCAGCCGGTCCGGCGCAATGCCGGTTTCGGCCAGCACCTGCGTGACAACGGCGGGGAACCCCTTGTTAGCGAACTGCTTGGCCGAGACGTTGACGGCGATGCGAACGTTTTCGGGCCACTGCATCGCATCCTCGCACGACCGGCGCAGCGCCCAATGACCAAGCTGGTTGATGAGATCCGATTCTTCGGCGACCGGAATAAAGGACATCGGCGGGACATTGCCGCGCTCCGGATGCTCCCAGCGCATCAGCGCCTCGAATGCGACGACCGAGTTGTCGTCCGTGCGCACGACGGGCTGGTAATGCATGGCAAGCTGGTCCGTCGCCAGCGCCTCGCGCAGATCGTCGAGCAACTCCTGCCGCTCCTGCTCGACATCCTTGAGATCGGCCGAATAAAAGCGGTAGGTGCCACGCCCGCTGTTCTTGGCGGCATAGAGCGCGAGATCAGCGCCGTGGACAATCTCCTCGACCTCCACCCCGTCATAGGGCGCGATGGAAATGCCGACCGACGCCCCGATGATCGCACGCTTGCCCTCGAGCTGATATGGCGAGGACAGCATCTGGATGATCTTGTCCGCGAGGTCGCCCAGTTTGCCGCGGTCGTCCATGTCCGGAATCATCACCTGAAACTCGTCGCCGCCGAGCCGCCCGATCTCGCCCTGCTGGCCGACGATGGCGATCAGTCGCTCGGCCACCTGCCGCAGCAGGTCGTCGCCCGCCTGGTGGCCCATCGTGTCGTTGACCTGTTTGAACTTGTCGAGGTCCATCATCAGCAGCGCGCAGGACCGCTTCTCTCGCTTGTAGGCTGCTAGCGTGCTTTCCAGCTTGCGGTTCATGCGGTGGCGGTTGGCGAGGCCGGTGAGCGAATCGTATTCGGCCAGCCGCGAATCCTCTCGCGCCCGCTGGTAAGCGACGGTGATGTCCTTCGCGCTGCCGCGATAGCCTATAAACTTGCCGTCCGCCGCGAACTTCGCATGCCCTGAAAGCGACCACCACTGCTCGGCCTGCGGGGCGCCGGCTCCACTACGCACGAGGCGCACGGGCAGGTCGGCGATTTTGTTGCGCGCTTTTAGCTGGAATTTCAGCGGCCGGTCGGAGCGATCATTGTTGTCGGGGTCGATCTCGAATAGATCGGTGAGCGGCTTGGCGAGCAGATCGGCGACATCGCACTCGAGATGGTCGGAAGCGCTGGGCGAAAAATAGATCAAGCCGTCGTCGGCATTGGTCGCCCAGATCCACGAAATGCCTGTCCGTTCGTAATCATCGAGCACTTGAAGGCGCGCCTTCGCGTCTTCCACCGAAATGACGCCGCCCGGCGCGTCGGCGCGCGGCGCGCCGTCGGCTGTCGCTCCGCCGCTCAAGCTTTTGAAAAGATTGCCTACGGCCATCGTTACCCGGTTTCCTTCGCCGGTTCTCCGGCGTTCGGGCGGTTTATGGCAGGAATGTGGTTACCATTGCGCTAACGCGTAGGCATGGAGGCTACGCAGCTTCGCGCAATTCCATGTCGAGCCGGTCCCAGATTTCCACGAGCGCGGTGGTGAGTTCCGCCATCATCGCTTCGGTGTGCGAGGGGCCGGGGGTAAAACGCAGTCGTTCGGTGCCGCGC
>JBARVT010000020.1:0-8069 GCA_049646405.1 Alteraurantiacibacter sp.
CTACCACCGACCGCGGATGATCGCGCAACCGGTGCTGATCTGGCTGGCGCTATGGGTCGGCGAGGTCACGGACTGGCCATTTCGCTGCGAGCGCACTGCCAAGTAAAAGCGGGCCGGAAGCGTATCGCTTCCTGCCCGCCTGCGACCCGATTTATCGGGCTTGTATATCAGCTCATGTGCTTGGAAACGGCACCCGTCATCTTGAACATGGAAATCTGCTCCTTGCCGATCACCGCGCCCAGCTTGTCGTCGGGGTTGATCATCCGGCGATCCTTGGAATCCTGCAGGTCGTTCGCCTTGATGTGATCCCACACCTTGCTGGTCACCTGCGCACGGGTCATCGGGCCCTTGCCGACCACGTTCTCGAGTTCCGGCGAGAGGTTCACAGGCTTGTTGAGCGCATTGTTCTTGGCAGCCATTGGTATTTTCCTTTCAGTCAAAATAAGCCGGGTTTCCCCCTAGCATTCCTCAAACGGCTTCGTCCTCATCGTCGAAGTCGTAATCCCCGCCTTCTTCGCGCGCGTAAGTCCCTGTGAGCAAGGCCAAACCGATGACATGGCCTTTCATCGCGGCAACCAGTTCATCCCGGCTCGCACCGGGCATCAGCACCAACGGCAGGTCGAGCGCGAAAAGCTGGAAGACGTAATCGTGCGCCTCGTGACCCGTCGGCGGGTCGGGCAGCAGCCATTCGGAATTGCCGTAGCTGTTTTTGCCCACGCGCGGCGGAACCTCGCCTTCGAGCAACTGCCCCTTCTGCCCGGGCAGCCCCCAGACGAGCCAGTGGCAGAACGGCTCTGGCGACGGAGCATCGGGGTCTTCCACCACCAGCACCAGTTCCTGCGTGCCGGGAGGCGGCGCGGTCCACTCGAGCGGCGGAGCGACGGCGTCGTCCTCGTCGGCGGTGAAACTCGGGTCCAGTTCCTCACCGTGTCGGAAGGCCGCCGATTTCAGGTCGAACCCGTCCTTGCCGACGAGGTTTTCCGCGCCGAGTCTTGCTACCGTCAGCTTCGCATGGCCCGCGCGGACATTGCGCAAAGCCTTGCCGAGCCAGGCGGGTACGTGTTCGAGCATGCGGTCGGTCCTTTGTAAGCCAGAGCGATTTACGGATAGGCTCTGCCGATTACGCCCCGGCATTGCAAGGGCGGTGCCTGTTCAGCTTTTCGAAGCTTTCCGGAATGCAGGATGCGCGCGATGGGAAATTGCACCGGCTTGCCAATCGGGCGGGCGAGGTATAGCGTGCAAACCCTGCAGACGTCCGTCCACCTGACTGAAAAGAAACGGTTTCATGCGAACCTCCAAATTTGCCCTTACCCTCGCCTGTGCTGCCATGGTCGCCTCGTGCGGCGGCGGCGGTTCGCCCACCCCCTCGCCCATCGCGACAAGCACGGGTGGCGGAGGAGGCAGTGGCGGCGGCGGCGGCGGCACGGCGGGTTGTTCGCTGGCGGAGCGCAAGGATGTGGCGCTCGACCTGTTCAACGAATGGTATCTTTTCCCCAACCTGCTCGACACGTCGGTCAGCCAGACAGCGCATAGCAACCTGCAGGATTACATCGACGCGCTCGTTGCCCCTGCGCGCGCGGAGAGCAAGGACCGCTTTTTCTCCTATGTGACCTCGATCGAAGAAGAAGAGGCCTTTGCCAATAGCGGCGCAACCGCAGGCTTCGGCTTCCGCCTTTCCTATGCCCAGCCCCGCGTATTCATCGTCGAAACCTTCGAAGGCACGGCAGCGCTCGGCGCGAATATCGACCGGGGCAGCGAAATCCTCGCCATCGGGACCAATTCCAGCAACTTCCAGACCGTCAGCTCGCTATTTGCGAGCGGGGGCGCCTTTGCCGTTTCCCAGGCTCTAGGTCCGTCCGACCCCGGGACCACCCGCGTGTTGCGCATTCGCGATCAGGCAGGCGTTGAGCGCGAGGTATCGCTTACCAAGACCAATTTCAGCTTTGATCCGGTCTCCGACCGCTATGGTGCGCAGGTTCTCAACGACGGAGGCAAGCGTGTAGGGTATATCAATCTGCGTACCTTCTCGGTCGAGGATGCGAGCAACCAGCTTGCCGCCGCATTCGGCAATTTCCGCACGCAAGGCGTGAACGAGCTGATCGTCGACCTTCGCTACAATGGCGGTGGGCGGCTCGATGTCGCCTACGCGATGGCGGACCTGATGGGTCGCGGCAACGATGGAAAGCTGTTCAGCACCGTCGCTTACCGGCCCTCCAAATCTGCCAATAATGACCAGAAATTCTTCAACGTCCGCACACAATCCATCGCCCCGACCAGGATCGCCTTTATCGGCACCGGCTCCACCGCTTCGGCGAGCGAGTTGATCATGGTGGGCATGATCCCCTACGTGCCGAATTCCGCGCTGATCGGCAGCAACACCTTTGGCAAGCCCGTCGGGCAGTCGGCCTTCGACGTTGCGGCATGCGACGATCGATATCGACCCGTTACGATCCAGCTCGAAAACGCCAATGGCAATGGCGAGTATTTCTTCGGCCTTGCGCCGGTGATGCCCGCGACCTGCCGAGCGCAAGACGATATCTCGCGCCAGCTCGGCGACCCGAACGAAGCGATGGTGGCAACCGCGCTCGATTATCTCGCCGGACGTTCGTGTACGCCCATCGCGGGCGGCGGATCGGGGACGGCTTCGGTGCTCGAAGAAGGACTTGGCGCACCGCCGCTCGACGCACGGACCGCCGCGCAGCACGAGGTGCCCGGCCTGTTCTAGCGGCGATCAGGGCGGGGGGTTGCCTGCGTCCGGGTCGTCCTCCTTCTCGCGCCATGCGCACCCCGCATATTGCCGTGCGCCGATCTGCACGGTGGCGTGGAAGGGATATACCCGGTCGCTCATCCCGTCGGAGCAGTCGCCCGGCGTAATCGCCACGTCCATCGCCGCCTCTTCCAGATCGCCGCTGAAGGACAGGCCGCCGCGCCCGGCGAAGCGTTGCACACTGATCGTCGTCCCGTCGCTATTCTCCGGCGTCGCCCAGGTCAGGTTGCCATCTGCGATGGTCGCGCCCCAGAAGGGCTCGGTCCCGGTCAATCGAAGCGTTGCATCCTCGGGTATGCCGGAAAAGGGCCGCGTGTCGGAAGTTTCTCCCGGAACGCCTTCGCCAGCGCCCGAATGACAGGATGACAAGGCAAGCGCCGCGATGAGAGAAAGCTTTCGCATGACCTCTGCTTATCCCAATCCCAGTGCCAGCGTCGCCGCCGCCAGACCAAGCGAAAGCGGGACGCGCAGCCGCATCCACCAGCTCGGCCGGATCGTTACCAGTCGGCCGTCGACTAGCGGGCTGAGCGCAAGTCCGGCGGCCAGCACCAGCAGCGACGGGCCGGGCCATGTCTCTCCCACCACCCATGGCAGGTAAGTGACGAGCGCGATCAGACTGGGGGCGACCGCCGCGATCCAGATCCATGGCGGCGCATTACGCGCTTCGTCCGGAGAGGCCGCGGCCATTCCCCACCACACCCCGCCGAGAAAGCTGAAGATCAGCGCCGCATAGGCCCATCCGATTGCCAGCGCCGTCCAGCGCCATTCCTCCGGCCCCATCCACACCGCCAGCGCGCAGGCGATTTGCGGCAATAGCCCGGCAAAGCCAAGCAGGCAGGCGGAAAGCGGCATGGTTCGCATCTCGCACTCGTTTAGCGCGCCACTCGCGCGACTGCCAGCAATGCATGGTTAACCGGAACCTTCGCCCACGCCATGTCGTTGATCGGGCAAAAGACATTCCGGTTACGGAGCACCGAAGATGAAAATTCTGCCTTTGCTCTTGGGCGCTGCCATTCTGGCCCCTGTCGGCGGCGCGGTGATGGGCAAGAACCTCGGCACCGACCCGCTCGGCCAAGTGATCGACGTTACCGCGTCGCTGCCGCAGACCACGCAATTCGACGCGCGTAACGCCACGCTCCGCTCGGCGGAACGGTTGCCAAACCATTATGCGCTGGAAACACCCGACGGCATCGTGCCCGTCGGGGAACTTGCCATGCGCGGCCAGCACCGCGAGCGGTGGGAGCAGATGAAAGCGGCCGAAGTCTCCTTCGCCGCTGAACAGAACGCGTTCGACGCGCAGATGGCGGCCTTTGACGCCGGCATCGAGACCCCTAGTCTGTCACGGGTCGACACGCGCGCCGTCGCTGTCGCCGATCGGAACCGTGCCGCGTCTTCAGAAAAGGCTCGCCCGACAACCCATGTCTCGGCCGTCGAACAGTCTGACCGGCGAATTGCCGTGATTGCCACCAATTCCGCTCACGTCACTTCGGTCACTCCCGACGTGATCGACGTGCAGGCGGAGCTGGCGCTGCAATAAGTTTGCTGACCTCTCGCGAAATAGAAAGGGCGGAGCTGTGAGGCTCCGCCCTTTTTCGTATCGGCTCGTTGTAAATTACTGCGGCATCAGCACGCTATCGATCACATGGATCGTGCCATTCGAAGCTGCCACATCGGTCGATACCACAGTCGCCGTTCCACCCGTCGCATCGGTGAGAATAACATTGCCATCCTGCATCGTCGCGGTGAGTGTACCGCCGCCAACCGTGTTCAGCGTGTAGCCCTCTTCACCGGCATTCTCGATCGCGGTCGTGACGTCGCTCGCCATCAAATTGCCTTCGACGACGTGATACCGGAGGATCGTCGCCAGCTGCTCGGTATTGTTCGTCGTCAGATCTTCCACCGTACCATCGGGCAGCGCATCGAATGCGGCGTTGTTCGGCGCAAACACGGTGAACGGGCCTTCGCCGGACAGCGTCTCGCCAAGCCCGGCAGCCGTTACGGCGCTCACCAGCGTAGAGAAATCGGCGTTGCCTTGCGCAACTTCGACAATAGTCCCAGCCTCGGTATCTCCTGCCATGGTCGCATCATCGGCCATGGCGGTTTCGTCGGCCATGGTATCGGTGTCTTCCTCTGGTTCGCCGCAGGCGACGATGGCCAGCGATGCGGCAGAGGCGAGTGCGAGTGTCAGCTTCTTCATGATAAATCCTTCGGATGGGAAATTTGGCGCGATCCGGCAGAGACACAGCATGCGTCGCCGCGTGCGCTTAATTAAGCAATGGGCAGGAGGGGGACGTAGTTCCGATTATGGCCGAATCATGGCCTAAAGCCCGTATCCGCATTCTACTTCGGAACCAACCGCCCGATCACGCGCACCGGGCAGCTCGCCAGATCCTGCCCTTGCCCCCGAGGCAGGACGATCCGTTCGAAATCGCCGGTGCAGATATTGCCGATGCCGCGCTGGTCGAGCGCGACGCGCAGCGACAAGTCGAGGCCGGGACACGGGCCAGTCGTTTCCAGCACAAAAATCTCCTCCAAGCCGGTGTCGAGCAGAATACGCTCGCGACTTCCCGAGGCATCGCGTGCCGCTTCGTAACCACGAACCTCGCGCCGGTTGAAACAGGCACGCGAGATGTCAACCTGGGCGAGGAAAGCGTCTTCCGATCCCACCTCGGTCTGCGGCGTGGAGGTGCAGGCGGCCAACGGCACCAGTGCGACGAGCAACGAAAACCGGGTCATTTATACTTCTCCTCGCTACTCCAGCGCCTTTAACCACGCGCCGTTCCCGCTCTTGCGTCGCCACGCGCTTTGGCCCAGCATCAAGAGCGATGGAAAAGAAATACACGAGTTTCGCGGAATTCTGGCCGTTCTACCTGCGCGAGCATTCGAAGCCTCGCACTCGCGCGCTGCATTATATCGGCACCGCACTTGTGTTCGCAGTCGCTATTTTCGCCCTCGCGACCGGTCGCTGGTGGTTCCTCCTCGCCATGCCGCTCGCGGGCTATTTCTTCGCCTGGCTTGCTCACTTCACCGTGGAGCGCAACCGCCCTGCCACCTTCACCTACCCACTCTGGAGCCTCGGGGCGGATTTCCGCATGTTCTTCCTCTGGCTGACCGGCCGGCTCGGACCGGAGCTCGATGGCGCCGGGGTGCATCGCACCACCGAATGACAGCCCGGCTGGAGCACGGTGTTCTTCGCCGCCTTCGTCGCGTAGCAGGGCGCAGCGGCCCGGCCTAGCCGCGCCGCGAAAGCCGGCGTCGGTTGGCGCGGACGGGTTTGCGATAATGCGCGAGCGTCCGAGCCCCCAGCTCCTCAGGCGATGGGCCGATACCACCCAGCGTCAAGACCGGCCACAACATGGCATTGGCCACAAGCTTTTCGCGCACCATGCGCTCTGCCTCCCGCTCCGCCAGCTTGCCGCCAGCCATGATGCGCAAGCCGCGCAGCCACATCACCGACGCAGCTTCAAATCCGAGCATCCAGCTCTCCATTGCGAGTTCGGGAATGGACTGGATAGTGGTGCGTGACATGGCTGTTCCTCGGCGAGCGGCATGCTGCATTGCACAAACGGACGGCCGACCGATCTGTTGCAGGCACTTTGCCCGCGTCGGCACGTTCTGCGTACATACCACATAAGGAGAGCCAGTCATGTCCGACCGTACCCTCGCCGACATCGTCGCCAAGCTGAAATCTATTGATGTCGCCATGCTGGTGACGAAAGCGGGCAGCGAAGGTGCCATCGCCGCGCGACCCATGTCGAACAACAAGGATGTGTCCAGGAGCGATGGTACAACATACCACTTTTCCACCGCGGACGGACGGATCGACAACGATCTGAAACGGTCCGCACAGTGCGGCGCGACCTATGTCGACGGCGAATTCTACTGCGCCGTGCAGGGAACAGGTAAGCTGCACCGCGACCGTACGATTCTGGAAAAGCACTGGGTGCCGGATCTGGAGAAGTGGTTCGAGGACGGACTCGATACAGAAGGGTTGATCCTGATTGAGGTTTCGCCCGACCGCATCGCCTGGTGGGACGGGCGCGAGCAGGGCGAGCTCAAGGTCTGACTATTGTATGCTGGCGGCGACCGCTTCCCTCCGGTGCCTTGCGCAAAAACAGACCGGCACGCGTTCACATCGTCCGCGGTTACCGGGCGAGGGCTTCGCGCGGTTCGATGTCGAAGCGTTAGGCCAGCACCCCGGTCGGGGCCAATAATGTGGCCGCATCGGAGCCGCGTGTGCTGAGGCGCAGACGCGTGGCCGGCACGGCTACGATCATGTAGGCGATGCCTCGCAGTGAGGGCAGCCTGCGCGGTTTCGGTGACGCGCGATGCGAGGGCAGCGCCTGGAACGTGGGGCCGATCTCGGACCAGGTCCAGCGACGTTGCGACAAGCTCGTCAGATATCCGCCACGAATATCGTTAGCACCTTCCGCATGGCAGACGAACAAGACCCCCGAGGGGCCTTCGCCCTTCGAGGGTTTATGGTGGTTGCGGGAGTTGGATTTGAACCAACGACCTTCAGGTTATGAGCCTGACGAGCTACCGGACTGCTCCATCCCGCGTCACCGTTCGCGCCTCTCCAAAGAGAGACAAAAAAGCCGCCGCTCGGTTAGACCGGCAGCGGCTTCTTGAAATCGTGAATGGGTAACCTTGCTCTGCCCGCCGGCTGCAATGCCTGGCGGCGACCTACTCTTCCAGTGCTTAGGCACTAGTACCATCGGCGCTACCTGGTTTCACGGCCGAGTTCGAGATGGGATCGGGTGGGTCACAGGCGCTATGACCACCAAGCAATGAAGCCGGCGTGCGGGCAAGATTTAAATCGATGCACCAATCAGGTGTTTGTTGCTGTTTAAGGCGTCATTATCCGGCCAGACAAATCCTCCACAATGCTTCGGCCATCAGGCCTGACATTGATGGTGGGATCCACCAAGCGCGAACAGAACTATTAGGACTGGTTAGCTCCATGCATTACTGCACTTCCACACCCAGCCTATCAACGTGATGGTCTATCACGGTTCGATGATTGCTTATCTTGAGGGAGGCTTCCCGCTTAGATGCTTTCAGCGGTTATCCCGTCCATACATAGCTACCCTGCTGCACCGCTGGCGCGATGACAGGTACACCAGAGGTATGTTCACCCCGGTCCTCTCGTACTAGGGGCAACTCCTCTCAACAATCGACGCCCACGGCAGATAGGGACCAAACTGTCTCGCGACGTTCTGAACCCAGCTCACGTACCACTTTAATTGGCGAACAGCCAAACCCTTGGGACCTGCTCCAGCCCCAGGATGTGATGAGCCGA
>JBARVT010000021.1:0-2076 GCA_049646405.1 Alteraurantiacibacter sp.
AAGAAGCCGGTGAAGAACTTGCGAAAATCGTCCTTCATGCCCGCCGTCATCTCGTCGAATGTGTCCTGCGGCACGCCGTCGGGATTGTCGTCCGTCTTGAGCATGTAGGGCACGACGGAGCTGACCAGAACGGTCTGCGTCACGCCCTTACCCTGGTGGTTCGTCATGTACCGTGCGATCTCGCCGCCACCCATGGAAAAGCCGACCAGCGCGACATTTTCCGTGGCGCCCGTTTCTTTCATCACGTCTGCCAGATCGTCGGCGAAAGTGTCGTAGTCGTAGCCACACTTCGCATGGTCCGAATGCCCGAACCCCCGCCTGTCATACGCGATGGCGCGATAGCCGTTATCGGCCAGCGTCATCATAATGGGATCCCAGCTGTCGGCAGATAGCGGCCAGCCATGTATCAGAATTACCGGGCGACCGTCGCCAAGCTCCTTCCAGCGCAGCCGCGTTCCGTCGCGAGTGGTGAGATTGGGCATGTACGAACTCCTTTGTGATTGTTTTCACATACCTAACGGGATCGCGCCGAACATCGTTCCGTCGCATTTCCCGTAGAATCCAACATATGTCTATTGGCGCGCGCGCAGCGAGAACGTATATAGAACGGATGGCCGCGCTCGATACTTTGCAGAAGCTGGAAATCCTCGCCGATGCGGCGAAATACGATGCGTCCTGCGCGTCGTCGGGCACGGCCAAGCGCAACTCGAAGAACGGCAAGGGCGTGGGTTCGACCGAGGGGATGGGTATTTGTCATGCTTATGCGCCGGACGGCCGCTGTATTTCGCTGCTGAAAATCCTGATGACCAATCACTGTATCTTCGATTGCCATTATTGTGTGAACCGGAAGAGCAGCAATGTCCGCCGCGCCCGCTTCACCCCGCGCGAGGTCGCGGACCTGACGCTGACTTTCTACCGCCGCAATTATATCGAGGGGCTGTTCCTGTCCTCGGGCATCATCAAGAGCAGCAACCATACGATGGAGCAGCTGGTCGAAACCGCACGCATCCTGCGCGACGAGTACGATTTTCGCGGCTACATCCACCTGAAGACGATCCCGGAGGCAGACCCTGAACTGGTGCACCAGGCGGGGCTGTATGCCGACCGTGTCTCCATCAATGTCGAACTGCCGACCGATGCCGGCCTCACCCGCCTCGCGCCCGACAAGGACAGCCGCCAGATCGAAGGTGCGATGGGCGGCATGAAAATGGCGATCCGCCAGTCGCGCGACGAGAAGAAGCGGTTCCGCCACGCGCCCCGCTTCGCGCCGGGCGGGCAGTCGACACAGATGATCATCGGCGCGGACAGCGCGAGCGATGTCGATATCGTGGGCAAGGCGAGCCGGCTTTACGATAGCTTCAAGCTGCGTCGCGTCTATTACAGCGCCTTCTCGCCGACCCCGATGCGAGCGCGGTGTTGCCGCTCAAACGCCCACCGTTGATGCGCGAGCATCGCCTTTATCAATCCGACTGGCTGATGCGTTTTTACGGTTTCGCCCCGCGCGAGGTGATGCAGGCGACCGAGGCGGACGGGAACCTTCCGCTCGATATCGACCCGAAGCTGGCCTGGGCGCTGAAGTTTCGCGAAAGCTTTCCGGTTGATGTCAATCGCGCGTTGAAGGAACAGCTGCTGCGTGTGCCGGGGTTGGGGGTGAAAGCGGTGAACCAGATTCTGGCCTCGCGCCGCCACCGTACCTTGCGTCTGGATGATGTGGCGAAGTTGACCGTCTCGATCACCAAGGTGCGGCCGTTCATTGTCACCTGCGACTGGCGGCCCGTTACACTGACCGACCGTGCCGATTTGCGCGCGCTGCTGGCACCCAGGCAGGAGCAGCTGGAGTTGTTCGCGGCATGATTTTTTCAGAAGCAGACCCTGAGCAAGGCCGATGACCGCGCTCCAGCACGTCAAGCTCGGCACCTATTACGTCGTCAACCTGTCTGAGCCCGATGATTTCGCCTTCTGGCGCGAACGGGCGCGGGCGCTGGTGCAGTGTGATGTGCCGCCCGACCGGGTGGCGTGGGTGGAGCCGGGGGCGACCGGCTCGCTCTTCAGCCATGGTGAGCGGCGCATGCCTGT
>JBARVT010000022.1:0-9062 GCA_049646405.1 Alteraurantiacibacter sp.
GCTGGCGAGCGGCGACTGCATCTTCGCCGCGACCGGAGTGACGCACGGCTCGCTGCTCGACGGGGTGAAGCGCCTGCGCCGCCCTGACGGATCGCGCGTGATGACGACCGAGAGCGTCGTGATGCGGGCGAGCAGCGGCACGGTGCGCTGGATCAGGGGCGAGCACCGGATTTGAGCGCTGTGCCCAGAATTGACGCGTTTGCAGACCGACCCGCGCAAGTCGGTGGCAATACGCGCGACGACGCTACTTTCGACACTTTGACGAATTCCGCGCGATGAAAACCCACCAAGGCCAGGTTGCGTTTCGATCCGCCTCGCCTAAGCCAATCGCATTGCTTTCACTGGGGACTAGCACACCATGAAGATCATGTCCGGCAACTCCAACCTGCCGCTCGCCCGGGCCATTGCCGGCTATCTCGAAGTGCCGCTGACCGATGCCAGCGTCCGCCGCTTCGCAGACGAGGAAATCTTCATCGAGATCCACGAGAACGTGCGCGGCGAGGATGTCTTCATCTGCCAGTCGACCAGCTATCCGGCGAACGACAACCTCATGGAACTGCTGATCGGGATCGACGCGCTCAAACGCGCTTCGGCGGCGCGCATAACGGCGGTCGTTCCCTACTTCGGCTATGCGCGGCAAGACCGCAAACCCGGCCCGCGCACGCCCATTTCGGCCAAGCTGGTGGCGAATATCATCACGCAGGCGGGTGCAGACCGCGTGCTGGCGGTGGACCTGCATGCCGGGCAAATCCAGGGCTTCTTCGATATTCCGACAGACAATCTCTATGCTGCGCCGACCATGGCAGCCGATATACAGGCGCGCTACGGCGACAAGGACCTCATGGTCGTATCACCAGATGTCGGCGGCGTGGTGCGTGCCCGCGCGCTCGCCAAGCGGCTCGACAACGCGCCGCTCGCTATCGTCGACAAACGGCGAGACCGGCCGGGCGAGAGCGAGGTCATGAATATCATCGGCGACGTGAATGGCCGTCACTGCGTTCTGATCGACGATATCGTCGATTCGGGCGGCACGCTGTGCAATGCGGCGCAGGCGCTGCTGGATCAGGGCGCGTCGAGCGTCGCGGCCTATATCACGCACGGCGTGCTTTCGGGCGGTGCGGTGGCGCGTGTGGACAAGAGCGCAATGACAGAACTCGTCATCACCGACACCATCAAGCCGACCGATGCGGCGGCCGATTCCTCGCGCATCCGCGTGCTGACGATTGCCCCGCTCCTGGGCGAAGCCATCCGCCGCATCGCCGATGAATCGAGCGTGTCGAGCCTGTTCGACTAGCGCTTCGTGCCTTCATCAAAAGACCCGTCGGGCGGTTCGGACTCGGGATCGCGCCAAGGCCGCTTCGCATCGGGCGCGAGCAGTTCGAGCGCGTCGAGGCGACGTTGCTGGCGCACCTCCAGGCTGAGCTGAAGGATCGGGTGCTGGGCACCCTTCAACTGGCCGGGCGACACGCCGAAGACGCTTTTAAGCTCCTTCACCCGGTGCGATTGGTCGAAATAGCGGTCTTCCATTTCGGGCGCATCTTCGGGGCGCGTCACGCCGAGCAGTGCCGCGGCCATATCCAGCGCCCGCCCGCGCCGCAGCGCCCGTTTCGGCGTAATGCCGAACGCCTTCTTGATCGCGCGCTCCACGGTACGCTTCGACACGTCCTGCCGCGCAGCGAATTCTTCCACCGTGATATGCGGTTCGGCAAGGCAGGCATTCTCGAACTCGCAGACCAGCGGTGAGGGGCACTCGATGGTCGCGTTTTTCGTCAGCGGGCGCAGGAACTTGTCTTCCAACGCCGCCTGCCAAAGCCGCGCGTCCTTTTCTTCAGGAAAGATCGAAGTCAGCGGTTCGTCTTTCCCGAAATACTCGTCGAGATCGATGATCCGATCGAGCGTTTCCATCGGGCAGGGCAGGCCGAGCAGCGGCGCGGCTCCTGCATTTAGCCACAGCGACACGACGACGTAGCGGCCCGCGATGCTGAGCGGCATGCGGCGGGTCTGCGGCCCGAAATAGAATGCCTTGCCCGCTTCGCCGGGGTCGAGCACCATGTCGCCATCGGCCGTGCCCGCGACCCACGGATCGTGGAACAGGAAGATGATGCTGGGATGCTCGATCGCGCGGCCGCAATTCACGCGGTGACCCTCGGCAATTTCGGCCTCGGCAATCGTAAACCAGTTGAACCACGGTCGTAATTCGTCGCATGGCGCGCAAGACAAGGCAAGCGGCTCCCCCGCGAGAGTCGCGCCTGTCAGTGATACGATGCGCATGCCACCCGTCATTATGCCGCGTCTTGTGCAGTTTTTAGGGTAAAGCGCAACCGCGCGAAGAAATTAGGATCAGTAATTTTGCCCAGTAGACAAGATATTACTCTCGCACATTGCTTGGCCGATGCCGCGCGTAAGGAAATTCGTCCGCTTTTTCGCAATCTTTTAAGCAACGAAACCAAGGCCGATGCTTCGCCCGTGACCGAGGCGGATCGCGATGCTGAAGCAGCCATGCGCGCGATTCTCGATGCAGAGGCGAGCGGGGACGGCATCCATGGCGAGGAGTTCGGCGTGAAGGAAGGTGTGACCGGGCGACAATGGGTTCTTGACCCGATCGACGGCACCACCGCTTTCCTCGCCGGACGCCCGATCTTCGGCACGCTCATCGCGTTGCTGGAAGACGGTTTCCCGACGCTCGGCCTGATTGACCAGCCGATTATCGGCGAACGCTGGCTCGGCATCGCGGGACAGGCAACCATGTTCAACGGCGAGCCTGTCGAAGCGCGCCGCTGCCCTGATCTCGCAAGTGCGACACTCGCCACCACCGGCCCGCATTATTTTACCGTCGATCAGGGTGAACGCTTCATGGCGCTGGCCGGGCAGACCGATCACAGGCGCATGGTGATGGGGGGCGACTGCTACAATTACGGCTGCCTTGCATCTGGCCAGCTCGATATCGTCGCCGAAGCAGGGTTGAAGCTGCACGATTATGCGGCACTGGTGCCGGTTGTCGAAGGCGCGGGCGGGATCATGAGCGACTGGCGAGGCGAACCGCTCCATGCGGGTAGCGACGGCACCGTGCTGGCGTTGGGCGATCCGGCGCGGCTGGAAGACGTGTTGGAAATACTTTCAGGCGATTGAGCGACCGGAAAACACGCTTTGCCGCTATTTGTTGCACGAATGTTACGTGTCGTACAGTTCGGGAAGCGCGATGAAGCTTGCCGCTTTGCGCCGGACTCGCACAGGCATAGTCTCGCCTCACGATAAGGCCGCGTCGCCAAGGCGCGACGATCGCAGGAGGAGAGAGAACGATGCGTAAGGAATGTATCGCTGTGCGGGGGGGACGTTTCGCAATGTCGGCGGGGGCTTCGGCGCTCGCGCTGCTGGCTACACCGGCGCTGGCACAGGACCAGGAAGCCGAAGAAGAAGGCCTCAACAATGCTATCGTGGTGACCGCGACGAAGCGCGCCGCCAATATCCAGGACATTCCTTTCTCGATTAACGCACAGACCGCCGAGGATATCGAGCGGTCCGGCGCGGTGACGCTGGAAGATCTTTCCCGCAATGTCGCGGGCCTCTCCGTGCAGAACCTCGGACCCGGCCAGAGCCAGGTCTCGGTGCGCGGTGTCTCCGCCGGGCAAGTCGTACGCGATCAGCCGGGGGTGAAGGAACAGGTCGGCGTCTATCTCGACGAAAGCGTCATCTCGCTCTCGCTTTTCACCCCCGATCTCGACCTGTTCGACCTTAACCGCGTCGAAACCTTGCGCGGCCCGCAGGGCACGCTGTTCGGTTCGGGCAGCGTCGGCGGTACGATCCGCTACATCACCAACCGGCCCGAAATGGGCGTGGTGGAAGGCGTGGCCGAAGGTAACGTCAACCTCGTCGACGGAGACGACCTCGGTTATCATCTGAAAGGCGCGATCAACGTGCCGATCGGCGGCAATCTCGCAGCGCGCGCGGTCGGATATTATACGCAATATGGTGGCTTCATCGACGCGCTCGGCCCGGCGGGCGGAGAGGATGTGAACGGTGGAGAACGCTATGGCGGCCGCCTCGCCCTGCGCTTCGACAATGGCGAGGGGCTGAGCATCACGCCGCGTATCGTCTACCAGAAGGTGAAGGCCGACGGCTTCAACCGACAAGACGTGTTCAACCTCTACGCCAATCCCTTCACCACCGACGTCGCGCCGACCGTCTTCGACGATCGTGAGCAATACCTGCTTCTGCGCGAAGCGTTCGAGGATGAGACACTGATCTTCGACCTCGTCGGCGAGGCGGACCTCGGCGGTGTCGTGCTGACCTCGGTCACCTCCTACACCAATCGCGACATCCTTGTCAGCCGCGATGCGAGCGCGCTGACCGGCTCCGTCTCGGTCGATCTCGGTTATCCGGACGAGGCGGTGTTCCTCCCGTCGAACCTGCGCGACACGACCGATCTCGAGACGATCACGCAGGAGGTGCGGTTCGCCTCCGACACACTCAGCCCTTTCCAGTGGGTGCTCGGCGGCTTCTATTCGGACACCGCGCGCTTCTATCGCCAGCGCCTGCCCACGCCCGGATACGATGCGTTTACCGACGCGGTCCTTGGCGACGGGACGTCCGCCGCCGTGGCCAACGGCTTCCCGGCGGATTCGCCGTTCAATTCGGACCTGCCTTACGATATCGACCAGATCGCAGTGTTCGGGGAGGCAACCTATGCCGTCACCGATGCCTTCGATGTGACAGTCGGCGCGCGCTATTACGATTTCGAGGAAACGCGCATCATCACCACCGGCGGCCTGTTTGCCAACGGCGATACCGGGCAAGTCGACACGACCAGTTCGGACGGCATCAGCCCGCGCATCTTGCTGAGCTACGACGTCACGCCCGACCTGACTCTCAACGCGCAGGCTTCCAAGGGCTTCCGCCTCGGCGGGGTCAACGATCCGCTCAATACTCCGCTCTGCAATGCCGAGGACCTCGCGCTGTTCGGCGGCTTCCAGGATTATGACGACGAGACGCTGTGGAATTACGAAGTCGGCGCGAAGGCGCAGGGCCGCGGCTATTATGCCAACACCGCAGCCTTCTATACCGACATCAGCGATTTGCAGGTGACGCTCGATGCAGGCAGCTGCTCCTCCCGCATTGTCTTCAACGTTCCCGAGGCGCATACGCTGGGCGTGGAGGCGGAGTTCGGAATCAGCCCGATAGCGGGGCTCGATTTCGTGTTTTCGGGTAGCTGGATCGAGGCGGAGTTCGACACCACCCTGCCCGATCCGCTGGCAGGCGCGACGGGCATTCGCGAAGGCAATCGCCTGCCCAGCGTGCCGGAATTCCAGTTCTCCGCAACGGGCAGCTACGAATTCCCGCTTTCGGCCAACATGGACGCGTATTTCGCTGCCGCCTACACCCATGTCGGCAGCCGCTATACGCAGCCAGCGGACCAGGAAAACAACCCGCGCACCTTCGTCTCCGGCTTGCCCTTCCTAGGCGCGCCGGGCGACGATGCGACGACGCTGGACCTGCTGCTTCCGTCCTACGATCTCGTGAACCTGTCCGCAGGTGTCGATTTCGACAGCGGGCTGTCGGTGATCGCATATGTTAACAACGTGTTCGACGAGAACGCCATCCTCAGCTTCGACCGCGAACGCGGCGGGCGTGCACGGCTCGGCTTTGCCGTCGGCCAGCCGCGCACCTACGGGTTGACGGTGCGGCAGGAGTTCTGATCCGAACGGGTCGGGACGGGGCGGCGCGCTGAAACGCGCGCCGCCCCTTTCACTTGCATTCCCCGCACAAAACGCTAAATGCGCCGCCTTCACCGACACGTGATTCACTCGCCGGTCTGGCCACAAGGGCTGCCAGGGCTGGTTGGACGTGTCCCTGAAAAAGGAGACGAAAATGCCCAAGCTGAAGACCAAGAGCGGCGTGAAGAAGCGCTTCAAGCTCACCGCCACGGGCAAGGTCAAGCACGGTGTCGCGGGCAAGCGCCACCGCCTGATCAGCCATAATGCGAAGTATATCCGCCAGCAGCGCGGCACCAAGGTCCTGTCGAAGGCCGACTGGGATGCCGTGAAGAGCTGGGCCCCCTACGGGCTCAAGTGACAGGGAGGATATAGACCATGCCACGTATCAAGCGCGGGACGACGACCCGCACCAAGCACAAGCGGCTGCTGGATCAGGCGAAGGGCTATCGCGGCCGTCGCAAGAACACGATCCGCGTCGCGCGCCAGGCCGTCGAAAAGGCCGGCCAGTACGCCTATCGCGACCGCAAGGTTAAGAAGCGCAATTTCCGCGCTTTGTGGATCCAGCGCATCAACGCCGCTGTCCGCGCCGAAGGTCTCACCTATTCGCAGTTCATGCACGGCGTGAAGCTGGCCGGCATCGAACTCGATCTCAAGGTCATGGCGGACCTCGCCATGAACGAGAGCGCGGCCTTTGGCGGCATCATCAAGCAGGCGAAGGAAGCGCTTCCCGCCTGATTGAAGAGCCTTTGAAATACGAGAAGCGCCATCCGAAAGGGTGGCGCTTTTTGTTTGTGCTGACTAAGCGAGCGACCGACATGAGCACCGAACACGACAGACAAGCCGAAGAAACCCTGAACCGCCTCGAAGCGGCGCAGAGCGCGTCCGATGTGGAAGCCATCCGGATCGAGGCGCTGGGCAAGACCGGCTGGATCAGCCAGCTCATGAAGACGCTCGGCTCGATGACGCCGCAAGAGCGCCAGAGCGAGGCGCCGCGCATCCAGCAACTGCGCGCCCGCGTCGCCGATGCGGTCGAGGCGAAGAAAGCACAATTCGACGCCGCCGAGCTCGAAGCTCGGCTCGCTACAGAAAAACTCGACCTGACCCTGCCCGCACCGCAGGTGCCGCAGGGCAGTGTCCACCCGGTCAGTCCGGTGATGGACGAGCTGGCGGAAATCTTTGCCGATATGGGCTTCTCCGTTGCGACCGGGCCCGAGATCGAGGACGACTGGTACAATTTCACTGCGCTCAACATGCCCGAAAGCCACCCGGCGCGCGCGATGCACGATACGTTCTACTTCCCGGACGAGGCACCGAAGGGTGGGCGACCGGCCTCAAGTAGCGAAGCGGTAGGCCAACAGGGACGCATGCTTCTGCGCACGCACACCTCGCCGGTGCAGATAAGGACGATGATGGCCGACGGCGCGCCCTTGCGGATCATCGCGCCGGGCCGCGTCTATCGCAGTGACAGCGACGCGACGCACACGCCGATGTTCCACCAGGTCGAAGGGCTGGTGATCGACCGCGACATCCATCTCGGCCACCTCAAATGGACGCTGGAAACCTTCCTCAAGGCATTCTTCGAAACCGACGATATCGTGCTGCGTCTGCGCCCGAGCTACTTCCCCTTTACCGAACCCAGCGTCGAGGTCGATGTCGGCTTCGCGTGGGTGGACGGCCAGGATGGCAAAAGCAGGCGCGTGCTAGGCGGCAGCGGCGATGCAGACGGCCATGCGTGGATGGAACTGCTCGGCAGCGGCATGGTCAACCGTCGCGTGATCGAATTTGCCGGGCTCGACCCCGACGAATGGCAGGGCTTCGCGTGGGGCCTCGGCGTGGACCGGCTCGCCATGCTGAAATACGGGATGGACGATCTGCGCGCCTTCTTCGACGGCGACGCGCGCTGGCTGGCGCATTACGGCTTCTCGGCTTTCGACCAGCCGACACTCTCGGGCGGCGTGGGAGCAAGTGCATGAAATTCTCGCTCGAATGGCTGACCCATTTCCTCGACACCGAAGCGACGGTGGCCAAGATCGCCGCGAAGCTGAACGCGAGCGGCATCGAGGTTGAGGAGATCGAGGACCCGGCAGAGAAGCTGGCCGGTTTCCGCGTGGCTGAAGTGTTGACCGCCCGGAAGCACCCTGATGCCGACAAGCTGCAAGTGCTCACAGTCGGTACTGGCGAAGGCGCGCCGCTACAGGTCGTGTGCGGTGCGCCCAATGCGCGCGCCGGGATGAAAGGCGTGCTTGGCCTGCCCGGCGCGGTCGTACCCGCCAACGGCATGGAGCTGCGCAAGAGCGCCATCCGCGGCGTCGAGAGCAACGGCATGATGTGCTCGGTGCGCGAGCTGGAGCTTGGCGACGAGCATGACGGCATCATCGAATTGCCCGAGGATGCGCCGGTGGGCAAAGCCTTGGCTGACTACAAGGGCACCAGCCCGGTGTTCGATGTGGCGATAACACCCAACCGGCCCGATTGCATGGGCGTCATGGGCATCGCGCGCGACCTCGCGGCGACGGGGTTGGGTACGTTCAAGCCGATCGAGGTGACGCGCATTGCTGGTGAGGGGTCGTGCCCGGTCGAAATACGCACCGATGATCCGGAAGGCTGCCCTGCCTTCTACGGCCGCGTCATTCGCGGGGTGAGCAATGGCGCTTCGCCCGAATGGATGCAGCGCCGCCTGATCGCGGCGGGTCAGCGGCCTATCAGCGCGCTCGTCGATGCAACCAATTACCTGATGCTCGCCTGCGGCCGCCCGGCGCATGTCTATGACCTTGCAAAACTCTCCGGCCCGGTGGTCGCGCGCCGCGCGCGGGATGGCGAAAGGGTCAAAGCGCTGAACGAGAAAACATATACGCTCGATGACACGATGACCGTGATCGCGGATGACAATGGCGTCCACGATATCGGCGGCATCATGGGCGGCGAGCATTCGAGCGTGCAGGACGATACGACCGACGTGCTGCTGGAAATCGCCTATTTCGACCCTGAGCGGATCGGCGTGACGGGCCGCAAGCTCGGTCTCGCTACCGATGCCCGCACGCGGTTCGAGCGCGGGGTCGATCCGGCGTTCCTTGAAGACGGCCTTGCTTTGCTGACCGACCTGATCGTCAAGACCTGCGGCGGCCACCCGACCGCAGTGGTGCGCGCGGGCACCCCCCCTACCGAGCTGAAAATCGTGGCGTTCGACCCGGCGCTCACCGCGAAGCTGGGCGGCATCGAGGTGGCCGAGGACGAACAACGCCGCATTCTCGAATCGCTCGATTTTGCAATCGATGCAAAGTGGAATGTCACTTGCCCGCAGCGCCGCCACGATATCGAAGGCCCCGCCGATCTGGTCGAGGAAGTCGTGCG
>JBARVT010000023.1:0-1863 GCA_049646405.1 Alteraurantiacibacter sp.
GTGCTCGAAGGCGCGAAGGGCGCGCGCGAAGTCGGCGGCAGGCGCGATGCCATCGCTTGCGCCATCGCGGAGGCCGGGCGCGACGACATCGTGCTAGTCGCGGGCAAGGGACATGAACAGGGGCAGATCGTGGGATCGGGAGACAACATGCGGGTTTTGCCCTTCGATGACGTGACCGTCGCGCGCGAATGCGCGGCGGAATTATCGCGTGCCGGACAATGAGCGCGCTCGCGAAAGTCATGCGCTGGCCGCGCGTCCAGTCCGACGCGGCGCGGCTCGCGCTGTGGACGTCAGCCGAGATCGCCGAAGCTACCGGCGGGACCGCTTATGGTGAATTTCAGGTTAGCGGCGTCGAAATGGATAGCCGCGACGTAGTGCCGGGCGACCTGTTCGTCGCGCTGAAAGGCGAGGCAATGGACGGCCACCGGTTCCTCGACGCCGCCTTCGCCAATGGCGCGGCTGCTGCACTGGTGGACCGCCCAGTCGATCGCCCGCACGTACTGGTGGAGGATACCGCAGCGGCGCTGCACGCGCTCGCCGCCGCCGCGCGTCGGCGCGCCAGTGCGCGTATCGTCGGAGTAACCGGGTCCGTCGGCAAGACCGGCGTGAAGGAGGCGATCTTTACCGCACTCGAACGTACTAGCCGGGGCGCATCGCATCGCTCGGTGCGCAGCTACAACAACCATGTCGGCGTGCCGCTGAGCCTCTCGCGCATGCCTGCGAGGAGCCGCTTCGGTGTGTTCGAGATGGGCATGAACAACGCCGGCGAAATCAGCGGCCTGACCGCGCAGGTCCGTCCGCATGTCGCCGTCGTCACCACCATCGCGCCTGCGCATATCGAGAATCTCGGCACCATGGAGGCGATTGCCGCTGCCAAGTCCGAAATCTTCGAAGGGCTGGAAAAGGGCGGCACCGCCGTGATCCCCGCCGACAGCGAGTATTTCGCTCAGATGCGCGACGCGGCAAATGCGCGCGGGGCCAAGGTGCTGAGCTTCGGACGGTCTGCCCAAGCCGATATGCGCCTGCTCGACGCGATCCGGCAGGACAATGGCGGCGCGCTCGTCACCGCGACAATGGGCGGCATCGGCCTCGTCTACACCGTCGCCGAACCGGGCGAGCATTGGATCGACAATTCGCTCTGCGTCATGGCCGCCGTCCACGCGGCGGGTGGCGACCTTGGTGCGGCGGGGCTTGCGCTCGCAGAAATGGGTGGACTGAAGGGTCGCGGTGCGCGGCGGCGCGTGAAAGTACCGGGCGGCCATGCCCTTCTGATCGACGAAAGTTACAATGCCAATCCAGCCTCTATGCGCGCGACGCTGCTACAGCTCGGCCAGACGCCCGCGACGCGGCGTGTGGCGGTGCTCGGCAGCATGAAAGAGCTGGGCGATTTCGGCGAGCGTTTCCACGCGCAGCTGGCTGAGCCTGTGCTCGACGCGGGGATCGACCACGCGGTGCTGGTGGGCGACGAAATGGCGGCGCTTGCGCGGGAGATGGGGAAACTTGCGGCCAAGCCCATTGGCAAGCCCGTCACCTTTGCCCATTGCGCGAATGCGGGCGAGGCCATCGCGGCGCTGCAGGAATTCGGGCTGGCGGGCGGAGACGCGGTGCTGGTGAAGGGTTCCAATTCGGTAGGGCTTTCGCGCGTCGTGGACCATTTCGCCGCCAAAGAGGGCTGACACCCGGACCGATGCTGTATTTCCTCGCCCAGCTGCTCGATTTCGAAGGTCTGCTGAACCTCGTCCGTTACCAGACCTTCCGCGCCGGCGCGGCGATGATGACGGCGCTGTTCATCGGACTGATTATCGGGCCGAAATTCATCAACATGCTGCGCGTGCGGCAGGGCAAGGGCCAGCCGATCCGCGC
>JBARVT010000024.1:0-2672 GCA_049646405.1 Alteraurantiacibacter sp.
GATGTTCCTCGTACCCTTCCTTGAAGGCGTCTACGATGGGCTGAGTGGAGACGAAAGCGGGCAGGACATACCGACGGATGGCGCGCCCTACGCAGCCCTCCTTGTCTTCTACCTGACCTTCAACATCAAACGCCTGACGGGAGCCTTGTAATGAGCGTCAATACGACGAAGCGGCAGACACTCGCCAACCGTTATTTGCGCGCCGCCGATATCGGCACGGTCTGCCTCGTCTACCTGATCGGTTTCTCGCTGATCTATTATCGCGGCGACGAGTTCGTTGGGGAACCCATCTGGCCCTTTCTCCCGCTGCTGGTAATGCTCCCTGCGCTGATGTGGTCGATCGCCTATATGTTCTTTCGCCGCAAGACAGACGAATTCACGCTCGCCATGTGGCACAGCGGAGTGACTGTCGCTTTCTTCGTCGTCATCGCCTGGTCGGTGTTCGGGATCATGGTCGAGAGCACGATCGAAGGCTATCTCCAGGGCGATAGCAATAAAGAAGTCTCGTTCGGCATTGTCGACAACTGGGATAGCGAGATCATCCTGCTCGGCTACTACGCCGGCTTCCATTTCAAACGTTTCACGGGAGGGATGTGATGCCCTACGAACCGCATTCCTACAGCTACGAAAAGCATGCGGCCAACGCCGCGCATCGCGAGCGGTTGTACTGGCTCACGCTGGTGAGCGGCGCGACAAATCTGATCGTGCTCGTCCTCTATGTGATCGGCGCGATGGACGGTCTCCTCGCCCCGCTGATCGGCGCGATGTGCGGCTCGCTCATCGCGGCGGCGATCTGGAACCGGCAGGACGATTATTACAATGCGCTGGTGACAGCCGGCTTCCGCTGGATGTCGGCGGCGCTCGGGACCGTCTTGCTGTTGCTCTGGATGCATGGGGCGACGTCGCTCATCGACCGACCGCTCCCCGGATTCGAGCGGTTTGCCGGCGACATCTACCTGCTCGCCCTCACCCTCGCCCTCATGTTCCACGCCGGATATTCCTTTGCTTATCTGTTCGACAAGCTGCGGCCGGGGGAGAACGATCTTGCCGTATGAACCCTACTCGCCCAATCAGGAACAGCGCGAAGCCTCGTTCAAGCTGGTCTGGTTCGGCGGTTTCGTCAGCCTGATGCTCGTGGTTGCGACGATCCTCGGCGTTGCCGCGAAAATGGAGGCTTGGGCCGGGATAATCGCGGGCAGCTACCTGATAGCCTTTGCCGGACCGAACAAGTTCGACGACTATTTCATCGGCCTCGCCCTTCACGGTGCGCGCTGGGCCTGCGTCATCCTGGGACTTTGGCTGGTCAGCCTGTCGCTCGTCGGTATCTTCGAGGCTGCACACGGCGTCGGCGTATCCGCCAGCGGGGCGCGGCTCGACGAGAGCGACGTATCGTTCATTCTTCCCGCATGGACCAACAACGCGTTCCTGCTCGCCAGTTGTTGCTCACTGGCGTTCCATGCGGGATTCCTGTTCCATCATGTGCGGGGGCGCAGCTGATGTTCGGCACGCTTAACAAGAAATCCTTCGGCCCCTTCGTCGGCCCCGACTTTGTCTTCGTCGCCTTCGCGCTGGAACTGTCGCCGCTTTACGCCGCCGAACGCACTCATTCCTCGTCCGACCTGACCCTCGCCATACTCGCGGGCAGCTGGGCGACCGGATACGCGATCTACCGCGTGCGGGGGACTGTGCTTTGATGAACAAGCTCAAGGTCCTGCGCGCGATGCGCGACTGGAGCCAGGCGGATCTGGCCGGCCATCTCGACGTGTCGCGCCAGGCGGTGAACGCGATCGAGACGGGTAAGCACGACCCCTCGCTCCCCCTCGCCTTCCGCATCGCGCGGCTGTTCGAAATGACCATAGAGGAGATATTCGATGACGGACTCGGTTGATCTGGCAATCGACGACGACGCACCGCCCTCGATGGCGAAGACAATGGCGCATGCGATGGTGTGGGCGGCGCCGCTTACCTTCTTCCTCATCGCAATCGTCGTTGCGGTCGTGTGGACCGTGCGCACGATCGGCGGCAATCCGCCAGAGGACTGGTGGGCCTTGCCCCTGGCCATCGTTACCGCCGCCGGATTGGCCTATCCCCTGTGGCGCTGGCGTCCGGATTTTACATTGGGCGAACCGATGACGCCGCGCGGAAAGCGAATGCGCTGGTTCCTTGTCGGCCTCGTGGTGTTCGGCGCGATCGTCGCCATGCCGCTCATCCTTGCGGACGGCCCGGACGGCGAGCGACTGTCGCTGTTCAGCAACGGACCGGTGCCGCAATGGGCGGCAGCGGCAATGCTGGTTCTGTGGCTCGTCTTCATGCCTGCGCTCGCGCTCTACGGCCGCCGCCAGTCGGACGATTTCGCCAAGGCGGTGGGCGAATTCTCGTCCATGGTCGGGTTCCAGTTCTTCGCCACCGTCACCCCCGCCTGGTGGATGGGCTGGCGCGGCGGCTTCCTGCCCGAACCGCAGGTCATGGTTATTTTCGTCGCGACGCTCGTCGTCGTGAATGTTGCAACGGTGTGGAAGCGGTCTCATGGCTGACGCTGCGCACGATCATCCTCAAAACCAAGGGAGACTACCAATGCTGAAGAAACTCTGCCTCGCCGCCTCCGCTCTCGCGCTTGCCGTGGGCGCGGCACCTGTCGCCGCGCAGGATCCGACCGGCCCTGCAATGTGGCG
>JBARVT010000025.1:0-7133 GCA_049646405.1 Alteraurantiacibacter sp.
CGCTAAGGTCGCAGAACGCCCCGCTCGCGAGGGCGCCTATGCCGCCATTGCGCAGGCGGACAATCCCTTCCGCCAGGCCGAAACGGAATTCGTGCGCGTCGAAGAGCCGGAGACCGCGTCGGTCGAACCTGCCGTGCAGTTCCCCGGCCAGCACGGCGCAGCCCGCGCCTTCGATCCGCCCGCTGGCCAGTCGCCGGCGCGCCCCGCTTCGAACGACGACAACGAACGCGCATTGCGCGAGGCGCTCGTCAACCTGCAGCGCATGGGCAAATAGGACGAATCCACCCGCCGCTGCTCTTGTCGCGCATACCTTTGCGCGCCCTTGTGCGGCGCAGCAAAACTTGCCATGACCATTTCCTGTCGCCATAACTGGCTTTCGCGAAATTTTCGTACAGGCTCCGCCTGAGGATTCGCGTTTCGTTACCGGTGAAACCGGTTCGGGGCGTGTCATATCCGGGCCGGTGCCAAGCGCCGACAGGATATGAACGAGTGACCGATCTGCCCGCCGCACAGGGTCTTTACGACCCGCGCAACGAACATGATAATTGCGGCATGGGCTTCGTCGCCCATATCAAGGGGGCGAAATCACACGACATTATCGGGCAGGCGCTCGAAATCCTCGCCAATCTCGACCACCGTGGCGCGGTCGGGGCGGACCCGCTACTGGGCGATGGAGCGGGCATTCTCATCCAGATACCCGATCGGCTCTATTCCAGATGGGCCGACGACGAAGGGCTGAAATTGCCGCCGCCGGGCGAATATGCGGTCGCCATGTGCTTCATGCCGAACGATCCGGCGGCTCGCGATTTCATCACCGAACAGTTCGAGAAATTCGTCGCCAAAGAAGGGCAGCGCGTCATCGGCTGGCGGGATGTCCCGGTCACCACCGAGGGTCTCGGCAAGGCAGTGCTCGATTCCATGCCCGTTATCCGCCAGCTTTTCGTCGGACGCGGAGACAACTGTACGGATCAGGATGCGTTCGAGCGCAAGCTGATCGTCATCCGCAAGCAGACGCAGAACCCGCTTGCCGAGCTCGCCGAAAAGCATGGGCTTCCCGAACTCGTGAAGCTCTACATCCCGAGCTTTTCCAGTCGCACCGTCGTTTATAAAGGTCTGCTTCTCGCGAACCAGGTCGGCAGTTTCTACGACGATCTGCGCGACCCCGCCTGCACCAGCGCACTGGGTCTCGTCCATCAGCGTTTCAGCACCAATACCTTCCCCAGCTGGCGGCTCGCCCAACCGTTCCGCCTGGCCTGCCACAATGGCGAGATCAACACGGTGCGCGGCAATGTCAACTGGATGAACGCCCGTCGCCGGACGATGGAATCCGAACTCCTCGGCGCCGATCTCGACAAATTGTGGCCCATCGTCCCGCACGGGCAGAGCGACACCGCCTGCCTCGACAACGCGCTCGAATTGCTGCTGCTCGGCGGATACAGCCTCGCCCATGCGATGATGATGCTGATTCCGGAGGCGTGGGCGAAGAACGATCTGATGGATCCCCAGCGTCGCGCTTTCTACGAATACCATGCCGCGCTGATGGAGCCGTGGGACGGGCCCGCTGCCGTCGCCTTTACCGACGGTCGCCAGATCGCCGCCACGCTCGATCGCAACGGCCTGCGCCCGTCGCGCTATTGCGTCACAACAGGCGACATCGTCTGCCTCGCGTCGGAAAGCGGCGTGCTGCCGTTCGAGGAAAGCGAAATTACCCGAAAATGGCGGCTCCAGCCCGGGCGCATGTTGCTGATTGACCTCGAACAGGGCCGCATCGTCGAGGACGAGGAACTGAAAGCCGAACTCGCCGCAGCGCATCCTTACGAGGAATGGCTGGAAGAGGCGCAGTACAAGCTCAAGGACCTCGAGGCGATCGAGACCGACAGCGAGGCGGTGCAGCAGCACCAAGTGAGCCTGCTCGATAGGCAACAGGCCTTCGGTTACACGCAGGAGGACATCGCCAAGTTCCTCGAACCCATGGCGGTGATGGGCGAAGACCCCATCGGCTCCATGGGCACCGACACCCCCATCGCGGTGCTCTCCAAGCGCAGCCGCCTGCTCTACGACTATTTCAAGCAAAACTTCGCGCAGGTCACCAACCCGCCCATCGACCCGATCCGAGAGGAACTGGTCATGAGCCTGCTCACCATGGTCGGCCCGCGCCCGAACCTGCTCGGGCGCGAGGCAGGCACGCATAAGCGGCTTGAGATCAGCCAGCCGATTCTGACCAATCGCGGGATGGAGAAAATCCGCTCGGTGGAGGCCAGCCTCGACGGGGCATTCCGCACCGAGACGATCGATATCACCTGGGATGCCGCCAGTGGGGCCGAGGGTCTCGACATGGCGATCAAGGAAATGTGCTGGGCAGCGACCGAGGCGGTGCTGCAGGACAGGAACATCCTTATCCTGTCGGATCGCAAGCAGGGGCCGGACCGTATCCCGATGCCTGCGCTGCTCGCCACCGCCGCGGTGCATCACCAACTCGTGCGGCAGGGTTTGCGTATGCAGACAGGGATCGTCGTGGAAACGGGCGAGGCGCGCGAAGTGCACCATTTCTGCGTGCTCGCAGGTTACGGCGCGGAAGCGGTCAATCCCTATCTCGCCTTCGAGACGCTGGAGGATATCCGCCGCAAGAAGGTTCCCGAGCTTTCGACCGAAGAGGTTGAGAAGCATTACCAGAAAGCCGTCGGCAAGGGCATCATGAAGGTGATGTCAAAGATGGGCATCTCCACTTACCAGTCCTATTGCGGGGCGCAGATCTTCGACGCGGTCGGGCTGTCATCCGAATTCGTGGACCGTTTTTTCACCCGCACGGCCACCACCATCGAGGGCATCGGGCTGAAGGAGGTCGCCGAGGAAACCGTGCGCCGCCATGCGGCGGCCTATGGCAACAACCCGATCTACGCCAACATGCTCGATGTTGGCGGTATGTACCAATATCGCCTGCGCGGCGAGGAACATGCCTGGACGCCCGCCAATATCGCGCAGCTCCAGCATGCGGTGCGCAGCGAGGGCGGCGGCAATGCGCAGGAGCAGTATAATGCGTTTGCTGTCAGCGTGAACGAGCAGGCCGAACGGCTGCTGACCATTCGCGGGCTGATGGAACTCAAGAATGCCGACGAGCCAATCCCGCTTGACGAGGTCGAACCGGCGGAAGAGATCGTCAAGCGCTTCAGCACCGGGGCGATGAGCTTCGGCTCGATCAGTCACGAGGCGCATTCGACGCTCGCCATCGCGATGAACCGCATCGGTGCTCGCTCCAATACCGGCGAGGGCGGGGAGGAGCCCGAACGCTTCCGCCCGCTGGCGAATGGCGATTCAATGCGCAGCCGGATCAAGCAGGTCGCTTCGGGGCGCTTCGGCGTCACCACCGAATACCTCGTCAATTCGGATGATATCCAGATCAAGATGGCGCAGGGCGCGAAGCCCGGCGAGGGCGGCCAGCTGCCCGGCCACAAGGTCGACAAACGCATTGGCAAGGTTCGCCACTCGACGCCGGGCGTGGGCCTCATCTCGCCCCCGCCGCACCACGACATCTATTCGATCGAGGATCTCGCCCAGCTGATTCACGATCTCAAGAACGTGAACCCGGTCGCGCGTATTTCGGTGAAGCTTGTCTCCGAAGTCGGCGTCGGCACCGTGGCCGCAGGCGTGTCGAAAGCGCGCGCGGACCATGTGACGATATCCGGCTATGAAGGCGGGACGGGCGCCTCGCCGCTCACTTCGCTCACCCATGCCGGAAGCCCGTGGGAAATCGGCCTTGCCGAAACGCAGCAGACTTTGCTCATGAACAACCTCCGCAGCCGCATCGCCGTGCAGGTCGATGGCGGACTGCGCACCGGGCGCGACGTCGCCATTGGCGCGCTATTGGGTGCGGACGAGTTCGGCTTCGCCACCGCCCCGCTGATCGCGGCGGGCTGCATTATGATGCGCAAATGCCACCTCAACACCTGCCCCGTCGGCGTGGCGACGCAGAACCCCGAGTTGCGCAAACACTTCGTCGGGCAGCCCGAGCACGTCATCAACTACTTCTTCTTCGTCGCCGAGGAACTGCGCGCTATCATGGCGCAGATGGGCTTCCGCACGGTGGAGGAAATGATCGGCCGGGTGGACCGGATCGACATGAACCGCGCCATCCGCCACTGGAAGGCGGACGGGGTCGATCTCTCGCGCCTGCTGCACACGGTCGCACCGCCCCCAGGCAAGGAGCTGTTCCATACGGAAGGGCAGGACCACGGCCTCGCCGCCGCGCTCGACAACGCACTCATCGCCGATGCGCAGACTGCCATCGAATCGAAGCAACCAGTCCAGCTCGACTATGCGATCCGCAACGTCAATCGCACCGTCGGCACCATGCTTTCGGGCGAGGTCGCCAAGGCGCATGGCCATGCGGGCCTGCCCGCCGACACGATCCGCGTGAACTTCACCGGCACGGCGGGGCAGAGTTTCGCCGCCTGGCTCGCGCATGGCGTGACGCTCTATCTTGTCGGCGATGCCAACGACTATGTCGGCAAGGGACTGTCTGGCGGACGTGTCATCGTGCGCCAGCCGGACGGCGTGGAGCGCGATCCGACCGCCAATATCATCGTTGGCAATACCTGCCTCTACGGCGCGATTTCGGGCGAGGCTTATTTCGCCGGCGTTGCGGGCGAGCGCTTCGCCGTGCGCAATTCGGGCGCGGTCGCGGTGGTCGAGGGGACGGGCGATCATGGCTGCGAATACATGACCGGCGGCGTCGTCTGCGTGCTCGGCAGCACCGGGCGCAATTTCGCCGCAGGCATGAGCGGCGGCGTGGCCTATGTCTACGACCCCGATGGCAACTTTCCCCAGCGGTGCAACCTGGCGCAGGTCGAGCTGGAAAGTATCACCGCCAATGCGAACGATCCCGAAGGGACGGGCCTGCCGCAGCAGCGTGCGAACCATGTAGACGATCTTGGCATGGGCGACCCGCTCTATCACGACGCCGCACGGCTGCGCGTTCTGCTGGAGCGGCACAAGCTGCACACCGGCTCTGCCCGCGCGACGCATTTGCTCGAGGATTTCGACACATCGCTCGGCAAGTTCGTGAAAGTGATGCCGAAGGATTACCGCACAGCGCTCAAGCTGCTTGAGGCGGAGCGCGAAGAAGCTGCCAGCGTGGCGGCGGAGTAAGGGATATGGGCAAAGAAACAGGGTTCCTCGAAATCGAGCGGCAGGATCGCTCCTACGCCGCGCCCGAGGAGCGGCTGCAGCATTATAAGGAATTCATGATACCCCACAGCGAAGAGGGCCTGACGAACCAGGCCGCGCGCTGCATGAATTGCGGAATTCCCTACTGCCATAACGGCTGCCCGGTGAACAACATCATCCCGGACTGGAACCACCTCGTCTACGAAGGCGACTGGCGCAATGCACTCGAAGTGCTCCACTCCACCAACAATTTTCCCGAATTCACCGGCCGTGTCTGCCCCGCGCCGTGCGAGGCGGCCTGCACGCTCAACATCACGGACGAGCCGGTGACAATCAAGTCGATCGAGTGCGCCATCGTCGATCGCGGCTGGAAGGAAGGCTGGATCGCGCCGCAGCCGCCGGAAAAGCAGACGGGCAAAACCGTCGCCGTCGTCGGCAGCGGCCCAGCGGGCCTTGCCTGTGCGCAGCAGCTCGCACGCGCTGGGCATTCGGTAACGGTGTTCGAGAAGTCGGACAGGGTCGGCGGCCTGCTGCGTTACGGCATTCCCGACTTCAAGATGGAAAAAAGCCTCATCAATCGCCGCGCGGTGCAGATGGAGGCGGAGGGCGTGACCTTCCGCACCTCCAACGAAGTGGGCGTCGATACCTCGATGAAATCGCTGAAGGAAAACTTCGACGCGGTCGTGCTCGCAGGCGGCTCCGAGCAACCGCGCCAGCTGGAGATACCGGGCGCGGAGCTTCCCGGCGTGCGGCTGGCGATGGAATTTCTGACCCAGCAGAACAAGCGCAATGCAGGCGACGACGAAACACGCGCCGCTCCGCGCGGCAGCCTCACCGCGACGGGCAAGCACGTCATCGTAATCGGCGGCGGCGATACCGGTTCCGACTGCGTAGGCACCAGCAACCGGCAGGGCGCGGCCAGCGTCACCCAGATCGAAATCATGCCGCAACCGCCCGAAAAGGAGAACAAGCTGCTTACCTGGCCCGACTGGCCGATGAAACTGCGCACATCCTCGAGCCACGAGGAAGGCGTGGAGCGCGATTGGGCAGTGCTGACCAAGGAAGTGGTCGGCGAAGACGGCAAGGTCACCGGCCTCAAATGCGTGCGCGCCGACTGGTCCGCCGGAAAGCTGGAAGAGGTGCCGGGCAGCGAATTCACGCTGAAAGCGGACCTCATCCTGCTCGCCATGGGCTTCCTCGGCCCACGGCGGCAGGGTATGCTGGACCAGACAGGCGTTGAGCTGACCGATCGCGGCAATGTCGATGCGAATGTGCAGGATTACCGCACGTCGGACAAGCAGGTTTACGCCTGCGGAGACATGCGGCGCGGGCAATCGCTGGTCGTCTGGGCCATCCGCGAAGGCCGCCAATGCGCCGCCAGCGTGGACGAGGCGCTTACGGGCGCGACGCAGCTGCCGCGTTAGCTGTCCGCACCAACTTCGGCGAGTGCATCGACCAGTATGGGCACGCTTCCCACCGGCAAGCTCCACACGTGGAACAGTCGGGCTTTTTCACCTCGGCGCCACTGGCCGTGACGAAGTGAATAGGAGCGTCCGCCTATAGGCGAAACGCGCCCCGCAAATTCGGAATGGCGCGAATTGGCCTCCGGGCCGAGATTGCGCGGCACGCTCCAGCGGCCGTCGATCAGGACGGACACGAACAGGTCGCCGTCGCGGGTCAGCACCGGCGCGGTCTCGTTGTTGACAAAGCGCGTCTGGCGGATGCGCCTGCCCCGCACGCGGTTGATGTCAGGCGTGTCGAGGGCGACCGGTACGGCATCTTGAGGGCCGAGCGCGAGCTGTGCGCCGATGCACCAGCCACATCGTCTATTCGCGCATGAAGTTCACCACCGAGCTTCCGGTCTGATTGTTGAGGTTCGGCAACGATCCACGTGAACAGCAGCGCGGCAATCGTTGCATTGGCGGCGGCCCAGTCGCTGTGAGTCATGAATCGGGCCAGCAGGATGGCAA
>JBARVT010000026.1:0-19250 GCA_049646405.1 Alteraurantiacibacter sp.
GGCAAGGATAATCACGACCCCGATGGTGATCGCCGCATCGGCGACGTTGAAGATGAGGAAAGGGCGAAAGTCGCCGAAATGCAGGTCGGCATAGTCGATGACATAGCCGTGCAGGTAGCGATCGGTGATGTTGCCGAGCGCGCCGCCCAGCACCATGCCGAGTGCGGCAATGTCCCCGAACAGCTTTTCGCGAAACATCCACACCGCCACCACGCAGGCGATCAGCGCGGTAACCCCGACGAGGATCCAGCGCATCTCCATACTCGTCGCCTCGAACAGGCCGAGCGAGACGCCGTAATTGTTGGTCCGCGTGAAATCGAAGAACGGCAGCAACGGATAATTCTCGCCGATCCGGTCCAATCCGAGATCGTTCACCACGAAGCCTTTCAGCCACTGGTCGAAGGCGAAAACGAAGGCCGCGATGGCGAGCCCGATGGCGCGATATTTGCCGAGCGTTGTCATGCGGTGGCATCCATGTGGGCGACGACATCGGCGCAACGGTTACAAAGGTCGCCGTCCTCGTCGACCTCTGGCAACAGCCGCCAGCAGCGGCCGCACTTGGCATCGTCGGTCTTGCGCACCGAAAGGGTGTCGCCCAGCGTCACCGTACCGGTGATGAACAGGCGGGCGAGTTCATCGACAGAGAAGCCTTCCGGCACCGCGTCGGCGGTCACGGTGACCTCGGCCTCCAGCCCGGAGCGGATTACCTTCTCGCGACGCAAAGGCTCGATGGCTTCGAACACCCGCTCCCGCACCTCGCGCAGCTTCTGCCACCGTGCCATGTCGGCCTCGACCGGCGGCAGATCGTCCAGCTCCAGCAGGTGCACGCTGCCTGCGCCGGGATAGCGCGTGCCCCACACCTCCTCGGCGGTGAACACCAGCACTGGCGCGGCGTAGCGGATCAGCGTTTGGAACAGCGTGTCGAGCACGCTTCGATAGGCGCGCCGCTCCAGGCTGCCGGGGGCGTCGCAATAGAGCCGGTCCTTGCGGATATCGAAAAAGAAGGCCGAGAGGTCCTCGTTCATGAAATCCACCAGCGCACGGGTGTAGGCGGGGAAGTCGAAATCGTCGATGTGCCGGCGCAGCTTCGCGTCGAGCTCGCCGAGCAGCGCGAGCATGTAGCGCTCCAGCTCGGGCATCTCGGCGGGCTTTACACGGTTGCCGTCGTCGTAACCCGCCAGCGCGCCGAGCATGTAGCGGAAGGTGTTCCTGAGCTTGCGATACTGGTCCGCCACGCCTTTCAGGATCTCCGGTCCGATGCGGTGGTCCTCGGTATAATCGACGCTTAGCGCCCAGAGGCGGATGATGTCGGCCCCGTACTCATCCATGATCTTGAGCGGATCGACGGTGTTGCCGAGGCTCTTCGACATCTTGCGCCCGTCGGCGGCCATGGTGAAGCCGTGCGTCAGCACCGCCTTATAAGGCGCGCGCCCGCGCGTGGCGCAGCTTTCGAGCAGCGAGGACTGGAACCAGCCGCGGTGCTGGTCGGAACCCTCGAGATAGAGATCGGCCGGGGCGCGAAGGTCTGGCCAGTTGTCGCTTTCGAGCACGAAGGCATGGGTCGAACCGCTGTCGAACCAGACATCGAGAATGTCGGTGACCATCTCGTAATCGTCGGGGCTGCGCCCTTCGCCGAGGAATTGTGCAGCGTTCTCCTCGGACCACGCATCGACGCCGTCCGCCTTGATCGCCTCGACGACGCGCGTATTGACGGCGGGATCGACGAGATATTCGCCGCTCTTGCGATCGACGAACAGCGTAATGGGCACACCCCATGCGCGCTGGCGTGACAGCACCCAGTCGGGACGCCCCTCGACCATCGAACCGATACGGTTCTTGCCTTTCGCCGGAACGAACCGTGTTTTGTCGATCTCGCGCATGGCGGTGCCGCGCAGGGTTGCGCCGCTTTCCATTTCGCGATCCATCGGCACGAACCATTGCGGGGTGCAGCGGAAGATCACCTTGGCCTTGGAACGCCAGCTGTGCGGGTAGGAGTGCTCGTAATCGGCACTTGCAGCAAGCAGCGCGCCCGCTTCGCGCAGGTCCGAACAGATCGGCCCGTCGGGCGCGTTGAACTTCGGGTTGATGACGCTGCCCGAACGCTCGTCGTTCCGGCCCAGCCAGCCCCAGTCCTCGCGATAGCGCCCGTCGGCATCGACCACAAATTTCGGATTGATACCATGTGCCTTGCACAGCTCGAAATCGTCCTCGCCGTGATCGGGCGACATGTGGACGAGGCCCGTGCCGCTATCGGTGGTGACGAAATCGCCGGGGAGCAGCGGACGCGGCTCGGCAAAGAACCCGCCGAGGTGGTGCATCGGGTGGCGGCAGACGGTGCCGGCGAGGTCGGAGCCCTTGAGGTGTCGGATATTGGTCGTCGATGTGATCTGACCAAAGAAGCCGAGCCGCGACAAAAGATCGGTTCGCCGCATACCAGCGTAGAGCAGGGTGATCTTTCGGCCATCGGTAAATTCGAAGTCTTCGAACTGGTAAACAACATCCGGCCCATAAGCCAAAGCCTGGTTCACCGGGATCGTCCACGGCGTGGTCGTCCATACCACCGCGTGCGCGCCGACCAGCTCCTCGATCGGGGACTCAACAATCTCGAATGCCACATCGATCTGCGTCGAGGTGATGTCCTCGTACTCGACCTCGGCCTCGGCCAGCGCGGTCTTCTCCACCGGCGACCACATCACCGGCTTCGCACCGCGATAGAGCTGGCCGCTTGTCGCGAATTTCAGCAATTCGGCGACGATGCCCGCTTCGGCCTCGGGTGCCATTGTCAGGTAGGGCTTGTCCCATTCGCCGGTAATGCCGAGCCGCTTGAACTGATCGCGCTGCACGTCGACCCAATGGGCGGCGTAGTCGCGGCATTCCTGGCGGAATTCGCGCGCCGGGACTTCGTCCTTGTTCTTCTTCTTCTTGCGGTACTTTTCCTCGACCTTCCATTCGATGGGCAGGCCGTGGCAGTCCCAGCCGGGCACGTAGGGCGCATCTTTGCCAAGCAGGCTTTGCGTGCGCACCACCGCATCCTTCAGCACCTTGTTCAGCGCGTGGCCGATATGGATATTGCCGTTCGCATAAGGCGGACCATCGTGGAGCACGAACTTTTCGCGCCCCTCGCGGTTTGAGCGCAGTTGCGCGTATACGTCCTCTTCCTGCCAGCGTGCGAGAATGCCCGGCTCCTTCTGCGGAAGGCCGGCTTTCATGGGGAAATCGGTCTTGGGCAGGAAGACCGTGTCTCTGTAGTCGCGTTTCTCGCTCATTATTGGCGCGCAGCTAGCCGCTCGCGCGCATCTTCGCAATCGCGTTCCATCTGCGCCTTGAGCGCATCCAGATCATCGAACTTGGCCTCCGGACGCAGGAAGTGGCGCAGTTCGATATCCATCTCCTGCCCGTAGAGATCACCGTCGAAATCGAACCAATAGGGCTCGAGCAATTCCTTCGGCGGATCGAACTGCGGCCGCACGCCAAGGTTGGCCGCACCCTGCAATTCCTGCCCGGTCGCCAGCACGCGGCCCGTCACGGCGTAGATGCCGAAGCGCGGGCGCTGATACTGGCCCATGTCGATATTCGCCGTGGGATAACCCAGCTCGCGCCCGCGCTTGTCGCCATGGATGACGGTGCCGCGCACGGTGAAGGGTCGGGTGAGGAGGCGCGCGGCGACGTCCGGCTCACCCGCCTTCAGTGCGTCGCGGATGCGGCTGGAGGAGATGGTCTGGCCCCCAAAACCGGCAGCGTCGCCAACCGGCCCGACGGCGCGCGTGGCGATGCCGCAGGTTGCGCCGACATCGCGCAGCACCTCGACATTGCCGCCGCGCGCCTTGCCGAAGGTGAAGTCCTCTCCCGTCACCACGCCCGCCAGGCCCAAACGGCCTGCGAGCAAGTCGCGCACGAAGCTCTCCGCCGTTGTCGCGGCAAGGTCGTCGGCAAAATCGAACACCAGCATCGCATCCGCGCCCGCATCAATGAACAGCGCCTCGCGCTGGTCCAGCGTGGTGAGGCGGAAGGGCGGGACATGCGGTGCGAAATGGCGCACCGGGTGCGGATCGAAAGTCGCGATCATCGCAGGCCGTCCCTCGGCCCGCGCCCAGTCGATTGCTTCGGCGGCGACCCGCTGATGGCCGAGATGGAAGCCGTCGAAATTGCCCAGCGCTACAATAGCGCCGCGAAGGCGCTCGGGCATGGTATCGCGGTGGTAAAGCCTCATTGCGGGTTGCCCGGCAACGTCGGCGGCAGGGGCACCGCGATGACGCGCTTCCTGCCCGCGTCGTCGGTCCATGTCGCGCTGACGGGCTTCAGCCCTTCCTCGATCACCCGCAGCGCGTTCAGCCCCATGATCGCGCGAATCTCGCTTTTGGAAAAGCCGTCATCCATCAACGCCTGCGTTACCTGCACCAGTTGGGAGGTATCGAAGCCGACCTCGACCGAGCCGTCGAAATCGCTGCCGAGCGCGACATGCTCCACGCCGACAAGGTCCGTCACGTGCCGCATCGCCGCGACCACGGCGGCCGGCGAAGTGTCGCACACCGCGCCGTCGAAATAGCCGATGCCAATGACCCCGCCCGTCACCGCGACACCGCGTATCTCGCCGTCGGTGAGATTGCGGTTGATGCCGCATGTCGCCTGCACCCCGCCATGGCTCGAGACGACCGGTCGCCGCGCCATCGCCAGCACGTTGGTGACGCATCGGCGCGAACAATGCGCGATATCGACGATGATGCCCTTCATCTCCATCTCGCGCACCATTGCACGCCCGAAATCAGTCAACCCGCCCTTGGCCTCGCCATGCATCGAACCCGCAAGCTCATTGTCGAAGAAATGCACCAGCCCCGCCATGCGCAGCCCCGCATCATAGAGCCTTTGCAGGTTCGCCCCGTCGCCTTCGAGATTGTGCAGACCTTCTGCCGAGAACATCACCCCAATGGGCCGCCCCATGATGTTGCGCTGGCCGAGCAGCGGTTCGATATCCTTCGCCGAACGAACCAGACGCAGCGCATCGGGCGCTTCGTTCGCCGCGCGTTCGAGGCGGCTGGCATGCCAGCGCGAGCGTTCGAACGGCGAGAACCAGGTGGCGAATGGCTGCAACTGCCCGATGGCGAGCGGGACGAGATTGTCGCGGGCATTGACGCTGTTGCGGTCGAAATTCTGGCCCGCAGGCGACTTGCTGACGCTGGAGAAGACCTGCAGCGCCACATTGCCCTCTATCAGGCGCGGCACGTCCATATGCCCGCGATCCGCCGCTTCCAGCATGTCGCGCTTCCACAGCAGCGTGTCCGAATGCAGATCGACGATGGTAAGCGTGGCGTGCAGCGCGCGGGCGTCGTCGCTGACTTCCGGCAAGGGCGCATCGGCGATAGTGTTCCTGTCCCGCTCGGCAATGCCGGGTGCGAAGATGAAAAACCCCGCGATGGCCAGCAGCAAGACGACGCCCAGGACTTTGAACGCGCGCTTCACCGGCGGCGCTCGTAGGTGACGAAATCGTAGGGCGGATCGCCGTCCGCCGCATCGCGATGCTCGCGCGCGATCTCCTGCCAGGTCGGGTCGTCGGCGGGGGAGCGCATGGTCACGTCGCCGTCGGTATCCTCATGCACTTCGGTCAGCTCGAAGCGCGTGCCGTGGTCCCACAGCAGGTCGAAAATCTCCGCCCCGCCGATGACGGAGAAGGCGTCGCCCGCCCTCGCCAGCGCAGCCTCCGCCGAATGCGCGACCTCCGCGCCCTCCGCCTGCCAGTCGCGCTGGCGGGTCAGCACAATATGGCGGCGACCGGGCAGGAGGCCGGGCAGGCTTTCGAAGGTCTTGCGGCCCATCACCATCGGCGTGCCTATCGTCAGGCGCTTGAACCGTTTCAAATCGTCGGAGATCGCCCACGGCACCTGACCGTCTCGCGCAATCACGCCATTGGTCGCGCGCGCGACGATGAAGAGCACGTCCTCAGCCAAGGCGCGTGACATGCCCCATCTTGCGCCCCTCGCGCGCCTCGGCCTTGCCGTAAAGGTGCAGGTGGCTTGCAGGATCGGCAAGCTGCGATTGCAAATCCATTGCAGACGGCCCGATGAGGTTTTCCATCACGACGCGCGTCCCGATAGTGGCGGTGTCGCCGAGCGGCAGGCCAGCGATGGCGCGAAGATGGTTCTCGAACTGGCTGACCACCGCGCCTTCGATGGTCCAGTGGCCGGAATTGTGCACGCGCGGGGCCATCTCGTTGAAGACCGGCCCGTCGGCAGTGGCAAAGAATTCGCAGGTCATCACGCCGACATAGCCCAAGGCCTCGGCGACCTTTTGAGCCAGCGCGCGCGCTTCATCGACTTGCTGAGCCACCACGGCGGGCGCGGGCAACTCGCTGCGCGCGAGGATGCCGCCCTCGTGCGTATTGTGCGCCGAATCCCAGAAGCGCACCTCGCCGTCCTGCCCGCGCACAAGGATGACGGAGAACTCGCAATCGAAGCGCACGCGGCCTTCGTACACGCAGCCGGTTTCGGGAATGCGGATACCTTGCGCCTCGCTCGCCTGCCGGATCGACCACTGGCCCTTGCCGTCATAGCCGTCGCGCCGGGTCTTGAGGATGCCGGGCGTGCCGATCCGCTCCACGGCGCCCGCCAGCTCGCTGTCGTGGTCGACCGCGACATAGGGCGCGGGACGACCACCCAGATCCTGGACAAAGCGTTTCTCGCGCACCCGGTCCTGCGCGATTTCGAGCGCGCGGGTGCCGGGATGCAGATTGTCCGCGGGGATGACGGCCAGCGGCTCGACCGGCACGTTCTCGAATTCGTAGGTGACGACATCGCAGGCGGCGGCGAAGGCGGAGAGCGCCTCTCGGTCGTGCCAGGGCGCGATGGTCGCTTCGGCGCACACTTCGACAGCGACATTGTCTCCGGCGGGCGCGTAGACATGGCAGCGATAGCCGAGCTGCGCGGCGCTCATCGCCATCATCCGGCCAAGCTGCCCGCCGCCGAGAATGCCTATTGTCGATCCGGGTGCGAGCACGATCCTGAACCTCAAAATCCGAGTGGGCTTAGCCTGTCTGCCCCCGCGAAGGCGGGGGTCGAAGGATCGTCCTTCTTCTTCTTCCAATCACGCGCTATAAGAAAAAGCGATGCTTCGACAAGCTCAGCATGAGCGGTTGCGGGATTATGGCTCAGTCCCGCGGCTGCTCGGCCACCTTGTCGGTCTGCGCTGCGCGAAAAGCCTTAAGCCGCTCCGCCAGCGCATCGTCCGACAGCGCGAGGATCGAAGCCGCCAGCAGGCCCGCATTCGTCGCCCCAGCCTCGCCGATGGCAAGCGTTCCGGTAGGCACCCCGGCAGGCATCTGCACGATGGACAGCAGGCTATCCATGCCATTGAGCGCCTTCGACTGCACCGGCACGCCGAGCACCGGGAGATGCGTGAGCGCCGCGATCATTCCGGGCAGGTGCGCCGCGCCGCCTGCGCCCGCGATCACGACCTTGAAGCCTTCCCCATATGCGCCCTTGCCGAAAGCGTGCAGCCTGTCGGGCGTGCGATGAGCCGAGACGATGCGCGCCTCGTGCGACACGCCGAGCTCTTCGAGCACCTTCGCGGCGCATTGCATGGTCGGCCAGTCGGACTGGCTGCCCATCACGATCGCGACATCCGCCATCACGAATCCTTCAGGTAACGCATTTCGCCCGGCTGCATGTCGTCGTCGAATTCGTAGACGATCGGCTGGCCGGTCGGGATTTCGAGCCCGGTGATCTTCTCGTCCGAAATGCCGGAGAGGTGCTTGACCAAAGCGCGCAGGGAGTTGCCGTGGGCCGAGATGATGACCGTTTCACCCGCCGCCAGCTGCGGCAGGATTTCGCCTTCCCAATAAGGCAGGACTCGCTCGATGGTGAGTTTCAGGCTCTCGGTCTGCGGCACGTCGATGCCGTCATAGCGCGGATCATTGCCGGGATCGTATTTGTCGCCCCTGGGCATTTCGGGCGGCGGCACGTCGAAGCTGCGTCGCCAGACATGGACTTGCTCGTCCCCGTGCTTCTCGCGCGTTTCCTGTTTGTTGAGGCCCGTCAGCCCGCCATAGTGGCGCTCGTTCAACTGCCAGTTCTTGGTCTCGGGGATCCACAACCGGTCGCATTCTTCCAGCGCCAGATGCAGGGTCTTGATCGCGCGTTTCTGCACACTGGTGAAGGCGACGGTGGGCAGCACGCCCTTCTCCTTCAGCAGCAGACCGGCAGCGCGCGCTTCCTCCACGCCCTTTTCGGTGACATCGACATCCCACCATCCGGTGAAACGGTTGGCGAGGTTCCATTCCGACTGGCCGTGGCGGACGAGGATGAGGGTCGGCACGAGGGTCTCCTGTTACGAAGGCGGCGGGTTAGCGGGGTTCGTCCGGCTTGGGAAGGTCGCCAGGAGTTTCGCGCCCTGCCAGCGCCTTGGACTGCACCTTGCGGCGGCGCAGGTTCTCGCGCAGTTTGGCGGCGAGGCGTTCTTCGCGGGACGTGTCCTTGCTCATGCGGCAAAGCCTTGCCGCAAGCCGCGAATGAGCGCAACTTGGCTTGACTTTCGCGAGAGGCGCGACAATAGCGCGCGCCTGCTTACGGATATGCCGCGGTAGCTCAGTGGTAGAGCGCACCCTTGGTAAGGGTGAGGCCGAGAGTTCGATCCTCTCTCGTGGCACCATTTTCGTTTTTCGATCGCGCCTCCGCGCGAACGTCCTCGGCGCTATTCCCTTCACTCGGCTGACGCCTTCGTTGCGGGGCGCCTGCGTTCTTGGGCTGTCGGTCGCGTCGCGACCGATTTCCAGCGCAAAGCTTTCAGAATGGCCGCGGAGCTCCGAGCGAAGCGAGGCAAGGGAAAACACCCGCCCCGCAGCGGGCGCAGCTCTGCGCGTCTAGCAAGGACGAAGCCGCGGAGGCGGCTTCGCAAACGAATAATCCTCTCTATAACGCTCCGCATGCTCGACGACGACCTGACACCGCTCGATCCGAAATATCGTACCGTCATGCGGCTGGAGGGGGTGCTTTCGCTGATCCCCTTCCTCATCGCATCAGGCGCACTCGGATTCGTGGAGTGGGTGCCGCGCTGGGTGCCGGGTGTGCTGATGCTCGCCGCCGCCATCCTCCTTGTCGGCATCCTGCCGTCGCGCCGCTTCCGGGTGCGCGGATACGACATGGCGCCGGACCGGCTGCGCGTCGTGAAGGGCATGCTCTTCCATTCGGACACCGTGGTCCCGTTCAGCAGGGTGCAGCATCTCGATGTAGAGCAAGGTCCGCTCGAGCGGATGTTCGGCATCGCCCGGCTGATCCTGCACACGGCGGGCACGCACAATGCCTCCGTCACGCTGCCTGGACTCGCGCATGGGGACGCGGTCGCGATGCGCGAGGAGATACGCCAGCACGTAAAGCGGGAATCGATGTGAGCGAGGGCCGCGCCGAAATCGGCGAGTGGAGCCGTGTCGACAGGCTCTCCGTCGCGGTCAGCACGCTCAAGATCGCGGCGCAGGCGCTAATACCGCTTGCTTTCGTATCCTTCAGCGCCTTCGGCGCGGGCGGCGCAGACGGCCTTGTCCCGTTGTTGTCCAGTTTCGGCGTGCTCCTGATCCTCGCCGGAGTGGCTGCAGTCGGCTGGCTGCAATGGTATCGCACGCAATATCGGATCGGGGAGAACGACATCAGGCTGGAGCAGGGCGTCATCAGCCGCTCGGCGCGATCCGTGCCTTACGACCGGATCCAGGATGTCAGCCTCGAACAGAAGCTCCTCCCGCGTCTTCTCGGCCTCGTCGAGGTCAAGTTCGAGACCGGCGCGGGCGGCAAGGACGAACTGGCGCTCGCTTATGTGCGCGAGGCCGAAGGCGAGCGGCTGCGCGAGGTGGTGCGCGGGCTGGTGGAAGAGGCTGCCGAGCCGGAACAGGTCGCGGCGCCTGTATCGGGCTTCGGGCGCAAGGCACTGCGTGCCGAATCTTCGAATGCCGCCGCTCCCGCACCTGCTTTCGGACGCGCCCGACCGCTTTTCGAAATGCCGCCACAGCGACTATTTACTTACGGCCTGTTCAGCTTCTCGCTTGTCATTTTCGCCGTGCTGGTCGGCGCGGCGCAGCAATTCGAATTCCTCCTGCCGTTCGATGTGTGGGATTATGTCGGGACATGGTTCGAGGACGAACGCTATGCCGAGATCGGGCGCACCGTCGCGGGGATCGACACGGGCGCGCGCATCCTCGGGATCGCGACCTTCGTGCTGACCGTCATCGGTGTCGGCGTGTTAAGCGGCGTTGCCAAGACGTTCTTGATGGACTGGGATTTCCGGCTGGAGCGCACGGCCAAGGGCTTCCGCAGACGCCGCGGGCTGCTGACCAAGACCGATGTCGTCATGCCCGTCCACCGCGTACAGGCGCTGGTTGTCTCGACCGGATGGCTGCGCCGCCGCTTTGGCTGGCACGGCCTCAGCTTCATCAGCCTCGCGCAGGATTCGGGCGGGGCGAATCACGATGTCGCGCCCTTTGCGAAGATGGACGAGATCGCGCCGATTGCACAGGAGGCGGGCTTCGACCTGCCCGACGAGGCGCAGGAATGGCGCAGGCCGAGCGCGCGCTACTATGTCGACCGCGCAACGATCCGCATCCTGCTCATTGCTGCGCTGATCGGCGGGGGGATCGCCGTCCTGTCGACGGCCGGAACCGAGTGGACCCGGCTCGCCCTGCCGCTCTCGCTGGTCGCCGTGGGGCTTTCGCTCTTCATCGCCGCGCGCGAGACATATCGCTGGAATGTCGACCGCCATGCACTGGATTTGCAACAGGTCATCTCCCGCCGGGGCTGGCTCTCGCCGCGCACCGTGATCGCGAACCGGGTGAAGCTGCATTCGGTCGAGATCGCGCGCGGGCCGCTGGGCGCCATTGGCGGCTATTGCCACCTCGTCTTCGGGATGGCTGGCGGGCGCTTCGGCTTCTATGGCCTGCGCAGGGAAGACGCGCGGAAGATGCGCGCGGCGGTGCTCGATTCGATAGCCGCGGTGGATTTCGCCAAACTGCCGAAGTAAAGCGTCCGACTGGCCTCTAACTTTCGATTTCCGCCCGCACGTCCGCCCACTCCGCATGTTTGCGGAACTGTGCCTCGACATAGGGGCATTGCGGCACGATCGTGAAACCCTGCTCGCGCGCATCGGCGACCATCGCCTCGACCAGTTTCAGCGCGATCCCCTTCCCCCGAGCCGCAGGGGGCGTAAAGGTATGGTCGGCCACCCGCGCCTGCCCGCGCGCCTGCCACGTTAGTTCTGCTTGCCGGTCCGCGCCTTCCACATCCATGCGGTAGGCGCCATGCGTGGTCTGGTCGGTCGTTTCGATATCGGCCATGAAAGTCTCCTTCTTGCGCCGAACGGGCGGCGGCGGCATGGCGTTCCGCGATGAATTTCATGTCCGACAATGCCGCGCCCGTGCATCCGACAGTGTGGGAGGCGATGCGCGCTGCCGACGCGGCGGACACGCCCTACGACACCGATGCGCTCAGCCGGGAACTCGACGCGCGCTTCACCGCGCTGTTCGGGCGCGAATGCTCTGCATTGTGGGTGGCGACAGGCACGGCGGCGAACTGCCTCGCGCTTGCCACGATGGTCGATCCGCATGGCGGCGTTATCTGCCATGACGAGGCGCATATCGAGATGGACGAGTGCGGCGCGCCCGGGTTCTACCTTCACGGCGCCAAGCTGTTGCTGGCCGAAGGGGCGGGCGCGAAGCTCACGTCGGAGACTATCGAGCGCGTGCTCGCAGGCATCACCCGCGGTGTCCATCAGGTGCCCGCGCAGGCAATCTCGATCACGCAGGCGAGCGAATACGGCCTCGTTTATCGGCCCGAAGAACTGGCCTCTATCGCCGCGTTGGCGAAGGAGCGCGGCCTCGGCCTGCACATGGACGGCGCGCGCTTCGCCAATGCGGCGGCGTTTCTGGGTTCCGGCGCGGCGAAAGCTACGGGCGAGGTCGACGCGCTGAGCTTCGGCTGCGTCAAGAACGGCGCGATGGGGGCCGAGGCGATCGTGCTGTTCGATCCCGAGCAGGCCGAGATGCTGCGCTATCGCCGCAAGCGCGCCGGGCATCTGCAGAGCAAGGGCCGCTTCCTCGCGGCGCAGCTGCTCGCCATGCTGGAGGGCGACCTCTGGCTCGCCAACGCGCGTGCCGCCAATGCCGCCGCCGCCACGATTGCCGATGCCGCGCAGAACCGGCTGGTCCATCCGTGCGAGGTGAACGAGCTCTTCGTCCGCACGAGCGCCGCAGAGCGCGCGGCTTTGCGCGATCAGGGCTTTACCTTTTACGATTGGGACGATGCCTCCATTCGGCTCGTGACTCATTGGGCGACCGATCCCGATCACGCGGACGCGCTTTCCCGCGCCATCGCCGCGCTGTGACACGCCTCCGGTGAGCCCCACCGCATCCGACATGTTGCGCTGGCGCGTGCTGGTGCCTTTTGTGCTGACCGGTACGATCTGGGGCAGCACCTGGTATGTCATCACCGGGCAGATCGACGGCGTTCCGGCGGCATGGTCGGTGTTTTACCGGTTCGCCCTGGCGACGCCCGCGCTGTTTCTCGTCGCATACCTGATGAAGCGGCGGCTCCGACTCACGCGCAGGGAACAGATGCTCGCTGCGCTGGTCGGTATCTTCCAGTTCAGCGGCAATTTCCTGCTCGTCTATCATGCGGAGCTTTACGTCACCTCGGGCATCGTCGCGATGATGTTCGCGCTGTTGATGGTGCCCAACGCCCTGCTCGCGCGACTGGTGCTGGGCGAGCATGTGCAACGCGGCTTCCTCGTCGGCAGCGCGGTGGCCATCGTCGGGGTCAGCTTCCTGCTGTGGCACGAATGGCAGGCCAATCCCGATGCGGGCGTCATCGGCGGCAATGTCGGGCTGGGCATCGTGCTGGCGCTACTCGGCATCCTCGCCGCATCCTTTGCCAATGTGGTTCAGGCCAACCCGACGGGGCGCGGCGTGCCGATGGTGAGCCTGCTCGCCTGGGCGATGCTTTACGGCAGCGCGTTCGACCTGTTGTTTGCCTTCGCCACTGCAGGCCCGCCGCCTTTGCCAGACCGCGCCGGATACTGGGGCGGCATCGTCTATCTCGCGCTTATCGGATCGGTGGTGACCTTTCCGCTCCATTACGGGCTGGTGCGAGAAATCGGCGCGGGTCGAACGGCGTATAACTCGATCCTGACGATCGCGGTGGCCATGGCGCTGTCCACGCTGCTTGAGGACTATCGCTGGACGGCGCTCACCATGCTGGGAATGGTGCTGGCCGTGGTGGGCATGGTCATCGCGCTACGGGCAAGGCGGCAGAAGGGTGTGCAGGTCCAGCAATCCGGACGAATGCGCGAGGATGAAATGTCAGAGAAGGCTCGCTAGCCCCTCGCGATAGGTCGGATAGCGCGGTTGCCAGCCCAGCACCCGCTTCGCCTTGATATTCGCCACCCGCCGGTTCTCGGCATAAAAGCCACGCGCCATGGGGGAGAGGTCGGCTTCCTCCATGGTCTGCATCGGGGTTGCTGCCTTGCCCAACAGGCGGCAGGCGTGCTCGATCACCGCGTTCTGGCTAGCAGGTAAATCGTCGCCGAGATTGTAGACACCGGGCGGTGCGCCGCGCTCCAGCGCTGCCATGACGCCGCTCGCGATGTCCTCGACATGCACCCGGCTGAAAACTTGTCCTGGCACGTCGATCCGGTGCGCCTTGCCTTGCGCGATCCGCTCGAACGCGCTGCGACCCGGACCGTAGATGCCCGGCAGGCGGAAGACTTGCGCACCAAGGTCAAGCCAAGCCGCATCCGCTTCGCTGCGCGCATTGCGGCGACCGATGCCGACAGGACTGCTCTCGTCCACCCAGGCGCCCTGCTGGTCCCCATAAACGCCGGTGGAGGAGAGATAGGCCAGCCGCTTTCCGGTCAGATTCTCGCCATAGGCTTTGAGCACCGGGTCGGTTCCCGCATCCCGGTCCGGCGGGACCGAAGACAAGACCCGGTCCGCGCCCGCAATGGCCGCCAGCGTGCTTTCCCTGTCCGCGAAGTCCAAATCGCCGTCGCTGCCTGTCGCACAGACGCGCCAGCCACCTTCGCGAGCCAGCTTCGCGATGCGTTTCGCGGTGTAACCGAGGCCGAAAATGAACAGATGGGGCATGTCGCGCGTTTAGCCTCTCGACAGTACATTCCCAAGGACCCAGATCGCACCAATGGATATTCCCCGCAGCCCTGAAGCACCCCAGAACAATCCCGAAATGGCCGACGCCGCGCACGAGCCGCACGATCCGGTCGCGATCCGGCGGGTCGATTACACGCCATTCCCGTGGCTCGTGGAGCAGGTGCATCTCAATTTTTCGCTGGGCTTGGAGGAGACGCGGGTGACCGCCACGCTGACGGTCGAGCCGAACCCGAAAGCCGATGCTTCGCCCGCCATCCGCCTCAATGGCGACGAGCTGGAGCCGCTCTCGGTCGAAGTCGATGGCGAGGCGGTTAACAACTGGTCCATGCTTGGCAGCGACCTGTCCATCCCGCTCGCCTCCGGCTGCCACGAAATCCGCATTTTGACGCGCATCGACCCGTCGCAGAACACCAAGCTGATGGGTCTGTTCGCCTCGAACGGCATGCTCTGCACCCAGTGCGAGGCTGAGGGATTTCGCCGCATCACTTACTTCCCCGACCGGCCCGACGTGCTCTCCGTCTACCGCGTCCACATGAGCGGGCCGAAGGCGCAGTTCCCGGTGCTGCTCAGCAACGGCAATCTCCAAGCGCAAGGCGAAGGCGAAGACGGTACGCATTGGGCCGAGTGGCACGATCCGTGGCCAAAGCCCTCTTACCTGTTCGCGCTGGTCGCAGGCGACCTTGTCGCCAATTCGGACAGCTTCACCACCATGTCCGGCCGCGAGGTCGCGCTCAATATCTGGGTGCGCGAGGGCGACGAGGGACGCACCGGCCACGCGATGGAATCGCTCAAGAAGAGCATGCGCTGGGATGAGGAGACGTTCGGGCGCGAATACGATCTCGATCGCTACAACATAGTCGCCGTCAGCGATTTCAACATGGGTGCGATGGAGAATAAGGGGCTCAACGTCTTCAATACCAAATACGTGCTGGCCGATCCGGACACTGCCACGGATGGCGATTTCGACGGTGTCGAAGGCGTGATCGCGCACGAATATTTCCACAACTGGTCGGGCAATCGCGTCACTTGTCGCGACTGGTTCCAGCTGAGCCTGAAGGAAGGCTTCACCGTGTTGCGCGACCAACTCTTCAGCCAGGACATGGGGAGCGCGCCGGTCAAACGGATCGAGGATGTGCGAGTGCTGCGCGGGGCGCAGTTTCCCGAAGACAGCGGCCCGCTCGCGCACCCGATCCGGCCCGACAGCTATCGTGAGATCAGCAATTTCTACACCGCCACGGTCTACAACAAGGGTGCCGAAGTCATCCGCATGATGCGTACCATGGCGGGGGAGGATCGCTTCCGCGCCGGGACCGACCTGTATTTCGAGCGCCATGACGGCGAGGCGGCAACGTGCGAGGATTTCGTTACCGCGATGGAAGACGGGGCGGGGCTCGACCTTGGCCAGTTCCGCCTCTGGTACAGCCAGGCAGGCACCCCGGAAGTCTCGGCACAGCTGAAGCATGACGACAAAACCGCCACGCTGCATCTGTCTCAGCACGTACCGCCGACGCCGGGCCAGCCCGACAAGCAGCCCATGCCGATCCCGCTCAGGATCGCGCTGTTTGACCGTGAAACCGGGCGACACGACGGTGAATCGTTAGTTACGCTGACCGAAGCTAACCAAAGCTTGAACTTCGAGGGGTGTGCGAAACCGCCTGTCCTCAGCATCAATCGCGGTTTCTCTGCACCTGTCGTTATCGAACGCGACATAGTCGAAGACGATCTGGTCTTCCTCGCCGCGCATGATGACGATCCCTTTGCCCGCTACGAAGCCCTGCAGGACCTCGTCGTCGGCCATTTGAAAGCGGCCGTCGATGGCAGCTTGCCGGACGACAAGCGCGAGGCCGGTCGCGGCGCCATCGCCGAAGCCTTGCGCGCCGTCATCACGGACGATAGCCTCGACGATCTCATGCGAGGCGAACTGCTCGTCATGCCGAGCGAAAGCTATCTCGCGGAAACGATGCTCGTCGCCGATCCGGGGCGTATTCACGAAGAGCGGCAGGTATTGCGCGCTTCGTTGGGCGGCGCGTTGCAAGACGAGTTTCATGCCCTCTACGACCGCGCCGAAAAGGTGCCCTACAGCCTCTCCGCCGAGGCGCGCGGCGCGCGCAAGGTGAAGACGCAGACCCTCATCTACGGCGCCGCCAGCGACCCGGCGAAGGCCGCCGAGCTTGCCGCGCACCAGTACCGGCAAGCCGACAACATGACAGACCGGCAGGGCGCGTTGATGGTGCTCTGCGGTCTCGACGGGATCGAGCGGACCAATGCGCTGATCGACTTCTACAACCGCTACAAGACGAACGCGCTGGTGGTGGATAAATGGTTCGCGCTCCAGGCCAGCTCGCTTCATCCCAAGGTGCTCGAACACGTCAAGGCGCTCGCGGACCACCCCGATTTCACCCTCAAAAACCCCAACCGCGTCCGCTCGCTCTATATGGCGATGGCCTACAATCCGCACGCCTTCCACGATGCCAGCGGCGAGGGATACCGGATGATCGGCGAAATCATTCTCGCGCTCGATCCGGTCAATCCGCAAACTGCCAGCCGCTTTGTGCCTTCGCTAGGGCGCTGGCGGCGGATCGAACCGGTGCGCTCGGCGAAGATGAAGGAGCAACTCGAACGCATCGCCGCCGCGCCGGGCCTGTCGCGCGACACGAGCGAACAGGTCACTCGCAGCCTTGGCTGACGGTCGCGACATCCTGCGCGCCGATGTGCTCGAAGGCGCCCCGCACGGTTTCTTGACCGGCAAGGGCGGGGAGGGGGAGCCGGACCCGGCGCGCATCGTGTCCGGTGGCACTCTTGTCTTGGTGAATCAGGTCCACTCGCGCACCGCGCTCGCCGTCGACGCGTCCTTCCCTGCCGATGCCCGGCCAGAGGCAGACGCGCTCGTGACCGCCACCCCTGGCCTCGTCCTCGGTATCGTAACCGCCGACTGTGCGCCCGTTCTTTTCGCCGATTTCGAAAACGGAGTAGTCGCCGCCGCCCATGCGGGCTGGCGCGGCGCGCATTACGGTGTGCTCGAGTCGACCGTCAGGCGGATGGAGGAACTCGGCGCGCGGCGCAGCACCATCCGCGCGACCATCGGCCCGACGATCGCGCAAGCGAATTACGAGGTAGGCTGGGATTTCGTCGAGCAGTTCGAAAAGCGCCACCAGCGTTTCTTCGTCCGTGGAAAACCGGGCAAGTGGCAATTCGATTTGCCCGCCTATGTGCGCTGGCGTCTCGAATCGATGAAGCTTGCCGAGATCGAAGACCTTGCGCTCGATACCTATACAGACGAGGCCCGCTTCCATTCCTACCGCCGGGCCACCCATCGCCGTGAGCCGACCGAAGGGCGCCAGTTTTCCCTCATTGCACTGCCAGCATAGCTAGCTGCGCACTGCCTGTCCGCCATGGCCAAAAGGCGGGTTGGCAGGGCGGATTTGCTCGTCTATCAGCCGCGCCAAGCTGCCGCGCGGCATCCCGTTTCCGGGTCGCCCTGCCGTATCCGGCGCAAACGGGAATTTCTCAAGCGAGCTTCACCGGCGCTGGTCGCCATCGCGGGCTCAAGGCAAGGCAAGGACATGGCAACGACCACCGGCTCTCCCGATACCGCAGCCGCCGAACCGGCGGTCGAGGCCGAAACCGGCGAGGCAGGCGTGCGCCGCCGCGACTTCATCGAGATCGCTGCCGTGTCCGCCGCGGGCGTAGGCGGGCTGGTGCTCGTCTATCCGCTGGTGAGCCAGATGGCTCCTTCGGCGGACGTGCTGGCCGAAAGCACGACCGAGCTCGATATTTCCGCGATCGAAGCGGGGCAGTCGGTCAAAGCGGTATTCCGCAAGCAGCCGGTTTTCGTACGCCGCCTGACGCAGCCCGAGATGGACGAGGCGAATGCCGTCAGCGCCTCCAGCCTGCGCGACCCCGAGTCACTGGCCGACCGGACGCAGCCGGGGCATGAGGACGTGCTGGTCGTCATGGGCGTGTGCACCCATCTGGGCTGCGTGCCGCTGGGCGCTGCGGAAGGCGAGAACAAGGGCGAGTTCAACGGCTATTTCTGCCCCTGCCATGGCTCGCATTACGACACTGCCGCGCGGATCCGCAAAGGCCCCGCGCCCACGAACCTGGTGGTGCCCGAATACAGTTTCACTTCCGACACGACCATCGTGATCGGCCAGGCGTAAGGAAAAAGAGGCGCTACGATGAGCTTTCCCTGGGCCAGAGAATACACGCCGGCCAACGGCTTCACCAAGTTCCTCGACGAACGGCTGCCGCTGCCGCGCCTCGTCTACAACGCGGTGGGCGCGGGTTATCCCGTGCCGCGCAACCTTTCCTATTTCTGGAATTTCGGCGTGCTGGCGGGCTTCTGCCTCATGCTGCAGATCGTCACCGGTATCGTGCTGGCGATGCATTATGCCGCCAATGCCGAAGTCGCCTTCGCCTCGGTCGAGCACATCATGCGCGACGTCAACTGGGGCTGGCTGATGCGCTATGCCCACGCCAACGGGGCGAGCTTCTTCTTCGTCGTCATCTATATCCACATCTTCCGCGGCCTGTTCTACGCATCCTACAAGCCGCCGCGCGAGATGATCTGGCTGATAGGCGTGGTGATCTTCCTTCTCATGATGGCGACCGCCTTCATGGGTTACGTCCTGCCGTGGGGCCAGATGAGCTTCTGGGGCGCGCAGGTCATCACCGGCCTGTTCAGCGCCATCCCGCTAATCGGGGAGCCGCTGCAGGTCTGGATTCTCGGCGGCTATGCGCCGGACAATGCCGCGCTCAACCGCTTCTTCAGCCTGCACTATCTGCTGCCCTTCGTGATCGCGGGCTGTGTGATCCTGCATATCTGGGCGCTGCACATCCCGGGTTCGTCCAACCCGACGGGCGTAGAAGTGAAGAGCGAGAGCGACACGCTGCCTTTCCATCCCTATTACACTGCAAAGGACGGCTTCGGGCTGGGCGTCTTCCTGCTGATCTATTTCGCCTTCGTGTTCTTCCTGCCGAACATCCTCGGCCACCCGGACAATTACATCCCGGCGAATCCGCTTTCGACGCCAGCGCATATCGTGCCCGAATGGTATTTCTACCCGTTCTACGCGATCTTGCGCGCATTCACTTTCGACTTCATCCTGCCGGCGAAGCTGTGGGG
>JBARVT010000027.1:0-23311 GCA_049646405.1 Alteraurantiacibacter sp.
ATTACAACGTCGGCCTCTCGCAGCGTCGCAACGCCGCCGTGCGCGATTACCTCACCGGCCGCGGCATTCCCGCCGCGCGCATCAGCAGCGAAGCCTTCGGCGAAAGCCGTCCGCGCGTTGCCACCGGTGACGGTGTCCGCGAACTGCAGAACCGCCGCGTGGAAGTCATGTACGGCCCCGGCTCGGGCATGTAATCCACGCCGGATCACGGCACACGAAACAGGGGCCGGAGGAGCAATCCTCCGGCCCCTTTTCATTGGCGCCTCAGGTGCTCAGTCGGCGCTTTCCGTGCATTCATCGGGCAGGGTCACATCGAAATCAGCCACGCGCCAGCGCCCGTCGATGCGATGCATCACCAGTTTTTCCACGACACCGCTGGTCCGAGCGAAATCGGTATCAAAGGTGAGTACCTCGACCGCGCGCGCTTTCTGGCCGATCTGGATGGGGCGCCGTTCCACCGAACGCAAATCGCGCTGCAGGACCTCGCCGAGATTATTGCGACCGAGGCGGACACCCATTTCCCACAGCCCTTCGGGATAGCGATTGCGGAACCCCGCCGTCGCGTCCTGCCAGCTGACCTCCGGTTCTGCATTTGCGAAAAGCGCCAGCCATTCGCGCGCCGCGGTTTCCGAAGCGGCATTGACCACGGCATGCGCCTTTTCTGCGCTTTCTACGGGCGTTGTGCTTTCGCCAGTACCGTTCTGTCCGACGACTGCGACCAGGGCCATCGCTGCAACTGTTGCCGAAATAGTCATGATGAGGACTCCTTTGTTCCGCCATGCCGGCCGATTGCCCCGACCGGCTTCCGTGGCGATGTCCTCATCTTCTGCAGGAGGTCTCGCATCGGCGACCCTGAAAAGTTTGTGCGCAGGGGTTTGGGGTGCCCTACCCTCGGCATCCCCCAAGATTCTCGCGGCCTCCCGGCTGCTCGACACACCCATTTTGCGGCGCGCATTGCGGAGCCTGTCGTTGATGGTGTGAACCGAAAGGTCGAGTTCCTGCGCGCTCGACTTCGAATCGTGCCCTGCCAAAAGCAGGTGCAGCGCCTCCTTCTCCTTCTCGGTCAGCTCGTCGAGCCCGTCCGCCATCAGGCGACGAGGCGGAGGTGGCCTGCCCCCCGCACTGGCGCGAGCTGGACGTTGGCAAGGCCCGGCACCTCCTCCAGCGCCGTCGCCAGTTCGCTACCCAGCGCAAAGTCGCGGCCCAGCATGATTCGGGGGTTATGCTCCTCGCCAAGCCGCAAACGCACCAGCACCTCGCCATGCCCCGCTCGCCCAGTTTCAAGCCGCTCGCGAAGCTGCGCCAGCGCGTCCGTATCATGCACGTCGAGCGTCAGCTGCATCCGCGCGGAACTGGTCACTTCGGACAAGGGCCGTGCCCCGCGCACGGTGACGCGCGGCGGATCGTCGGGGTTGGGCGAATCGAGCTCGACATTGAGCAGCACGCAAGTGCCGTCGCGCGCCCATTGCTGGAAGTCCTCGACCAGCGTCTCCTCGAAACAGGCCGCGCTGAACTGGCCGGAACTGTCGGAGAAATCAGCGCGCACGAATTCCGCGCCGCGCTTTGTGCGGCCCTTGTTCACGCTCTCCACCATGGCGGCCATGACAGCCGATTGCCGACCGCTCTCGACCCCGCCGCTCTCCATCAGCGACGCGTATGTGCGCGCGCCGTTTGCCGAAGCGATCATGCGGTATTCGGCTACGGGATGCGCCGCGAAATAGAAGCCGAACGTGTCTCGCTCCGCCTCCATCTGCTCGGCGCGCGTCCACGGATCAACATCCTTCAGCTTGAGCGACGGCTCGGCATGGCCATCCCCGCCGAACAGCCCCGCCTGCCCACTTGCTTTCTCGCGATTGGCAGCTTCGGCCACGGCCAGAAGCATGTCGGCATTGGCGAGCACCTTCGCGCGGTTCGGCTCAAGGCTGTCGAAAGCGCCTGCGCCCGCCAGCCCTTCAAGCTGCTTGCGGTTCATCGAACCAGCGGGAAGCCGCCGGAACACATCTTCCAGTCCTTCGAACGGCCCATGCGCCTGTCGTTCCGCAACCACCTGCTCCATTGCCTTTTCGCCGACATTGCGAATGCCCGCAAGCGCGTAGCGAACCGCCCAGCCCTCGTCGGTCTGCTCGACGATAAATTCGGCTTCGGACGCATTCACATTGGGCGCGAGCAGCGCGATCCCGTTGCGCCGTGCATCGTCGACGAACACCGCCAACTTTTCCGATTGGTGCATGTCGAAGCACATGGAGGCGGCGTAGAACTCCTCCGGGTAGTGCGTTTTGAGCCAGGCAGTCTGGTAACTTAGCAACGCATAGGCGGCAGCGTGCGACTTGTTGAAACCATATCCGGCGAACTTGTCGATAAGGTCGAACAGGCGGTTTGCCTCGTCTTTCTCGATACCGGAGACGTCCTTGCAGCCATCGCAGAAACGGCCGCGCTGCCTGTCCATCTCCGCCTGGACCTTCTTGCCCATCGCGCGGCGGAGCAGGTCTGCATCGCCAAGCGAATATCCGGCGAGGATCTGCGCGGCCTGCATCACCTGCTCCTGGTAGACGAAGATGCCGTAAGTCTCTTCGAGAATGCCCTCCAGCTTGGGATGCGGATATTCGATCTGCGCCTCGCCCGCCTTGCGCTTGCCGAAGAGCGGGATGTTGTCCATCGGTCCGGGACGGTAGAGCGAAACGAGCGCGATGATATCCTCGAACTTGGTCGGTTTCACTGCCGTCAGCGTCCGCCGCATGCCTTCGGATTCGAGCTGGAACACGCCCACCGTGTCGCCGCGCTTAAGCAGTTCGAACACGCCCGGATCGTCCCACGCCAGCGAGTCGAGATCGACGCTCACCCCGCGCCGCGCCAGAAGATCGACAGCCTTGCGCAGCACGCTGAGCGTTTTGAGGCCGAGAAAGTCGAACTTCACCAGCCCGCTATCCTCAACATGCTTCATGTCGAACTGCGTCACCGGCATGTCCGAACGCGGATCACGATATAGCGGGACGAGCTGGCTCAGCGGACGGTCACCAATCACCACACCGGCGGCGTGAGTGGAGGAGTTGCGCGGAAACCCTTCGAGCTGCATCGCCAAATCGACGAGGCGCTTCACCTCGTTGTCGTTATCGTATTCGCGCTTGAAGTCGGCGGCGCCGTTCAGCGTGCGCGGCAGCGTCCAAGGGTCGGTCGGGTGGTTGGGCACCATCTTGGTGAGCCGGTCCACCTGCATATAGGGCATTTGCAGGATGCGGCCAGTATCGCGCAATACGGCGCGGGCCTTCATCTTGCCGAAGGTGATGATCTGCGCGACCTTGTCGTGACCGTATCGCTGCTGGACATAACGGATCACTTCGCCACGCCGCGTTTCGCAAAAGTCGATGTCGAAGTCGGGCATGGACACACGCTCGGGATTGAGGAAGCGTTCGAAAAGCAGGCCAAGCCGGATCGGGTCGAGATCGGTGATGGTCAGCGCCCATGCGACCAATGACCCGGCGCCCGAACCGCGTCCTGGCCCCACCGGTATTCCCTGCGCCTTGGCCCACTTGATGAAGTCGGCAACGATCAGGAAATAGCCGGGAAAGCCCATATTACGGATGATGCCGACTTCGTAATCGAGCCGGTTTACATAAGTTCTGAGCTCTTCGTCGCTGAGTTCGCCATACTGCTCAAGCCGCGCTGCAAGCCCGCGCTTTGCGTCCTCTTCCAGCATGCGCGCCTCGCCTTCCATGTCGCCGGCAAGGCTGGGCAGAATCGGGTCGCGGCGCTGCGGCGCGAAGGCGGTGCGCTGCGCGATGACGAGCGTGTTGGCAGTGGCTTCAGGCAAGTCGGCGAACAGCTCCTCCATCGCAGTTGCCGTCTTCACCCAAGCTTCGGGATTGGAGGTCGGTCGGTCGCTGCTGTCGATCTGGCTCGAATTGGCAATGCACAGCATGGCATCGTGCGCGCTGTGCTGGTGTCGCTCGGCGAAATTGGCGGGATTAGTGGCAACCAGCGGCAGCTCCTTGGCATAGGCCAGGTCGAGGAGCCCTTCTTCCGCCGCCTCCTCCACCGGATCGCCGCGCCGGGCGAGTTCGATGTAAAGCCGTCCCGGAAACAACGCGGCAAGCCGATCCGCCATTTCGTGCGCGCGCCGTTCCTTGCCATCGGCCAGCATGCGCGTGACGGCCCCATCGCTCGCACCGGTCAGCGCAATAAGGCCGTCGGTGCGTCCGTCGAGATCAAACAGCGTGACATGCGGCTCGAACTCAAGCGGGCGGTCGAGATGTGCGGCGGAGACAAGGTGGCAGAGATTGTCCCAGCCTGCCTCGTCCTGCGCATAGAGAGGCAGGTAATCGACTGCATCACCTTTGCCTCTCGCTATGCCGAGCAACGTGCCGATAATCGGCTGAACACCCTCGCCCTTTGCCGCACCTGCGAACATGGTCGTCGCATAGAGGCCATTGCGGTCGCAGATGGCGATAGCCGGGAAGCCGCGCTCCTTCCCCAACTTGGCAATGGCCTTCGGGTCGATCGCGCCTTCCAGCATGGAATAGCTCGACACGATGCGTAAGGGGACGAAAGCGGGTTTCGGCATCTGGGCAATATGCGCATAGTGGCCGGATTCGCCAAGCGATCAGCCGCCGCTGTCCCCCGCCCCCTCGGCAATCTTTCGCCGCGTCTGGCGGACCTGCGAGACCGCGCCCCATACCACCAGCACTGCGAGGAAGATCCACACCCATACAGGTATGTTTCGGCCTGCTATGGCGAGGTATATATAGGCGGATACGAAGAAGAACCCGGCCAGCATCGTCGGCAGCACTGTCGACTTCCCGGCGCGCGCGTTCTTGACGATCCAGCCCACGCAAAGCAGGAAAAACGGAATAACGCCGACATAGATCGCGCCGAAGATCCACGGATTTACTCCGTAGGTTTCGCCGAGGGACAAGAACCACTGGCTGATTGAACCGAACATAATCCGCCTCCTTTTCCCCTCCTCTTCGTCCCGTCAGACGAACGGGTTACACATCACGCGGAGGGGAAGTCCGCGCGCGCAGCCAGGGCCTCTGCCTCGGCAGCGGTGTACTTGCGGTCTCCCGCCTTCTCGATTTCGAAACGCGACCGCTCTTCCTGCGGGTATGCCATCACCTGCCGGATCATCTCGGCAAAGGTGCCGCTGCGAAGGCCCTTGGCACCATCGAACACTCCGCCGCCATCGTTTGCTTCGTGGATCGACGCGCGGTCGTTCCACTGAATGCCCTCGCGGTGGGTGTCGTCGGCGCGGTAGGTGCTGGGATGGTCGGTCATGGCTATCTCCTTTGCCGCACCAACGCCCGAGCCCCGCGTCCGGTTTCTATTCGATATACCCTTCGTGCAGCCGCACCACACGGTCCATCCGCGCGGCGAGCCGCTCATTATGCGTGGCGACCAACGCCGCGCTGCCCTGTCCGCGCACGAGGTCGAGGAACTCGGCCAACACCCGTTCGGAGGTCTTCTCGTCTAGGTTGCCCGTCGGCTCGTCCGCCAGTACCAGTTGCGGGCGGTTCGCCAGCGCGCGCGCCACGGCGACACGCTGCTGTTCGCCGCCGGACAGCTTGCTTGGGCGGTGGCTCAGGCGGTGCTCCAACCCCAGTGCGCCGAGCAACTGGCTCGCCCGCGCCTCCGCATCGCCGCGGCCCACACCAACGAGGAGCTGCGGCATTACGACGTTCTCCAGCGCGGTGAAGTCGGGCAGCAGGTGGTGGAATTGGTAAACGAAGCCGAGATGATCGCGCCGCAGCGTCGTCCGGTCCGCGCTGTCGAGCTTGCTGGCATCCTGCCCCGCAATCTCGATCCGGCCGGAGAAGCCGCCTTCGAGCAGCCCTACGGCCTGCAGCATTGTCGACTTACCCGATCCCGATGGACCGAGAAGAGCGACGATCTCTCCGGGTGCGATGGTCAGGTCCACCCCGCGTAACACTTCGATGACGACGCCGCCCTGCTCGAAGCTGCGGGCAAGACCCGTGAGGCGGACGACAGGCTCATTCATAGCGCAGCACCTCCACCGGATCGGTCGTCGATGCGCGCCATGCGGGGTAGAGCGTCGCCAGGAAGCTCAAACCCATCGCCATGCCACAGATCATCAGGATTTCGGACGGGTCCGTCCGCGCTGGCAGTTCGGTCAGGAAGCGGACCGACGGGTCCCACAGCTCGATGCCGAACACCTTGCTAAGCCCCACAGTGATGCCGTTGCGGAAGAACAGCACTAGGAAGCCGAGCGCGAGGCCCGCCAGAGTCCCGACGACGCCGATGACGGAGCCGGTGGTGACGAAGATCTTCATCAGGCTTTTGCGAGTCGCGCCCATCGTCCGGATGATCGCGATGTCACGCGTCTTGCTGCGCACCAGCATCACCAGCGAGGACAGGATGTTGAACGCAGCGACCAGCACGATGATGGAGAGTGCGAAGAACATCGCCACCCTTTCCACTTGCAACGCCTCGAACAGGGCCGAGTTCATGCTTTGCCAGTTCGTCACCACCGCGCGCCCGCCGAGCCGCTGCTGCACGGGGGCGAGGATCTCGTCGACGCGGTCGGCATCCTCGGTCTGCACTTCGATCATGCCGATGGAATCGCCGGTCAGCAGCAGGGTCTGCGCAACCGGGATCGGCATGACGACGAAGCGTTCGTCGAAGTCGTACAGGCCCACCTCGAACACGGCGGTGACGGTGTAACCGATCTGCCGTGGCACCGTGCCGAAAGGCGTGGTGCGGCCCTGCGGATTGATGATGGTGATCGTATCGCCAAGTCGCAGGCCGAGGTTCTGCTGAAGGCGGCTGCCAATGGCGACGTTCTGCTCGCCTTCGCGCAAGCTGGCGAGGTCACCTGCGACGAGGTTCTCCTCCAGCCGCCCGATGTCCTCCATCGTGTTACCACGCACGAACACGGCCTCCGCCCGGCCTTCGTAGCTGGCGAGCAGCGGCTGTTCGATCAGCGGGCTGGCGCGTACGACGCCGGGCGTCGCCTCGACCTCCTCGAGCAGCGACTGCCAGTTATCGAGCCGCCCGCCATAGGCCTGCACCACGGCGTGACCGTTCAGCCCGGTGATGCGGTCGAGCAGTTCGGCGCGAAAGCCATTCATGACGCTCATCACGATCACCAGCATGGCGACCGAGAGCATGACCACGGTGATCGAGATGCCCGCAACCAGCGCAATCACTGCCTCGCTGCGGCCGGGCAGCATGTAGCGCTTGGCGATGGACCATTCGAAAGGGGAGAGGATCACTGGGCGGGGTTTCCGTGCGAGATGCGGCGCGGCTTAGGGCGCGCTTCCTTTCGCTGCAATGAAGCCGCTACGCAAGCCCTGTGTCCCGGTTTGCATCCGGCGAAGGGAGGCAAAGGTCTTACAGGTCTTACACAGTCCAGGGGTGAAAACGCCGGATGTGTCACCTTGCGCGGGGAAACTGTCACCCTGTGTCATGCGAAGTGTCACCTTTTTAGGGTGGAGTGTCACCCGATCGCGGCGTGGTTGTTGCGGTAAGAGGGAACAGTTTCTGGCATTTGAAGCACGGTCGACAGCTTGTAGGACAGGTCCGATCTCCTCCCCCGCTCGTCCTGAGCCTGTCGAGGGACCGCTTTGCCTTTTGCGCTGGGCAACAAGTAAGGACGATCCTTCGACAGGCTCAGGATGAGCGAATAGCAGGCGGGGCGCTCTTTTAACCTGTGTTCCGCTGCCTAAGGGCCGAACCCTACTGCCTACTGCCCAAGCTCCACAGCAATCCACCCATCCACATACGCCTCCAGCACGTCGAGCGGAACCGCGCCATTCTCCAGTACCGTATCGTGGAAATCGCGCAGGTCGAAATCCTCGCCCAGCGCCTCCTCGGCCCGCGTGCGAAGCTCGCGGATCTTCAGCTCGCCGATCTTGTAGGCGACCGCCTGTCCCGGCCAGGTGATGTAGCGGTTGACCTCTGCATTGATGTTTCCTTCGGACAGTGCGGTATTGTCCATCATGTAGTCGACGGCTTGCGCCCTCGTCCAACCCATGGCGTGTAGCCCGGTATCGACCACCAGCCGGTTCGCCCGCCACATCTCGTAACTGAGGCGCCCCATCTCTTTCGCGGGCGTATCGTATAGCCCCATTTCGATGCCGAGCCGTTCGGAATACAGACCCCAACCTTCCACGAAGGCGGTGAAAAACGCGCCGTTCGCGCGCAACGGGTGCATGTCGAGTTCCTGTTGCAGCGCGATCTGGTGATGGTGGCCGGGCACCGCTTCGTGGACACCGAGCGCAGGCAACTCCCACAGGGGTCGCTGGTCCAACTCGGTCATGTTCAGGCGATAGATGCCCGGCTGCCCCGTCGCCATCGAGCCGCGCTCGTAATAGGCAGTGGTGTTGCCCGGCGCGCTAGCCGCAGGGATAGGCTCCACGCTATAGGGCAGGCGCGGCAGCTTGCCGAAAAGGCGCGGCATCCAACCGTCGATCTGCTTAGCCAGAGCGCGCGTGTGCTCGAGATAGCTTTCCTCGTCGGTCGGATAATATCGCGGATCGGTGCGCAAATGTTCGATGAATGCTTCGCGGCTGTCGAAGCCTGCCGACGCTGCCACCACCTCCATCTCCGCCCGGATACGCGCGACTTCGCTCAGGCCAAGCTCGTGGACGTCCGTCGGCGTCATGTCGGTAGTGGTGAAGCTGCGCACGCGATAGGCATAATAGTCCTGCCCGCCCGGCGTAGAGCCAATGCCCGGAGCCTCGTCCGCCCGGCAGGAAGGGGCGAAATCCTGCACGTAATAGTCGCGGAAGGTGCGCAGGCCAGCGAAGGCTCCGTCGGTAATGGCGCTGCGCCCGCGCGCGACGATGCCGCCCCACGCGGCCTCCGGTATGGTCGCCGGACGTTCGGCGAAGGCTTGCCACCATACGCTCTCTTCCGGCGTGTCGGCGATATAGCCCGCGATGGAGTTCTCGTAGCCCTCCATCGGCTCGCAAGGCTGGGTTAGCCCGCGCCCGATCGCGCCCCGGCTGCGCTCGATAAAGGCGTCGATATAGCCTGGAAAGCTCTCCAGCCGCGCGATGTAGCTGTCGTAATCGGCGGCAGTGAATAGCGGGCTGGAATAAGGCAGGCTCGCGATAGCGCCTTGCGGGCCGCCGCGATTGGTGAAGGTGATGTAGCGGTCTTGCTCGAACTGGGCCGCTTCTAGCGAATCGGCGAAACTGCGGGCGAGCAGCGCGTAATCGACACGAAGGTCTTGCGGCAGGTCGGCGGTGTCGATGCTCTGCAGGCGCTGCTGGAAGGCCCGCGTGTCGAGGTTGTCGCGGTCGTAGGCATCCATCGAAGGGTCGCCGAGCGAACCATCGTTGCGCCTGTCCCCGATCTGCTCGGACAGCCAGGGCGAGCGGTCGAGCGACCACTGCCACACATCCTCGCGCAGCTCACGAAAATCGGCGGCGGCATCCTGCGCCAGGGCGGGCTGCGCCATGGCGAAAAGCGCGGTGGCAGCGAGAAGCGAGCGGATCATGCGAAGTCTCCCGTGAACGTTTCGCGAGAGACTAGACGCATGATGGCGCAGCGCAAGCCTATGGCCGGTCGCGATCCGCGATGCCGGGAATGTCTGGCTCAAGCGTCGCCGCGACCTCCGCCTCCGGCACCTCGACCACGCCGCGACCCAGATGGCTGCGTCCGCGCCCGTAGGCGAAGTAAATGATCAGGCCGATGGCGGTCCACACCGGCAGGACGATCATCGCATCGCGCGGCAGGTTGAGGAACAGGAACAGGCAGCCCGCAATGGTCAGCGGTCCGACAATGGCCAGCCCCGGCACGCGAAAGCTGCGCGCCCGCGCGGGGTCCGTCCGGCGCAGCACCATGACGGCGACGGCGACCATGCCGAAAGCGTAAAGCGTGCCCGCATTGGCGATATCGGCAAGCTGGCCCACCGGGAAGAACGCAGCGCCCACCGCGACCACCACGCCGGTAACGGCAGTGACGACATGCGGCGTCTTCCATTTCGGGTGCACCCGCGACAGCGCCTCGGGCAGCAATCCGTCGCGGCTCATCACGAAGAAGATGCGCGTTTGCGCGAACAGCAGCACGAGGATGACCGAGGGCAGCGCGAGGATCGCCGCGTAGCCCAGTAAGTTGCCGACCGCCCCGAAACCGATCTGCCGAAGCACATGCGCCAGCGCTTCGTTCGAACAGACCAGCGCATCGGCATATTGCGGCACGGCGCATTGCCGGGCGAGTTCTTCAGAGCCTGCCGGGAAGGGGATGCCGCCCGGCCCCATGATCGGCTGCCCGCCGATCGTGCCAATGGCTCCTGCCGCGACGAGGATGTAGAACACGGTGCAGAACAGCAGCGAGCCGACGAGCCCGATGGGCACGTTGCGCTGCGGGTTCTTCGTCTCCTCTGCCGCGGTGCTCACTGCGTCGAACCCGACATAGGCGAAGAAGATCGTCGCCGCCGCGCCGACCGCGCCAACGCCCGTGCCCCAACCACCGAAAACGCCTGCGGGCAGGAAAGGGTTGAAGCGCGCCGCGTCGAATTCGCTGCTTGTCAGCGTGATCGCGATGAAGGCGGTGAGCGCCGTCACCTTGATCATCACCAGCACCGCGTTCACCTTGGCGCTTTCCGACGTGCCGATCATCAGCAGCCACGTCACCAGCAAGGCGATAATCATGGCTGGCAGGTTGATGAAACCGCCCGGAGCACCGCCCAGTGCCAGCGGCCCGGCAGTGAGCCAGGCAGGCAATGTTATTCCGAACGTATCGCCCAGGATTGTGCCCGCGAAATAGCCCGACCAGCCGACCGACACCGCGGATGCGGCGATGGCGTATTCGAGCACAAGCGCCCAGCCCACCGTCCACGCCAGCAATTCGCCCATCGTGGCGTAGCTGTAGGTGTAAGCCGACCCCGCCACCGGGATCATCGCGGCAATTTCCGCATAGCAGAGCGCTGCGACGATGCAGACGAGCCCGGCAATGACAAAGGCGAGCATCAGCCCCGGCCCTGCCTTCTGCGCCCCGGCGGCGGTCAGCACGAAAATGCCGGTGCCGATGATGCAACCGATGCCGAACAGCATCAGCTGGAGGGCACCCAGGGAACGGTGCAGCGATTTCTTCTCCGCCGTCGCGAGGATGGCGTCGAGCGGTTTGACCCGGTCAAGCAGCATACAGGAATGGTTCCACCAGGCTTGCCGCGGGACAGCCCCGCTCCACCAGCCGGATGGATGACTGTTTATTTCAGTTTTTTGATGGCGGGAAGCGGAATCTCTAGCCGCCCCGCAGCGTTTGCACACCCCAGTCGCGTTCCAGCAAATAGAGCACCAGCCGCGCCGCTTCGCCGCGCGGCGAACCATCGAGGCCGCCTTCATTCTCCACCAGCAGCTTCGCATCCGCCGTCGCGGTGTCGATCAGGCGGGTGACCTGCTCCAGCGTCGCGGTGTTGAACCCTTCCTCGCCCGACTGCCGCGTGCCGAGAATTTCGCCGCCACCGCGCAGTTTAAGGTCCTCCTCGGCCAGCTCGAACCCGTCCTGCGAAGCCTTCATCAATTCGAGTCGTTTCTTGCCCGTCTCGCTGAGCGCGGCGGATCGCAGCAGCAGACAAATGGACTTCTCACTGCCACGCCCCACCCGCCCGCGCAGCTGGTGGAGCTGGGCAAGGCCGAACCGTTCAGCCTGCTCGATCACCATCAACGTCGCGTCGGGCACGTCGACGCCGACCTCGATTACCGTCGTGGCGACGAGCAGCTTTGCTTCCCCGGCGGAGAAGCGTGCCATGCCTTCGTCCTTCAATTCAGGTGCGAGCTGGCCGTGAACCAGCGCCACCAACTCGCCGAATGCCTCGCGCAGGGCGGCGTAGCGAGCCTCTGCAGCGGCGATATCGTCGTCCATCGTTTCGCTGTCGCGCACCATCGGGCAGACCCAATACGCTTGGCTGCCCGCCGCAATGTGCCGCCCGACCGCGGCGATGATATCGTCCATCCGCTCCACCGGCAGCACGCGCGTGTCGATCGCCTGCCGTCCGGGGGGCAATTCATCGAGCCGGCTGACTTCCATCTCGCCGTGGTTCGCCAGCACCAGTGTACGCGGGATCGGCGTCGCCGTCATGGTGAGCGTGTGCGGCGTCACTCGCCCCTTCTGCGTTAGCATCAGCCGCTGGCCGACGCCGAAACGGTGCTGCTCGTCGATGACAACCAGCCCGAGATTGCGGTAGCTCACAGTGTCCTGAAAAATCGCGTGCGTGCCCACGACGATGTCGATGCTGCCGTCTAGCAGGCCCATCAGTATGCTCTCGCGCGCCTTGCCCTTGTCGCGGCCCGTCAGCAGCGCGATTTCCACGCCGGTCGGCCTCGCCAGCGCGCGCAGGCTCTCGAAATGCTGGCGGGCAAGCAGTTCGGTCGGCGCGAGCATTGCCGCCTGCGCGCCCGCCTCCACCGCGACCAGCATCGCCTCCAGCGCCACCACCGTCTTGCCCGCACCGACATCGCCTTGCAGCAGGCGCAGCATGGGGTTCGCCTGCGCCATGTCGCCTGCGATTTCGTCCACGCTACGTTGCTGCGCGCCGGTGAGCGGAAACGGGAGTTGCAGCTTGCCACGCAGGCAGCCATCGCCTTGCAGCGGCTGACCCTTGCGCGCCCGGTTGCGCTGCCGGATCAGCATCAGGGCGAGCTGGTTAGCGAACAATTCGTCATAGGCGAGCCGGTCGCGCGCCTTCGCGGCCTCTCCCCGATGCGCCTCGCCAAGCGCGGCGCGCCATTCCGGCCAGCCTTCGCGCTCCAGCGTGCCCTTATCGATCCATTCAGGCAGTTCGGGTGCGCGGGCGAGCGCCTGTTCGACGAGCGAGGCCACGCGTGGCTGGGTCAGACCTTCGGCAAGACGATAGACCGGCTCCACCATCCGCCCCATCGCTTCGGAACTTTCCTCCGCCACGTGGTCCGGATGCACGATCTGCAGCATCTGGTCGTACTGGTCGAGCCGCCCTGCCACCCAGCGTTTCGCGCCGACCGGCAGCTCCTTTTTCGCGCTATAGCTCGCCCGCCCGAAATAGGTCAGCGCGCAGATATTGCCGCGTTCGTCGCCAACGAGCACGCGGTAGGGTCCGCGCGAGGATCGGCTGGCGCGATGTTCGACCACGGTGAGTGGCACCACGACCTGCTCCCCGACCTGCGCATCGTCCAGATCCTTCACCGCGCGGCGGATAACAAAACGTTCGGGCAGGTGATACAGCACGTCCCGCACCCGCTCGAGCCCGAGGCGGGCGAGCGGCTTTTTCAGCTTCGGCCCGACGCCCTCGAGGCTTTCGGTCACTGCGAAGAGCGGGTTGAGGATTTCGGGGCGCATGGGAAGGCACTAGCGCAAGCGTCCGGCGGGCGGTAGGAGCCGTGTCCATGTCGTCCACCGACCTCGCCACCCGTCTCGCTCGCGCGAAGTTCCGCGCCTGGCATCGTGGCACGCGGGAAGCGGATTACATGTTCGGCTGCTTTTTCGACACCTATTACAGAAGGTGGGACGAAGCGGCCCTCGCTTGGTTCGAAGCCTTGCTGGACGAGGACGATGTCGACGTGATGGCCTGGGCGATGGGCCGCGGGGAGCCGCCGGAAAGGCTGGCGGGAACGCAGTTGGCAGCCTTGCGAAAACTCGATTACGTGCGCATCTAGTCAAGTCCGCACCCCCGCCTCGAAACGAGACGGGGGCTTTTTGGCTTGCAACGAGTTCTGTCCGAAGATGCCCGATCTGTCCCGTATCCTGAAAGCCTCACAGCCGCTGACACTGGCGCAAGTTGCGCGCGGTGCGCAGCCCCTGGTGATGGCCGACCTCACTCGCGCCGCGAAAAGCCGTGCGGTTTTCGTCGCGCCGGACGATGCGGCGATGCGTGCGGTGGTGGATGCAGCGCATTTTTTTGCGCCGGAGCTGGAGGTGGTAGAATTCCCGGCGTGGGACTGCTTGCCGTACGACCGCGCCAGCCCCGCCCTTTCGGTCAGCGCGCAGAGGCTGTCCGCCCTGCATCGCCTCCAGAATGGCAAGGCCAGCAACCAGCTGCTCGTCACCACCGCCAACGCGTTGCTGCAACGCGTGCTCACCCCGTTCCGCATTCGAGAGGCGGTGCGCGAGTTCAAGGTCGGCAGCACAATCGGCTTCGCAACGCTGGCAAACCTGCTGCGCAAACAGGGTTACGCCCGCGTCGACACGGTCGTCGACACCGGCGAATTCGCGATGCGCGGCAGCATCGTCGACATCTATCCAAGCGGCCTCGATGCTGGGTTGCGGCTGGATTTCTTCGGCGACGAGGTGGAAAGCCTGCGGCTGTTCGATCCGAGCACACAGCGCACCACCAAAACCATCGATAGCCACCTGCTGCTCCCCGCCAGCGAAGCGCTGCTCGACGAGGACAGTATCAAGCGCTTCCGCAGCCGGTACCGCGAGAAATTTGGCGCCGATGCCACGCAGGATCCGCTTTACGAAGCGGTGAGCGACGGGCGGCGGCTGGCGGGCATGGAGCACTGGCTGCCGCTGTTCGAAGACAAGCTGGTTACGCTGTTCGAGCATCTGACGGACGGCGACACGGTGGTGATGGACTCAGCCGCGCAGGCCGCCGTCGAGGAGCGGCTGAAGGACATAACGGACTATCACCGCCAGCGCGGTGACATCGCCGGACAGACCAAGGGCAGCTACCGCCCGCTCGCGCCCGACGCGCTGTACCTGACGGACGACGAGGTGAAGCAGGCGCAGGTCGGGTGGCCGATCCACCGCACGACGATTTTCGACGAGCCGGAAAGCGACAGCGTGGTCGATTTCGGGTTCAGATCGGCACGCGACTTCACACCTGAACGTTCGCAGGGCGCGAATGTTTACGAGGCGGCGGCAAAGCATCTTGCGGCGCTCGGCAAGGCGGGCAAACGGCCATTGCTGGCGGCTTATTCCCAAGGCTCGCTCAGCCGCATCGTCTCGATCCTCGGCGAAGCGGGTACGAGTGTCGGCACGGCGAAGAACTGGCAGGAAGCCCTCGGAGCTTCCGCAAAGGGCGAGCCGACCGCGATGGTGCTGCCGCTCGACACCGGCTTTGCCAATGACGAGGTGGAGCTGCTCACCGAGCAGGACCTGCTCGGCGATCGCCTCGTGCGCCGCCGCAAAAAGAAGAAGGATGCCGACGCCTTCCTCGCCGAGCTGCAATCGCTGTCGAAAGGCGACCTCGTCGTTCATCTCGATCACGGCATCGGCAAGTATATCGGGCTGGAACCCATCGCGGTCGGCAAGAGCCAGCACGATTGCGTGCGGCTGGAATATTCGGGCGGCGACAAGCTATTCATCCCGGTAGAGAATATCGACGTTCTCAGCCGCTACGGCTCTAGCGAGGAAAGTGTCGCCCTGGACAGGCTCGGCGGCGAGGCATGGCAGCGCCGCCGCTCGAAACTGAAGGAGCGCATCCGCGCAATTGCGGGCGAGCTGATGGGCGTCGCCGCCCGCCGTGCCCTGCGCAAGGCTCCGGTACTGGCAGCCGAGGAGAGCAGCTACGGCCAGTTCCTCGACCGCTTTCAATACGAGGAAACTGACGATCAGGAAGCGGCTATCGCCGACGTGCTGCGTGATCTCGAAAGCGGGCGTCCTATGGACCGGCTGGTCTGCGGCGATGTCGGCTTCGGCAAGACAGAGGTCGCGCTGCGCGCCGCCTTCGTCGCGGCGATGAACGGCCAGCAGGTGGCGATGGTCGCCCCTACCACCTTGCTCGCGCGCCAGCATTTCCAGAACTTCTGCGACCGCTTCAACGGTTTCCCGCTCAAGATCGGGCGCCTCTCGCGCCTCGTGCCGAGCAAGGAGATGAAAGTCACGCGCGACGGACTGGCGAGCGGAGATATCGACATCGTGATCGGCACCCATGCCATCCTGTCGAAAAACACCAAGTTCAAGGATCTCGGCCTGGTAATCGTGGACGAGGAACAGCGCTTCGGCGTCACGCACAAGGAGAAGCTGAAGCAGCTACGCGCCGATGTGCACGTCCTCACCCTCACCGCCACGCCGATCCCGCGCACGCTGCAGATGGCGATGAGCGGGCTGCGCGAGCTTTCCACCATCAAGACCCCGCCCGTCGATCGCCTCGCCGTGCGGACATACGTGATGGAATGGGACGACATGGTGGTGCGCGAGGCATTGCTGCGCGAACACCATCGCGGCGGGCAGAGCTTCATCGTCGTGCCGCGCATTTCCGACATGGACCCGCTGGTCGACTGGCTGCGCGAAACCGTGCCCGAAGTGAAATTCGTCTCCGCTCACGGCCAGATGAGCGCGGGCGAGATCGAGGAGCGGATGAGCGCGTTTTACGAAGGCCGATACGAGGTGTTGATCTCCACGACCATTGTCGAATCCGGACTCGACCTCCCCAGCGCCAACACGATCATCATCCACCGCGCCGACCGGTTCGGCCTGGCCCAGCTCTACCAGCTGCGCGGGCGGGTCGGGCGAAGCAAGATCCGCGCTTATGCCTATCTTACGACTCCCGCCGACACGCAGCTTTCGGAAGTGGCGGAGAAGCGGCTTAAGGTGCTGGGCGATCTCGACAGCCTCGGCGCGGGCTTTCAGCTCGCCAGCCACGATCTCGACATTCGCGGCGCGGGAAATCTGTTGGGGGACGAGCAATCGGGACACATTCGCGAAGTCGGCTTCGAACTTTACCAGTCGATGCTGGAAGACGCGATTCTCGCTGCCAGGGCCGGCGATGCGGGACTGCAGAAGAACACGAGCGGCCTTTCCCCGCAGATTACCGTCGATGCGCCGATCATGATTCCCGAGGACTACGTGCCCGACCTCGCCGTGCGCATGGCGCTCTATCGCCGCCTCAACCAGGCCGAGGGACAAGCGGAGATCGAGAGCATGGCGGCGGAAATGATCGACCGCTTCGGCGAATTGCCGCAGCCGACCAAGAATCTCATTCGCCTGATCGAGATCAAGGCGCAGGCCGTCGCTGCGCATATTGCCAAGATCGATGTCGGCGCGCGCGGTACGCTGGTAACATTCCACAAGGATCACTTCCCAGAACCCGCCGGCCTGCTCGCCTATGTTGAGCGACTGGGCGACACCGCCAAGCTGCGCCCCGACATGAAGTTGCAGATCAACCGCGCCTGGGGCGATCCGCAATCGCGATTGAATGGCCTGATCCAGCTGACCAAAGGCCTGTCCGGAATCGTCATGCGTGCCGAGCGCACGAAGGAGGCAGCGTAATGAGCGTGCTTATGCGGGGCTGGGCGATGACCGGCTATGGCGGGCCGGAAAAGTCCGGCATGCGGGAGATGGTGCGCCCCGTGCAGGGCGACGGCGAGGTTCTGGTCAAGGTCCACGCGGCGGGGCTCAACCCGGTCGACTGGAAGACGCGCGAGGGCAAGCTGAGGGCCGTCATGGATTTCGACATGCCCGTCGTCATGGGCAACGAACTGGCGGGCGAGGTGATTGCGCAAGGCCGCGATGCGACGCGTTTCGCGCTCGGCGACCGGGTGATGGTGCGCGTGCCGAAAGACCGTATGGGCGCCTATGCCGAATACGCCGCCGTGCCCGAAGCCGACTGCGCGCTCGTTCCCGCCTCGATCGACGACACCCAGGCCGCCGCGATCCCGCTGGCCGGGCTGACCGCCTTGCAGGTGCTGCGCGATGAACTTCACCTGCAGCAGGGCGACCGCGTGCTCATTACCGGCGGCGCGGGCGGTGTCGGCACTTTCGCCATTCCTCTCGCCAAATGGCTCGGCGCGCATGTGACGACCACCGCGTCCTCGCGCGGACGCGAGCTGGTCGAACGCCTTGGCGCGGACCGGGTGGTTGATTACACCGCCGAACAATTCGAGGACGTGATCGAGCCGGTCGACGCGGCCTTCGACATGATCGGCGGCGATACCTTATCGCGCTGTTTCAGGATCGTGAAAAGCGGCGGAAAGGTCGTCTCCATCGCCGGTCTGCCCGAACCACGCACCGCCACGCAGGACCTGGGTCGCGGCTTCCCTCTAACCGCGCTGTTCTGGGTCGCCAGCCTGAAACTGCGCATGCAGGCAAGGATGCAGGGCGTGGACTATCGATTCCTGCTGATGCATCCCGATGGCGAAGGCCTCGTCAAATTGGCATCGCTTGTGGACGACGGCACGATCACGCCGGTGGTCGATAAGGTTTATCCCTTCGCCAGGATGGCCGACGCGATGGCCTATCTCGAAAAAGGTCACGCGAAGGGCAAGGTCGTCGTCACGATGGACGCCGACGCGTCAGGCGAATAGACAGCGGAACTCGCTCGCAGGCACCGGTCTGCCGCCAAGATAGCCCTGCCACACATTGCAACCCTCGGCGATGGCGATATTGCGCTGCGCCTCGCTTTCCACCCCTTCCGCGATCACGCTGAGCCCCAGCGCGCGCGCCATCGCGACAATGCCCTGCAGGACGGCCAAGTCGCGCGGATCGCTGGCGATGCCATCAATCATCGACTTGTCGAGCTTGAGCGCGTGGAGCGGCAGGAGCTTCAGGTAGCGGAAGTTGCAGAACCCCGCCCCGAAATCGTCGAGCGCGATGCGGATGCCGCGCGCCGCTAGTGTTTCGAGCCGCGCCGCAGACCGGTCGAGATCGGCAACCAGCGCCTGCTCGGTGATCTCCAGCGTGAGCCGGTCTTCAGGCAAACCACTCTCTGCCACCATGGCCAGCAAATCGTCAGCGAAAGTCCGGTCGAACAGATCCATCGCGGTGACGTTAAGCGAAAGGCGAAGATGCTCGGGCCACTCGCGCGCTTCTGCCAGCGCATGACGCGCGATATGCCGCGATAGCCGCCGCACCAGTCCGCCGCTCTGCGCTATCGCGACCAGCGAATCGCCGGCAAGCCGCCCGTGTTCGGGATGGTGCCACTGAACAAGTGCCTCGGCCCCCAGCAGCGCCCCGTCCGACGCGCTGAATTGCGGCTGATAAAGCAGTTCCACTTCGCTCGCGGTCAGCGCATCGGCAAGGTCTTCGGTGATCGGATGCGGCTCGCTCCGCCTGCGATCGAAACGCATGCGGCGGTCTACGGCCTGGGCGGGTATCGACATGGGCGTGCAATGACACGACCCGCGCGGCGCGTCACCCCGCGTGACGCCGCGCGTTGCAATTCGGGACGGCGCTCCATAGGTTGGCCCGCATGGATGCCGCCCCGCCCGCGCGCCTCGCGCTGCTGCACTCGCCGGTAGAGGCTGCATGCGAAGCCGCGCGCCGCCTTTCCGACACCACCGAATTCGTGACCGTCGCCGACGCCGACGTGGTCGTTGCGCTGGGCGGCGACGGCTTCATGCTCGATACCCTGCACGGCATGCTGGAGGCGGAGCGGCGCGTGCCCGTTTTCGGCGTCAATCTGGGAACGGTAGGATTCCTGATGAACCGCCACCGTCGCCCGGAAGGCCTCGTTGCGCGCATTGCAAAGGCCAAGCCTGTCACCGTCGCGCCGTTGCGGATGGAAGCGACAACGCAGGCAGGCGAGGTACAGGTCAGCTGCGCCATCAACGAAGTCAGCCTGCTGCGCGAAACACGCCAAACGGCAAAGGTGGAAATCGCCGTGAACGACCGGGTTCGCATCCCCGAGCTGGCTGGCGACGGCGTGTTGTTGAGTACACCCGTCGGCTCCACTGCTTACAACCTCTCCGCCAACGGACCGATATTGCCGCTCGATTCGCGCATGCTCGCCCTCACCCCGATCAGCCCGTTCCGCCCGCGCCGCTGGCCGGGCGCAATCCTGCCCGAGGCAAGCCGCGTGACCTTCCGCGTGCGCGAGCCTGCCAAGCGCCCCGTCGCAGCCGTGGCCGACCAGACGGAAGTGCGCGACGTCGCCGAAGTGCGCATCGAAATCGCGCGCGACATGGAGATGACGCTGCTGTTCGATCCCGGCCACGCGCTCGACGAGCGCATAGTCGCCGAACAGTTCGTCACCTGACGCGAAAATCGCCGCAATCGGGGGCTTGTCAAAGCCAAGCGCCACCCATATAGGCGCTCACCTGCCTTCGGGCTGCTCCCCGATAGCTCAGCGGTAGAGTAGGTGACTGTTAATCACTTGGTCGTTGGTTCGAATCCAACTCGGGGAGCCATTTTTCGCACAGCCTGATGCAGGACCCGCGCTTCGCTGCGGGCTGGATGTGTCACAGGCACGAAAAAGGCCGCGCGTCTCTGATCTTGCGGATGTGGGACGCAGCGCGGCCGTTCTTGCAGTGATGCATGTTTCGTGATCGGTTTCCCGCCCCGCTTTAACCCTGCGCGCCGTGGCAGTGCTTGTACTTGCTGCCGGAGCCGCATGGGCATGGAGCATTGCGGCTGACGGCCTGGCCGGCATAGGGGTCCTCGCCCTGCGCGCCGCCCGATCCGGTGGAGGCAACAGGGGCTCCGGCGAGCGTGCCGAAGAGCGGCGCCTGCCGGTCCGATCCGTCGCCGTCGTTCGAATTGTCCTCGCCCGTCAGCGGGTCGATATGGCCGGTCAAGAACTCTGGCAAATCCGGCAGCGAGCGCGGCGGCGGCGCGGCGGCGCGGAATTCGGCGGTGAGCAGCACCTTGGTCACATCCTCGCGCAGCGTGTCGAGCATCGTCTCGAACAGGCCGAAGGCTTCCTGCTTGTATTCGTTGATCGGCTGCTTCTGCGCATAAGCGCGCAGGAACACGACCTGCCGCAGCGCATCGAGCGTCGCGAGGTGTTCCTTCCAGTGATAGTCGAGCCGTTCGAGGAGGATGGACTTTTCCACCCGTCGCCATGTCGTTTCCGGAATATCGGCGATCTTGCCCGACAGCTTTTCCTCGGCGAGCGCGGCAAGCCGTTCCTCGATCAGTTCGGGCTCGACCTGATCTTCCTCCATCCACGCATCGATGTCGGCATCGACGCGCAGGACGTCGTCGACCTTTTCCTTCAGCCCTTCCACGTCCCATTGCTCGGGATAGGAGCCGGGCGGGCAATAGGTCGCGACCAGCGCGTTGATGGCGTCGGCGCGCATGTCTTCGACCACGTCGTCTACGCGCTCCGAATCCATGATCTCGCTGCGCTGTTCGTAAATGACCTTGCGCTGGTCGTTCATCACGTCGTCGTATTGCACGACCTGCTTGCGCATCTCGTAATTGCGCGCCTCGACCTTTTTCTGCGCCGTTTCTATGGCCTTCGACAGCCACTTGGAGCCGATCGCTTCGCCGTCTTCCAGATTGGCGTTCATCATCTTGGCAAAAAGCGTGTCCGGCCCGAAGATGCGCAGGAGATCGTCCTCCAGGCAGAGGTAGAAGCGCGAGAGTCCTGGGTCGCCCTGGCGGCCCGAACGACCGCGCAACTGGTTGTCGATGCGGCGGCTTTCATGGCGCTCGGTACCCAGCACGAACAGGCCGCCCGCTTCCAGCACCTTCTGTTTCTCTGCGGCAACTTCGGCCTTGATCCGCTCTACGCCGGCATCCCGTTCCGGCCCGTCTTCTATTCCGGCGAGCTCGCCCTCGATGCGGAATTCGACATTGCCTCCAAGCTGGATATCGGTGCCGCGGCCCGCCATGTTGGTGGCGATGGTAACCGCTCCGATGCGGCCCGCCTGCGCCACGATATGCGCCTCGCGCTCGTGCATGCGGGCGTTGAGCACCTCGTGCTGCACCTTTTCCTGATCAAGGAACTTGCTCAGCAGTTCGGACTTCTCGATCGACACCGTACCCACCAGCACCGGTTGGCCCGCCTCGCTCTTCTCGCGGATGGCCTTGGCGATGGCCTGGAACTTGTCCATCGTGTTCTTGTAGAACTCGTCCTCCTCGTCCACGCGCGTAATCGGCACGTTGGTCGGGATTTCGACGACGTTGAGCTTGTAGATGTCCCAGAATTCGCTCGCCTCGGTGGCGGCGGTGCCGGTCATGCCGGACAGCTTGGGATACATGCGGAAATAGTTCTGGAAGGTGATGGAAGCCATCGTCTGGTTTTCGGGCTGGATTTCCACGCCCTCCTTCGCCTCGGCCGCCTGGTGCAGACCGTTGGACCAGCGGCGGCCATCCATCATGCGGCCCGTAAATTCGTCGATGATGACGACCTTGTCGTCTTTCACGATGTAATCGGTGTCCTTGCGGAACATGACCACGGCCTTTAGCGCCTGGTCCATGTGGTGGACGACCTGCGTGTTCTCCACGTCGTAAAGGTTGTCCGTCTCCAGCAGCCCGGCGGCTGCGAGACGGCGCTCCATCTCTTCGGTGCCATCCTCGGTCAGCTGAATGTTGCGGCTCTTCTCGTCCTTCGTGAAATAGCCATCTTCCTCGCCGAGTGGGCCACCATTCTCCTTCTCGAGGGCTTCCTGGTCTTTAACCAATTGCTTCACTACCGCGTCGAGAGCGATGTAGAGTTCGCTCTTGTCCTCGGTCGGACCGGAGATGATGAGCGGGGTGCGCGCCTCGTCGATCAAGATCGAATCGACCTCGTCGACGATGGCGAAATTGAAGGGCCGCTGCACCATCTGGCGGCGTTCCTGCTTCATGTTGTCGCGCAGGTAGTCGAAGCCGAATTCGTTGTTCGTGCCGTAGGTGATGTCGGCGGCGTAGGCCTCGCGCCGCTGCGCCTCGCCAAGGTTCGGCACGATCACGCCGACTGACAGACCGAGAAAACCGTGCAGGCGCCCCATCCATTCCGCGTCGCGGCGAGCGAGGTAGTCGTTGACGGTGACGACGTGGACGCCCTTGCCCTCGATGGCGTTGAGATAGGTGGCGAGCGTGGCGACCAGCGTCTTGCCCTCGCCCGTCTTCATCTCCGCGATTTCGCCGCGATGGAGCACAATGCCGCCAACCATCTGCACGTCGAAATGCCGCATGCCGAGCACACGCTTCGACGCCTCGCGCACGGTGGCGAAGGCTTCGGGCAGGATGTCGTCGAGCGTCTTGCCCTCGTCCAACTTCATGCGGAACTTGGCCGTCTGCGCTTTCAGCTCTTCATCCGAAAAGTCGGCCAGCTGCTCTTCGAGCGCGTTGACATGGGAGACGATCTTGTCGAGCGAACGGACGTAGCGGTCGTTGGACGAGCCGAAAACGGACTTGGCGATGGATTGCCACATGGGGGAATGCCTGTCGTATATAGGGAGCGCGGCCGCGCGTAAGGCGCCGCCGTCTTGAAAAGTGTCGGATTACGGAGTGGCCGCGCGGCCTATTCGATGGCGCGATCCGGGCCGAACATCACCGGCGGCAACGGCGCGCGCACGCGGCGCTGGCACGGCCTGGGCTCTTCGGGAGAGCCGGTTTCCACAAGCGCCGCGAATTGCAGCGGCCCGGCGACGACCGGACGGCAGTCATCCTTCTCCTGCGCCGCCGCGATGCTGAGTTCGCGCATCTCCGCCGCACCCACAGGCTCCGTGACGAGCGTGAAGCCCGAAATGACGGCAAGCAGGGTGAGCAACTGACGAAGCATTGAGCC
>JBARVT010000028.1:0-5553 GCA_049646405.1 Alteraurantiacibacter sp.
GTTGTGGCGCGGTTCGTGCACTAACTGATTGCAAACCCGCCTCCGCGGGTTTGTCCTCGCTAGACGCACACCGCCTCGCTGCGCGCCACTGCGGGCGGGCGGTTGTCCTTGCGGTCGCATGGCGACCGTTGCAGGAGTTCTCGATGACAGATTTCGCACTGGACGGCTTCGACCTCGCCACCTTCGTGCGCGATACGCTGGCGGAAGACCTCGGTGAGGGCTTGGCCGGCGGCGGGCATGATGTAACTGCGCAGAGCGTCATTCCCGCCGACGCGCGGTTTTCGGGCGTGATGGACAGCCGTGATGCCATCCGCGTTGCGGGCCTGCCGATGGCCGAGGCGTTCTTCCGCCATCTCGATACGGACATGCAGATCGAGGTGCTGGTCGAAGAAGGCGCGGCTGTCGAACCCGGCACCGATCTCATGCGTCTCACCGGCAATGCTCGCGCCATGCTGACAGCCGAGCGCAGCGCTCTCAACACGGTGCAGCACCTTTCGGGCATTGCGACGCTGGTGCGGACCTATGTCGATGCGATGGATAATCCCGATTGCACCTTGCTCGACACGCGCAAGACCATCCCCGGCCTGCGCCACCTCGAAAAATACGCCGTGCGCATGGGCGGGGGGAGCAACCACCGCATGGGGCTGTGGGACGCGGCGATGATCAAGGACAACCACATCCTGGTCGCGGGCAATGTCGCCGAGGCGGTGCGCCGCGCGCGCGACGCCGGGGTGCAGGACATCATCTGCGAGGTGGACCGGCTCGACCAGATCGAGCTCGCACTGGCGGCGGGCGCCACCCGCCTGCTGCTCGACAATATGGAGCCGCCGACCCTGCGCGAAGCCGTCGCAATGGTGGCAGGCCGCGTGCCGACCGAGGCGAGCGGCGGCATTACTCTCGAGACCATCGCCGCGAAAGCCGCGACGGGGGTCGATTATGTCAGCGTCGGTCGCCTGACCCAGAGCGCGCCCGCCGCCGATATCGGGCTGGACTTTACGCCCCTGTAACTTGGTGGCATTTCTGCGTTCGGGAGGAATACGACAATGCGCCCGGACTCGATCCGCAAGTTCGACCTGTTCTACATCGCTGCGATCATGATCGGCATCGCCAGCGCGCTGATGAATTACGACGCGCAGCACGAGGCCGTCGCAACGCAGCTCGCCGCCTCCGGGTTGGAGAGCTATGCCGACGCGACCCTGCTCGGCACGCTGGCGGTGGTCTATCTCGTGCAACTGGGCCTGTGGTTCTTCGCTTCGCGGCTGCGCATGGGCTGGGCGGCCTGGGTCATCGCCATTCTTGTCGCCTTTTCCGCTGCAACGACGCTGCTGACGCTGGTGCAGGGCGGCTTGTCCTTCAGCATCAGTGGCCTCGTCACCCTGCTGCTCAAGCTGATCGCCGTCTGGCACCTGTTCCGCCCCGATTCGCGCGCGTGGTTGAAGGCGGTGCCGCAATAGGCATGCGATGGCTCGCCGCCGCCCTCGGTTTGGCGCTTCCCGCTGCGGCGAGCGCGCAGGCCTATCAATGTGCCATCCCGACAGGCCGCATCGCCGTTCCCATGATCGAGCGCGACGGGCCGGTCCGCCAGACCCGCGTCACCGGCTACACGCTTGCACTCAGCTGGAGCCCCGAATTCTGCCGCTTCCGCGAGGAAAGCGCGCGCCACGCCCGGCAATGCTCGGGCCGGACCGGACGCTTCGCCTTTGTCGTGCATGGGCTATGGCCGGAGGGACCGCGCGGCAGCTGGCCGCAATGGTGCCAGACGCGCGATGCGCCGACCTCGCAGGATATGGCGCGCAGCCTGTGCATGTCGCCCGATACCCGCCTCGTCGCGCGGCAATGGGCGAAGCACGGCAGCTGCATGACGCGCGATGCGGGCACATACCTGCGCGTCACCCGCATCCTGTGGAACAGCCTGCGCTGGCCCGATTTCGACCGTCTCTCCCGCCACCGCGACCTGACCGCGGGCGATATCCGTACCGCCTTCTCCGACGCGAACCCGGCGTGGGATGGCGAGGATATCGGCCTCGTCGTCAACGAACGCGGCTGGATGACGGAGATGCGGCTCTGCTACGGCGCGGACTTCATGCCGACCGCCTGCGGCGCGCGGAGGTTCGGGCCGGACGATGGCGACGAGGTGCGGATCTGGCGAGGACTGTGAGCTCACTCATCGCCGCTTGCGAAAGAACTCCCGGAGCAATTGCGCCGCCTCGCTTTCCCCCATGCCCGGATATACCTCCGGCACATGCAGGCATCGCTCTTGCTCGAACACGCGCGCGCCGTGCTCGATTGCGCCGCCTTTTGGATCGCTCGCAGCATAGTAGACGCGCCCCAGCCGCGCGTGGCTGATCGCGCCTGCACACATGGAGCAAGGCTCCAGCGTCACATAGAGGTCGCAACCGGTCAGCCGCTCGTTGCCCAAAGTCTTTGCCGCGCGGCGGATAGCCTCGATTTCGGCATGGGCGGTGGGGTCATGGCTGGCGCGGGTGAGGTTGTAGCCTTCGCCGAGTGTCTCGCCGCCCCTCACTACCACCGCGCCCACTGGCACTTCGCCCAGCCGCGCGGCCTCGCGCGCCAGTTCCAGCGCGCGTTGCATATGCGGCGAAAGAGGCCATCGTGCCATCCGACAGGCGCTACCTGCTCGCTTGACGAATCTCCACCCCCCCTGTATGCGCGCGCCTTTCCCAGCTACATGCTGTTCACCCGAACCCGTTTCGAACGAGAGAAATCCTCATGTCGCGCATCTGCGAACTCACCGGCAAGGGCCGTCAGGTCGGCCACAATGTCAGCCACGCCAACAACAAGACGAAGCGCGTCTTCCTGCCGAACCTGCAGAACGTGACGCTGCTGTCGGAAAAGCTGGACCGTGCGTTCAAGTTCCGCGTGTCGACGCACGGCCTCCGCTCGGTCGAGCACAATGGCGGCCTCGACAACTGGCTGATGAAGACCCGCGACGAGAAGCTGTCGTCGCGCGCGCTGAAAGTGAAGCGCGAGCTGAAGAAGGCGGCCAAGGAAGCCGAAGCCGCATAGGCGGCATCTCGTACAGAGTTTGACAAAGCGCGCGGGAGCTACGGCTCCGGCGCGCTTTTTCGTCGGGGCTGCCAGCTCAATTGCGCGAGCAGGGTGCGCTGGAAGCTGGCGATATTGTCGTCCGAGATGATCCATAGCGTCACCGCCCCATCCTCGCCCGCCTCCACCGCCAACCCTTCGTAATTCTCGCGCGGCAGTATTCGATCGAGGTCGACCAGCTTGCGTATCTCGAGCCGCTCGCCCTGGTCGAGATCGGTCGGATCGGCAATGCCCAGCGCGGCGGAGAAGGGGGGGAATGCGACGACCGTCTTGCGCAGCAGCACCAGCACGCGGCCATCCGGCAACGCGGTCATGTCGGTCGGCGCGTAATCCTCGGGCACGCTAAAGGCGAATTGCCGCGCGGGGGCGTCCATGGTCGGGTCGCCCGGATGCAGCACGCCGGTGCGGCTCGCTTCGGGCAGAATGAGGAACCGCCCGTCGGGCAGGCGCGCCATCGCTTCGGGGCCACTGTTTCCGGGCCAGCCGCGCCACTCGCGCGGGCGGCGCGCGGCCTCCTGCCGTCCCTTTGCCGAGAACCGGCCGACGATATTGCCCGCCTCGAAGCCGAGCCAGACATCGCCATTCGCCGTGCTGCGGGTCGCCGACTCGATGTCGGGCAGGAAGCGTTCAAATCGCCCACGATCCGCAAGCGGGGCGATGGCGGCCTCGCCCTCCGCCGCGCTGCCGGGGCGAGCAAACCGCATGATGAAGCCGCGATCCGAAAAGGCTAGCAGTTCGTTATCCGGCAGCAGGACGAGCGCCGAGAAGCCTCCGAAATCCATGTCCGGACTGGCGATCTGCCACACGCCCTTGCGAATGAAACCGCCCAGTTCGGCAGGTTTGTCGATCTCGGCCAGTGCGGAGAAGGCAATGCGCCCGCTCCGCTCGGCCACAGGGTCGCTGCGCAGCCAAGTGCCCGGCGCGAGGGCCAGCGCGACGCAGCCTATCGCGATCAGTCGTTTGCGGGGAAGCGGCGCGGCCATCGGCGCGCGGCTATCACGGCATCGGGCCGAGGAACAGCAGCGGATCGAGCCGCGCGTCGTGCCATTTCAGGCTCCAGTGCAGATGCGGCCCTGTCGCCCGCCCCGTCGCGCCGACCAGACCGAGCCGATCGCCCCGGGACACGCGGTCGCCGACATTCACGAAGATGCGCGAGGCATGGAGGAACGCGCTGTTGAGCCCCGCACCGTGGTCGATGATGATGAGGTGCCCTTCGAGGCTAAAGGGATCGTAGGCCGCCAGCGTCACCACCCCGTCGGCCGGCGCGGTGAACGGCGTTCCTGCACCGGGCGCAATGTCGAGGCCCGAATGGTAGCTGCCCGGCTCTCCGCGATAGACGCGCTGGGAGCCGAAGCGGCCCGAGATGCGTCCCGTCACCGGCCAGTTGAAATCCTGTCGCCAGCCGTCGCTCGGCGAATTGGCGGTGCGCGCATCCCAGATCGCATCGAGTTCGGGCTGGCGGCGGCGCATGAAGGCATCGCTGGCCCCGCCCGGACGGCGCGCGGCATTGATATGCTCGATATTCCAGCCGCGTGGGGAAACGGTGATCGGGCTGCGTATCGTGCGCCCGTCAGCCAGCGTGGCGACCAGCTCGGCGTTTGGTCCGGCATCGCGGTCGAACGCGGCGAAGAAGCGGCCTTCGTTGTCGAGCGTCAGGTCCTGCTCGCCAAGCCGAGCGGAGGTCGTGCCACCGGGCGCCTGCCCGCGTATCCAGCCGCCTTGCGTCAGCTGCCCGTCGAACAGGAAGGTACTCGGCCCCGTCGGCGTGGGTGTTGGCGTGGGGGCCGGGGAGGGCGTCGGGATCGGCTGCACCACCTGGGTCGGCTGGCGCGGTGCGGGCTCTTCGGCGGGCGGTACGACGGTGCAGGCGGAAGCGAGCAACGGCGCGGCGGCGATAAGGCGCAATCTCACTGTTTTTCGAGCGCCCGCTTCGTCGCGAGCTCAGCGCTGGCATAGGGTTCCTGCAACTCTACGCTCCAGTATCGCAGCTCTTCCAGCGAGACGGGTACCCCGCTCGCCGCGCAGGTAACGAAATGGCCGGGGCGGATCACGCGAAAGCCGTTGGGTCCGTAGATCAGCGTGGCTTCGTTTTCGCTCGAATTCATCAGCATGGAGGCAATCTAGGCGTTCGTACCGCTCAAAGCAATTTTGGCTGTCCATCCTCGGGCGCTTTTGCTGCGCGCGTGCTCGATCTGGCAGGTGCCTTGCCCGGCACAACGTGGAGCGTGCCGTCAGCGAATTCGAGGGTGAGCATTTTTTGCCGGGCAGCGAGGTCGCGGGAGACGATGACCGGATGCCCCGGCGCGCAGACGAGCGCGTAGCCGCGTTGCAGCGGGGCCTTTGGGTCGAGCTGCAGGCGCAGCCGCTCCAGCGCCGCCAGCCGCTCGCCGCGCTCGGCGATGGGGCGGGTAACCAGCGCGGGAGTGAGCCTCGCCGCCGCCAGCCGCTGCGTCGCATGGCGTAAGGCACCGCGAAGGATGGCAGGCG
>JBARVT010000029.1:0-9402 GCA_049646405.1 Alteraurantiacibacter sp.
ATCCAGCGCAGTACGATGACGCGGCGAGCGAGGTGGTGCGGCGGATTATGGCCGAGCATGGCGCAGCTCCCATCGCCGAGCTGCGTATCGGCACGACCATTGCCACCAATGCGCTGCTCGAACGGCAAGGCGCCGAGGTCGCCCTCGCCATTACGGCTGGGCACCGCGATGCGCTCAAGATCGGCAACCAGGCGCGACCCGGCATTTTTGCGTTGCGTATCGTCAAGCCGGAGCGGCTTGAGCGGCATGTGGTCGAGGTGGAGGAAAGGGTCGCCGCCGATGGTACGGTCCTGCGCGCGCTCGACGAGGACGCCGCACGGCGCGGTCTTGCAGCGCTTCGGGCCAAGGGCGTCGAGGCCCTCGCCATCGTGTTGATGCACGGCTGGACTTTCACCGCGCACGAACGGCGGCTCGCCGAAATCGCGCGCGAACTCGGCTTCTCGCAAGTCAGCGCCAGTCACGAAGTCTCGCCGCTCGTCCGGCTGGTTCCGCGGGGCGATACGAGCGTGGCGGACGCCTATCTCTCGCCGGTCCTCCGCGACTATATCGAGCAGCTGGCGGCGCGGCTGCCCGAGCACGGGCGGCTGCGTTTCATGCAATCGAATGGCGGGCTTGCCGATGCGCGCGCCTTTCGCGGCAAGGATGCGGTGCTGTCCGGCCCGGCCGGCGGAGTGGTCGGCATGGTCGAGACGGCGCGGGCACTCGGCCACGACAAGCTCATCGGCTTCGACATGGGCGGGACCAGCGCCGATGTCTGCCACTATGCGGGCGAGTTCGAGCGGACGGGCGACAGCGTCGTCGCGGGCGTGCGCATCGCTGCGCCGATGATGCAGGTGCATACGGTGGCGGCGGGCGGCGGCTCGATCTGCCGGTTCGACGGACAGCGGCTGCGTGTCGGGCCTGAAAGTGCGGGCGCCGATCCCGGCCCTGCTTGCTATCGCAAGGGCGGACCGCTCACGGTGACCGATTGCAACCTCCTGCTGGGCCGGATCGATCCGGCGCAATTTCCGACGGTGTTCGGGCCGGACGGGGACCAGCCTCTCGACATGGAAGCGTCACGGACGCGGCTGGAAGAGGTGCGCGCTAGTCTCCCCGAGCCAATGTCGTCGCAGGCGCTGGCCGAAGGCTTCCTTGCCCTGACGGTCGACGAAATGGCCAACGCGATCCGCAAAATCTCCACAGCGCGGGGGCACGACGTCACCACCCATGCGCTGGCCTGCTTCGGCGGGGCGGGCGGGCAGTTCGCCTGCCGTGTGGCTGACGAGCTGGGCATCGAGACGGTTCTCTTGCATCCCTTCGCCGGGATGCTCAGCGCCTACGGCATCGGCCTTTCGCCGGTCGTCGCCATTCGCGAACAGGGCTTGGTTGCACCGCTTGTCGAGGATTACTCTCGGGCGCTTGCGGCGCTCGAAACGGCGGCACGGGACGAGATCGCAGCGCAGGGCATCGCACCCGACGACATAACGGTCCACCGTCGCCTGCGCCTGCGTTTCGAGGGAAGCGACACCGCGCTCGAACTGCCCCTATCGGATGACATCGACACGCAATTCCGCGCCGCTCATCGCCAGCGTTTCGGCTGGTCGGACGAAGACGCCGTGATTGTGCTCGAAGCCGTGAGCGTCGAAGTGCGCGGAACCGGAGGCGGACTGGTGGCAGGCGACATCGAAGGACCGCTTGGCGAGGGCGAGACGCGCGAAGGACCGACCATCGTCCATGGCGACGGCTCGACCACCGTAGTCGAGCCGGGATGGCGGGCCACGGGCGCGCCGGACGGCTCGCTCGTCCTCACACGCTCAGCGCCGCGCGAGCGCAGCCGAGCGTCCGGCGCCGCAGTCGACCCGATCCGCCTCGCCATCTTCAACAACCTGTTCATGGCGATAGCCGAGGAAATGGGTGTGGTTCTTGAAGCGACCGCCAGCTCGGTCAACATCAAGGAGCGGCTCGATTTCAGCTGCGCCATCTTCGATGCGGAAGGCGCGCTCATCGCCAACGCGCCGCATATTCCCGTGCATCTCGGCAGCATGTCGGCGAGCATCCGCCGCGTGATCGCCAACCGCGCTGGCAGTGCGCGCGGCATCCGGCGGGGCGATGCCTATATCGTCAACGATCCGTATAATGGCGGAACGCACCTGCCCGATATCACCGTCATCGTACCGGTGTTCTGGGACAAGCGATCGCGCGAGCCGGACGCCTTCGTTGCAGCACGAGGACACCACGCCGATATCGGCGGCATCGCGCCCGGCTCCATGCCGCCCGACAGCCGGACGATCGACGAGGAAGGTATCGTGCTCGACGATGTTCTGCTGGTCGACGAGGGACAATTCCGGGACGCGGAGGTGCGCGCTTTGCTCGCTGCCGGACCGTATCCGGCTCGCAATCCCGATCGCAACATCGCCGATCTCAAAGCCCAGCTCGCCGCTTGCGCGCGCGGCGCGGATTTGCTCGCGCAGGCTGCTGCCGAGCATTCGAGCGAAATCGTCGCGGCGTTCATGGGTCATGTCCTCGACAATGGCGAAGCGGCGGTGCGGACATTACTCGAGCGGCTGCCCGAAGGCCGCTTCGCCTATGCGATGGATAACGGGGCCGAAGTGTATGTCGCTATCGCCATCGACCGCAAAGCGCGCAGCGCGGTGTTCGACTTTACCGGAACGAGCGACCAGCTGGCGGGCAATTTCAACGCGCCGGCCGCCATAACCCGCGCTGCCGTGCTCTACGCGCTGCGCTGCCTCGTGGCAGACGACGTGCCGCTCAACGACGGGTGCCTGCGCCCGGTCGAGCTGCGCATTCCGGCAGGCTCGATGCTCGCGCCGAACCCACCCGCCGCCATCGTCGCCGGCAATGTGGAAACGAGCCAGGTCGTCACCGACGCGGTGCTTGCCGCGTGCGGGGCGCTGGCACCGTCGCAGGGGACGATGAACAACCTCACCTTCGGCAATGCCGAGCACCAGTATTACGAAACGATCTGCGGTGGCTCCGGCGCCGGACCCGATTTTGCAGGGACGAGCGCGGTGCAGACCCACATGACCAATTCGCGGCTGACCGATCCCGAGGTGCTGGAAACGCGCCTGCCGGTGCGGGTGGACAGTTTCGCTATTCGCGAAGGCTCGGGCGGCAGTGGCGCGCACAAGGGAGGTGACGGGGTCGAGAGGCGGATCACCTTCCTGCAAGGCATGCGGGTGCAGACGCTGGCCAATCGCCGCAAGGTAGCGCCGCGCGGGCTGGCGGGCGGCGGCGATGCGCTGCCGGGCGAAACCTTCGTCGAACACGCCAATGGGCGGGTGACGCAGCTCGGCGCGACAGGTGCGGCGGAGTGCGCACCCGGTGACACCATAGTCATTCGCACGCCGGGCGGTGGCGGCTATGGAGAGGCGTCATGATGCTCGACACCGCCCTCGCCAGCCGCTTCGCGCGCACCGCGCTAGGCCATGTGACGCGCGAATATCCCAACAAGCTCGACCATGTGATGGCCGGGCCTGATGATGCGCGCACCCCGCGGAAGATCCACCCGGCTTTCTACGGCAGTTTCGACTGGCACAGCTGCGTGCACAGCTGGTGGATGCTTCTTACCCTACGGCGCCTGGTGGCGGGCTTGCCAGAAGCCGACGCCGTAGCCGCGCTGGCGGACGAGACGTTTATCGAAGCGAATATGCAGGCCGAACTCGCCTATGCCGAGCGACCTCAATCGCGCGGTTTCGAGCGGCCTTATGGTTGGGCGTGGCTGCTCTTCTTGCACGGTGAGGCGACACGCCATCCAGATCGCGACTGGGCCGCGAACATCGAGCCACTCGCGCGCCACTTCGCCGAAGGCTGGCGCGACTATCTCGGCGTCCTAGAACACCCGATCCGCAGCGGCGCCCATGCCAACACCGCCTTCGCCATGCTGCTCAGCCTCGACTGGGCCGAGGCGCATGACAGCGCACTAGCCGACCTGCTTCGCACCCGCGGGATAGACTATTTTGCCGCCGACGGCGATCCCGGCCCACGGGAACCCTCGGGCGATGATTTCCTTTGTTCCGAACTGCTCGCCGCCCAGCTAGTCGGTCGAATTGACAAAGTGCCATTCGACGAATGGCTGCACGGCTATTGGGGAACCACCAAGCTCGCGGACCGCTGGCAGCCGGTGCAGGTCACCGACCCGACCGATGGCAAGATGGCGCATCTCGACGGGCTCAACTTGTCGCGCGCGTGGTCGATGCGGGAGATAGAGCGCATGGCAGCACGGTACGGCTTGCACCTCTCGCTATCGGCAGACGAGCACCTCGCCGCTTCGCTCGATGCTGTCGACGGCGACTATATGGGCTCGCACTGGCTGGCGAGTTTCGCACTGCTCGCACTGTTATCAGGCGACAGCTAGCCCGCAGGGCAGCGCTTGCGCACCATCGGGTCGTAAGCGTTCGGCTCTTCGGCGTCGGTCGGCGTCAAACGCTCGCCGTCGTCTGAGAGGGTGTAGCGAATGCGGCTGGTCCACCGCTCGCCCTCGCCTTCCATGTCCATTGCGACGACCACTTCGTCCGGGCCGACCACTTCGACGCCGGTAACTTCGCCCATGCTCTCGTAAAATTCGATGCCGTCCGCGCGGATTTCCAGCCGCAGGTCCGACGAGGCCATGCAGGTTCCCTCGACATAGTCCCACACGCCGCGAAACCGCTGCGGGATCATGCCGTCGGCCTGCGTCGCGCCGCCAAGCGCTGCGTCAGCCAGTGATGTCTCACTATCGGCCAGCACCTCGTCGTCGACAGCATTCTCCGGCGTCACTTCGCTATCGACCGGAGCCTCGGCGTCCTGCGAGCAGGCGACGAGCGCGAGCGAGATGGCGACGCACGATACAAGTCTCATCATTCGGCTCCTTCAGGATCGCGATGCAGAACGCGCCGCTCGAATTCCGCGCGCGCCAGGCCGATGTCGTTGCGCGCATACCAGCGCGGCGCGGGAATGCCTGCCTGCCATGCAACCTGCTCGGTCAGCGTGCCTTGTGCGCTCGGAGTGTCGTAAGTCGCGGCGTAGGCAGCAAAAGGATCGGCATAGGCTTCGTCGGCTGTCACGATGGTCCAGCCATCGGCCCGCAAAGCGGCAACGAGATCGCCGATATAGAGCGCGGCGAGGTCGGTCTCGTGCAGCAGCAACACATGCGCGACGGGGTCGCCGAGCGCGCGGCGCGCCAGCGCGTCGTTGAAATTCGCCGCCTCGACATGGCTCTCGACATACAGGTCGCGCAGCGCATCCATATCGATCTCCAGCCCTGCCCGGCGTGCCTCGATAGCCGCGCCTTCGTAAAACCAGTCGCTCGCATCTATGGTGACGTAGCCATTGGCCAGCCCGCGCTGGGCCAGCCCGGAGCGCACGCCGTCGCGCTTGTCCTTGTCGGCGCGACCTTCGTGGAGGAACGGATAGCGGAACCACGGACGATAATTAGGCAGCTGCGCCAGCCATGCCTCGGCTCCGTCTATCTCGGCAAGATATTGCTCAACGGTCAGGTCGCGCAGTGACGGATGGGTGTTGGTATGATTCGCCACGACATGCCCGTCGGCGATATAGGCTATCAGTTCGTCGATCCGTTCCGGATATTCGGCATATTTGCCCGGATTGACGAAGAATGCCGCCTGCTCCACGCCCGCCGCGCGCAGCTCACGCCGGAAGATCGCAGGCCGCTCCTCGACATCGAGAAACGCTCCCGGCGCGCGCGGCACATCGTCGAAGGTGAGCGCGATGCGCTTGTCCGACGGCGGCGGCGTGGCGGTCGCACACGCCGCCAGCAACGCCGAAAGACATAGCGAAACGAGCGCCCGGATCACGCCGGTCAGCCCATAGTCGGGATGACAAACGCGTTGCTTCCGTCGCCGCCCCCGTCGGGCCAGCGCTGAGTTATCTTCTTGCTCTTGGTCCAGAAGCGCAGGCCTTCGGTGCCGTACTGGTCGATATCGCCGAAGCCGGAGCGCTTCCAACCGCCGAAACTGTGATAGCTGACCGGCACCGGGATCGGCACGTTGATGCCAACCATGCCCACGTTTACTCGGTGCGCGAATTCGCGGGCGGCGTGGCCGTTGCGGGTGAAGATGGCGACGCCGTTACCGTATTGATGCTCGCTCGGCAGGCGCACGGCCTCCTCGAAATCCTTGGCGCGAACGATTTGCAGGACGGGGCCGAAAATCTCTTCCTTGTAGCTTTCCATATCGGGCGTGACATGGTCGATCAGCGTCGGGCCGACGAAGAAGCCGTCCTCATGGCCTTGCAGTCTGAACCCGCGGCCGTCGATGACGATCTCGCCGCCTTCCTTTTCCGCCGTGTCGATCCATTCCTCGATACGGCTCTTGTGCTCGGGCGTGACGACCGGGCCGTAATGCGCGTCGGGATCGCTCGACACGCCAACATTGAGCGCATTGATCGCGGGGATGAGCTTCTCCTTCAGGCGCTCCGCCGTGTCCTCGCCCACCGGCACCACCACGGGCAGAGCCATGCAGCGCTCGCCCGCGCTTCCGAAAGCCGCGCCACTGAGGTCGTTCACCACCTGGTCGAGATCGGCGTCGGGCATCACGATGCCGTGGTTCTTCGCCCCGCCCATCGCTTGCACGCGCTTTCCGGCAGCGACGCCGCGCTTGTAAACATAATGTGCGATGTCGGAACTGCCGACGAAGCTGACGGCGGCGATGTCCCGGTGATCGAGGATCGCGTCCACCATTTCCTTGTCGCCATGGACGACCTGCAACAGCCCCTCCGGCGCGCCGGCTTTCAGGAACAGCTCGGCGAGCCGCACGGGTACGCTCGGGTCGCGTTCGGAGGGCTTCAGGATGAAGGCATTGCCTGCAGCGATCGCCATGCCGAACATCCACATCGGGATCATCGCGGGGAAGTTGAACGGCGTGATGCCCGCGCCGATGCCGAGCGGCTGGCGCGTCGAGTAGACATCGATCCCAGGCCCGGCTCCTTGCGTGTATTCGCCCTTCAGCACTTGCGGAATGCCGCAGGCATACTCGATCACCTCCAGCCCGCGCTGCACGTCGCCCTTCGCATCGTCCACGACCTTGCCGTGCTCGCTCGAGAGCAGCTCGGCCAGCTCCTGCATGTTCTCTTCGAGCAGCTGCTTGAAAGCGAACATGATGCGCGCGCGCTTTTGCGGATTGGTCGCCGCCCAGCCGGGCTGGACATTCTTCGCGTTTTCAACCGCGCGGTCGAGTAACGCGGCATCGCCCAGCACCACTTCGGCCTGCACCTCGCCGGTGGACGGGTTCCAGACCTTGTGCGTGCGGCCCGAAAAGTCGCTGCCCGAATGGCCGTGGATGACGTGGTCGATCTGTCGCATGGTCGCTCTACCCGTTACGTGTGAAACTTGTTGGCGAGAGCCGTAGCCCCCTCCCTGTCACAAGTCCAACGGGCCGGGCGCGGTTCCGACGCGTGCCCTATCGGTCAGCGACCCTTCCACTGCCCTTCGCGCTTCTCGACGAAAGCTTTCATCCCCTCGGCCTTGTCTTCTGTCGCGGTGAGGATCTGGAACAGGCGGCGCTCGTGAACCATGCCCTGGCTCAGCGTGGTTTCGAACGCGGCATCGACCAGTTCCTTGTTCACCATCGCGGCCATGGGCGGCATTGCAGCAATGGCCTGGGCTGCCTTCATCGCTTCGTCCAGCAGCTGTTCGTGCGGGACGACGCGGGCGACGAGGCCGGCGCTCTCGGCCTCCTTCGCGTCCATCATCCGGCCCGTAAGGCAAAGATCCATCGCCTTCGCCTTGCCGACCGCGCGGGTGAGGCGCTGGCTGCCGCCCATGCCGGGCGCGACGCCAAGCTTGATTTCAGGCTGGCCGAATTTCGCTTTCTCGCTGGCGATGATGAAGTCGGCCATCATCGCTAGCTCACACCCGCCGCCTAGCGCGAAGCCGTTCACTGCCGCGATCCACGGTTTGCGGATTTTGGCGACCATGTCGTTCCAGCCGGAGAAGAAATCTTCAAGATAGAAATCGGCCGCAGGCTTGTCCGCCATCTCCTTGATGTCGGCACCGGCGGCGAACGCCTTTTCGCCCGATCCGGTGACGACAGCGCAGCGTTGGCTGTCATCCTTCTCGAACGCCGCGAAAGCCTCGGTCAGTTCGCCCAGCACCGCGGTGTTGAGCGCGTTGAGAGCCTGCGGACGGTTGAGCGTCATCACAGTGACGGCGCCGTTCGTTTCGACGGTGATGTTTTCGTGATCCATTGGAGATTCCTATTCGAGTTCGAGGATGACGGCGTCGACGACAAGCGTCTCGCCTTCCTCGGCATTGATGGTGGCGACGGTCCCCGCCTTTTCAGCGCGCAGGATGTTCTCCATCTTCATCGCCTCCACAGTAGCAAGCGGCTGGCCAGTCTCGACCGCCTCACCCTTTTCGACATGCAGCTTCACCAGCAGGCCGGGCATCGGGCAGAGCAGCATTTTGGAGGTATCCGGCGGCTCCTTCTCGATCATGTGCTGCGCGAGTTGCGCGTGGCGCCGCTGCAGCACGCGCACATCATGCTGTGCGCCGTGCGTGGTCATCCGGTAGCCGAGGCGAGTGGGTCGGAGGCGGATGCCGTAGCTGGTGAGCAGTTCCGCGTCCTCGTCGGTGCCTTCGAATACGGAAACGTCCACTATCCGGTCGCCCGGCGTATAATCGAATTCCATCACCACCGGCTCGCCGTTGACGAGGATGCCGTCCTCGGCAAGCGTTACCTCGTGGTCGACATCACCGATCCGCACCGTCCAGTCGCCGGGCGGCGGGAGCGGGTGACCGAGCTGTCCCGTGACGCGGCGCGAGCGGTCCGCATCGGCGGTCGCGATCACGCCCGTGACGGCAGCGAGCACGCGCGTCGTCTGCTCCGACACCGCTGCGCCTTCGAAGCCGTCGGGATATTCCTCGGCGATAAAACCGGTCGTCAGTTCTCCGCTGCGAAAGCGCGGATGCTGCATGAGTGCGGACAGGAAATCGACATTGTGGCCGAGTCCGTCGAGTTCGATCCGGTCGAGCGCTTCCACCTGCAAGTCCGCCGCCTCGTCACGCGTCGGAGCCCATGTCACCAGCTTGGCGATCATCGGGTCGTAGAAGATGGAAACTTCGCCGCCTTCCTGCACGCCGGAATCGATGCGGGTGTAGCCTTCGTCATGCCCGGTTTCGTCGGGGGCCGCGAAGTGACTCGCTTCGGGAAACTGCAAGCGCACCAGTCGCCCGGTGCTGGGCAAGAAGCCGCGATAGGGGTCCTCGGCATAGATGCGGTTCTCGATCGACCAGCCGTTTATGCTGATATCGCCCTGCGTCATCGGAAGTTTCTCGCCTGCCGCGACGCGAATCATCCATTCTACGAGATCGATGCCGGTGATCGCCTCGGTGACGGGATGTTCCACCTGCAGGCGGGTGTTCATCTCGAGGAAGTAGAAGCTCTCCCCCGTCGGATCGGCACCGCT
>JBARVT010000030.1:0-8358 GCA_049646405.1 Alteraurantiacibacter sp.
CGTCAACCTCGTCCCGGGCGTCAGCTTCCAGAACAACGACCCGTGGGGCTCCTCGGGCGGCGGTTTCACTATCCGCGGCTTCGGTGCGGACCGCGTCTCGCAGACGCTCGACGGCATCCCGCTGAACGATAGCGGCAATTACGCCCTCTACACGAACCAGCAGGTCGACACTGAGGTTCTCTCCTCAATCAACGTCAACCTCGGCACGACCGACGTCGACAGCCCGACCGCATCAGCGGCCGGCGGCACGATCAATATCCGCACCCGCGAACCGTCGGACTTCATGGCCGTCACCGCCACCGCCACCTATGGCGACGTGCTGGCCGAAGGCGCCGAGGACACCGCCTATTATCGCGGCTTCGTCATGCTCGACACCGGCGACATTACCGGCAACGGCCTGAAGGCCTTCGGCGCTGCGAGCTACACGACCTACGGTACGCCCTACAACCCGTATGGCCGTATCCGTAAGAGCCAGTTCAACGCCCGTGTGTGGCAGGACATCGGCAGCGACGGGGACTTCATCTCGCTGACCGGCCACTTCAACGAGAACGTGAACAATTTTGCGGGTTCGGAAAGCCTCGGCGCGCTGCTCGCACTGTCCGACGACGATGTGCAGGAAGCGATTGAAGAAGACACCGGCCTGTCGGTGGGCGAAGCCCGTTTCGAGCTTTATCGCCTGTCCGGCGAATTTCCCTGCACGGTACCGCAGAACGTCATCATCGGCGGTGGCGGCGAGAATGGCGTGTCCGAACGCTATGACGACCGTAATGGCTGCGGCGCGGCCTTCTATCGCCGCTTCAACCCGTCGCGCACGGGCAATGTCCGCTTTAACTCGCTGTTCACGCTCGCCGACCCGCTGACCTTTGCGCTCGACGCGAGCTACCAGTACGTCAAGGCAAATGGCGGCGGACCCGACGACCTTCGCGAAGGCTTCTTCGACGGCCTGACCGGTGCGTTCCGCGGCGGCTATTATTTCGGTCGCGACCTCAATGGCGACGGCGATACGCTGGATCGCATTGCCGGTAACGACCCGAGCCAGACCACGACCGACCGTTACGGCCTCGTCGCGAACCTGATCTACGACATCGCCGACGATCACACCGCGCGCGTCGCTTACACGCTGGATCACGCACGCCACCGCCAGACCGGCCAGATCACTACGATGCTGGCTAACGGTGCCATCTCGGACATCTACGCAGTCGATAGCCCGCTGCTTGATGTCTATGGTAACGAGGTCAACAAGCGCGACCGCCTGTCCTATGCGATCCTACACCAGGCGTCGGCTGAGTATGCCGGTCGCTTCGGCAACCTCAACGTGATCGCGGGCCTTCGCGTCCCGTTCTTCACGCGCGAGCTGAACCAGAATTGCTATACCACGTCGATCAACGGCTTCGTCGACTGCCCCAACCCGGGCCAGGACCTGACCGAGTACGAGGCGGACAACCCGGATTACGTCGCCCCGCTTTCGCGTGAATACAATTACGAGAAGGTTCTGCCCTCGCTCGGCTTCGTTTACGAACTTACTGATGCGATGTCGCTGTTCGGCAATTACAACATGGGCCTTTCGGTTCCCGGCACCGACCCGCTTTACGACTCGTTGTTCATCGCGGATGACGACCGGGCGCGCCCGGTTCCGGAAACGACCGACAGCTTCGACGGCGGCATCCGCTTCACCAGCGGTCGCATCCAGGCGCAGCTGGCAGGCTGGTTCACCGCTTATGACAACCGTCTTGCCTCGGCCTTCGATCCGACGGCGCGCGACGGCGAGGGTGCGGTGGTGTTCCGTAACCTTGGCAGGGTTGACAAGTACGGCCTCGACGCCTCGTTCTCGATCGCGCCGACCGACAACACGCTCGTCTACCTGTTCGGCTCGCTCAACGAATCGGAAATTCAGGACGACGTGCAGACGGGCGTCGACGGAACCGGTGCTCCGGTCTTCCTGCCGGTGGCCGGAAACGCCGAATCGGGCACGCCGGAATACAGCTTCGGCGGACGCGTCCAGGCGAACTTCGCCGGGTTCGAAGCCGGCCTTCAGGCCAAACACACCGGCCCGCGCTGGATCAACGACCTGAACACCGACCAGGCGCCGTCCTACACGCTCGTCGATTTCGACCTGCGCTACAACATCGCCGAGCTGGCGAACGGCACCAACGCCGCTGTCCAGTTCAACATCACGAACATCTTCGATGAATATTACATCGGGTTCTTCGGCGGTTCGCTGGACGGCTTCGGCTTTGCGCAGATCGGTGCCCCGCGCGCCGGCAGCGTCTCGCTGATCGTCGGCTTCTAAACCAGTCGACACACCGTTACGATGGGCGGCGGCGTTCGAGAGGACGCCGCCGCCTTTCTTTTGTCATGGCGACGCGGCATGACACGCTCCATGACCGGAAAATTCCTCGCCAGCCTTCTCGCCACCGCCGCTCTCTCTGCCTGCGCCGGCATGCCGCAAGGCAACGTGGCAGAAATCCAGTTGCTTGCCATCAACGACTTCCACGGCAATCTCGAAACCCCGCAGCGTGCCGAGACATATCTCGACGACGATGGCGTGGAGCGGACGCAGCGGCTCGGCGGCGCGGCGGCGCTAGCGGGCACCTTGACGCGGCTCCGGCGCGAAGACTCGGTGACGGTTGCGGCAGGCGACCTGATAGGGGCCAGCCCGCTCGCTTCCGGCCTCTTCCTCGACGAGCCTGCCATCCATGTGCTCTTCGCAATGGGCCTCGACATCGCATCGGTCGGCAATCACGAATTCGATCGCGGCACTTCGGAATTGCTGCGCATCGCGGGAGGTGGCTGCGAGCAGTTCACGCGCCGCGAACCCTGCGGACTGGAGCCGTATCGCGGCGCGGGCTTCGCTTACCTTGCCGCCAATGTCGTGAGCGAGAGCGGCGACACGCTGCTCCCTGCCACCACCATCCGAGACATCGGCGGCGCGCGGGTCGGCTTCGTCGGCCTGACGCTGGAAAGCACGCCCGCGCTCGTCGCCGGGTCGGCTACCCAAGGCTATACCTTTGAGGACGAGGCGGAGTCCGCCAACCGCTACGCCGCCGCGCTGCATGCCGAAGGAGCGGACGCGGTCGTGCTGCTGATCCACGAGGGCGCGGACATGGCACCCGAGTTCACGACCATGGGCTGCCCCCTGGCGGGCGGCGAGCTGGTCGGCATTGTCGGGCGGCTGAGCGCCGATATCGGCCTCGTCATATCCGGCCATACGCATGACGCCTATGTCTGCCGCATGCGCAACGCGGGCGGGGGGGATGTGCTGGTGACATCGGGCGGTCGCTATGGCGGCTTCGTGACCGATATCGCGCTGTCGGTCGACATGGCGGCGGACCGCGTAGTGTCCGCCCGCGCGCACAATGTCCCGGTTGATCCGGCGGGCGATACCGACCCGGAGGTTGCCGGCATCGTCGCACGTTATGTCACGGCGGCAGGGCCGGTCGCGGATCGCGCGGTGGGCACGATTTCGGGGACCGAAGTGATCGAGGAGGATTGCGGAGACAAGCCCGCGCAGGGGTTCGTCGCCGATGCCTATCTCCACGCGGCCAATGCAGCTCTCGATGACACGGTCGATCTCGCTGTCGTCAATTCAGGCGGCGTGCGGACCGATCTTGCCGGGGCGGATGACGGCGTGCTGACCTATGGCGAGCTCGCCGCGATGGCGCCGTTTGGCAATGGCGTGCTGGTGGTGGCGATGACCGGCGCGCAGGTGCAGGCGCTGCTCGAACAGCAGATATGCGAGGTAAACGGCGCGGCGACGATTTGCGATTCCGTGCTGATCCCCTCTGCAGATGTCGCCTACGCTATCGACCTTGGCGCCCCCGAGGGCGAGCGAATTGGCAACCTGATGCTGGGCGGAGCGCCGCTCGATCTGGCGCGGACATACCGGCTTGCTACCAACAGCTACCTCGTTGGCGGCGGGGACGGGTTCACGCTGTTCACCGAGGTCGAAGAGGTCGCCAATGTCGGCTTCGACATCGACGCTATCGACGCTTACGTCGCCGCCGGGGATCTTGTCGTGCCGAGCTGCGGGCGCGTGCGCGGCGTGCCCGCCATCGATTAACAGAGCCTAGCGCAGCGGCGGCTCGTCGAAGCTCCTGAGCTTGCGGCTGTGGAAGCTGTCGCCCGCCTGGCTGAGCAGGCCGAGCGTTTCGATCCCGATCCTCAGGTGCTGGCTTATCGAGCGTTCGTAAAAGGCGTTCGCCTGCCCCGGCAGCTTGATCTCGCCATGCAGCGGCTTGTCCGATACGCAGAGCAGCGTCCCGTAAGGCACGCGGAAGCGATATCCCTGCGCCGCGACGGTGGCCGACTCCATGTCAATGGCGACTGCGCGGCTCTGGTTGAAGCGCAGCGCGGAGCGGGTGTAGTGCAATTCCCAGTTGCGGTCGTCGGTGGTCACCACCGTGCCCGTGCGCAGCCGCCGCTTTAGCGCCTCGTCCCCGTCACCCGTCACTTTCAGCGCAGCGCGGAACATCGCCGTCTGCACTTCGGCAATCGGCGGGATCGGGATTTCAGGCGGAATCTCGCTATCGAGCACGTTGTCGTCGCGCAGATACGCGTGGGCTAGCACATAGTCGCCGATGCTCTGGCTGGGGCGCAGCCCGCCGCAATGGCCGATCATCAGCCACACTTCGGGCCGCAGCACCGCGATATGATCGCAGATCGTCTTTGCGTTGGACGGGCCGACCCCGATGTTGACGAGCGTGATACCGGTATTGTCAGGACCGACGAGGTGGTAAGCGGGCATCTGGTGCTTGCGCCACGTCCCCTCTGATACGCGCGCGCGAGCATTGTCCAGATCGCCCCTCTCGATCACAGCGCCGGGGCCGGAAAACCGCTCGTACGGGCTGTCCGGATCGACCAGCGCCTCCAGCGCGAAGTCGATGAACTCCTCGACATAGCGGATGTAGTTGGTGAACAGCACGTACCGCTGGAAATGCTCGGCAGGCGTGCCGCTGTAATGCCTGAGCCGGGCAAGACTGAAATCGGTGCGCAGCGCATCGAACAAAGCGAGCGGGCGATGGGCGCGCGCTTCATCGTCCCACGTGCCATCTGCCACCTCGTCCCCGATCTTGACCAAGTCGGACGCGGGGAAATGCCGCGTCAGCTCCGCGCTGCTCGCCCCGCCCAGCCCCGCGCCGGTGCCGTCGAGCACGTACTGATAGGGAATCTCGTCCGCCGAACGACCGACTTCCAGCTCCACCGGGTAATCGCGCACGAGGTGTTCGAGCTGCTCTTTCAGGTAAGGCCGGAACAGTGCCGGTTCGGCGATGGAACTGGAATACACACCCGGCTGGTTCAGCCGCGCATAGGAGCGCGCCGGATGCTCGGGCAGGTCCTGATCGGCATAGCGCAAGGTCAGCTTCGGATAGGCGAACAGCCCCTCTTGCCGCGCCGAAGGGCTCGGCGGCGTGCGGTCCTGCGCGTAGCTTTCGATGGCGGCGATCAAATTGCCGCGCGATTCGTCGTAGATCGCCTCGAGCCTGTCGAGGACCCTGTCGATTTCGCTTATCCCGGTTGTCACTTGCTCTCCGTGGTCAATTCTCGCCTCGCCCTAAACCAAAGTCAGCCCTCGGCGAAGACCATGTCGAGATAGGCGGCAAGGCGGATGCCCGATTGCGCAAGCCGTTCTTCCACTGTCGGCATCCATTCCCAATGATAACGATAGCGCAGCATGGCAGGCGATTCCGGCGTGCCCATGCCGAATTCTTCGGAATAGCGCGGATAGATACGGTCGCGCAGCGTCACGCTCTCGGCGATCCACGTGTCGGGATCGGCGTCCCACCAACCGAGCGTCTGCTCCGGCCCTATGCGCCGTTCCAGCCGCGCGGCATATTCGGTGTAAGACAGTTGCTGGCGCAGGATCATCCCCTCGTCCCACACCCAATGCAGGTTCGTGACTTCGTCGAACCAGTCGACGATCACATCGTTGCCGCCGCGATCGGTGCCGTTGCCCGCGTGAAGCGGCATGTGCAGGTCCGACACGAGATGAACGACGAAGCGCAAGGCGAGCGCCTTTTCCTCCTGCGTGGCAGTATCGCTCTGCAATGTGGCGGTGAAGCGTTCGAGCGCAGTCAGCGCGTCGCCTTCGGGCGGGTGAACGATGGCGTGTGCAGGCGTGCCCGGCGGCACGGTGACGTAGTGATACGGCCCCGCTTCCTCCTGCCAGAACTCCAGCGGGTTGGACCGCTGCTCGTCCGGCCAGGTGCTGCCTTCGGGCAAGCCTTCATGGCCGAGAATCGCCTCGATTTCCGCGCGAGTGCGCCCGCTGATATTGTCCTCGGCGATTTGGGCGGTAACGCGGTGGCCGACCGGCCCCCACGCCTGCGCCGGGGTGGAAAGGGCCAGCGCGGACGTGGCTGCGGCAAGGGCGATGGTGCGAAGTTTCGTCATGGTCGGCTTTCTAATCGAGCGATGCGTCGGATGCGTGACTGTCAGGCGTGTGTCAGAGTTTGGTTGTCAGGCTTGGCCGATATCGGCAAGCAGCGCGGTGAACCAGCCTTGCGAGGTGTCGAACGGCTTGCCGCCGGCGATCCTCTTGAACTCGATCACGCGCATTGCGTCGCCGCGCTCCTCGTCCTGCCCGACCACGCCGCTCTCCCCGATCAGCGCAGCCTCAACCGCATGGCGCGCGCAATCGGCGATCAGCGCGCGGTCCGCCGCGTTGGCCGGGGCCGAGCGCGCGTAATAGCCGCTTTTCTGCACCAGCACCTTTTCCGCACCCAGCGCCTCGGAGAAGCGATCCGCGAACCAGCGGCCGGGATTGATCGCATCGAGCTTCACATGGCCGAAGGCATCGCGCGCCACCTCTTCGCCAGCCGCCTCCATCGCGCCGACGATCTCTTCCATCCCCGCCCCTTCGGAAATGAACAGGTTCACATTTCCTTCCGCATCCATGATGGCGCGCAACCGCTCGGCCTCGGCGGCGAAGTCGAAACGGCGCTCGGGCACGTAGATGCCGTGCACGTCCCAGCGGATCGCCTTGCACTCGCCCCATTCGGCGAACTCCGCGCCGCTCGCCCAGTCGTGATGCGCCATTGCCGTCGCCGCCGTCAGCCAGCCGCAATGGCGGCCCATCACCTCGTGAACGACGAGCATGCGCGGATTGGCCGAATGTTCGGCGATGACATTGCGCGCATAGATCGCGCCCTGCTCCGCCGCGGTCCACGCGCCGAGCGATTGTCTAATCGGGACCACGTCGTTGTCGATCGTCTTGGGCAGGCCGATGACAGTGAGCTTGTATTCGTGCTCGGCAAGATAGGCGGCGAGGCTGGCGGCGGTGAGGTTCGTATCGTCCCCGCCGATCGTGTGCAGGATCGTGACCCCGTCGCGCGTCAGCTGTTCGGCAGATACCTGCAACGGGTCCTGCCCCTCCTCGACCAGGCCGCGCTTTACGCAATCCTCGACATTGGACAGCTTTACCCGGCTGTTACCGATGGGGCTGCCGCCGAAGTGGTGGAGCAGGTGCGCCTTCGTCTGCACATTCTTGGTCACCTCCAGCCGGTCGCCGGTTAGCAGGCCCGCATAACCATCGCGATAGGCAAAGATGCGCGCTTGGGGCAGCACCTCCCCATAGCGCTCGATCAGGCTGCCAACGGCAGAGGACAGGCACGGCGCAAGGCCGCCGGAGGTGAGCAGGGCTATCGTGTGCTGGACCATGTCCCGCCTTGTGCCAAGCCGCACCGCGAAGGGCCAGCGCGTAACGCGCCTGCTACGCGAATCGCCGCACGGACTAACATTTGTTGAACGTAGCGCTCGTATCCGGCGCGGCCGCACAGGAACTCGCTATCAACGAAGAGAAACCATTCTACCCGGTCTCCACGAATGGGGATGGAAACACAGTCGAAACAAAGGCGAACAGGTCATGCGAAGCGTAGTAGAAGAACGGCCTCACTCCTAGCGCATCTCGGGTGCAGAAGGTTTTTCGTGTCGCCGGATCGTGGATGGCAAAGGCGAAGTCGCCCTCCAGCCGGTCGGCGCAATCACTTCTCGATCCCCGATGCACCGCGAGGACGAGTTGCGGATCTGTCAGCCTCTCGCTGGAGTCGAGGCCGAGCGCGGCGCACAGCTCCGCCCGGTTGTCGAGCCGCATCCAGCTGGCCTCACACTGCCACGATCCCGTCCGGTCGGACTGACCATCGGGAGTCAGCGCGGTCAGCAGCGTCTCTGCCGCAGCTTAGTCGCGCGGATCGGCGCCCGCCTGCTCGAACGACGATCCCGGCGAACATCAGGCGGCGTCCGGCGCCTCGCCGTGGCGGAAGGTCGCCACCACTGCATAGCGCGCGATCTCGCCCGCGCCGGTCAGCACGACATCGCCCGCCCGCACCCATGCATGCGCTTCCATAGGCCGCTCCTCCGCGT
>JBARVT010000031.1:0-3690 GCA_049646405.1 Alteraurantiacibacter sp.
CTGCGAGGCCGCAGCCCCTGCGGGCGTGAAGCGCACCATGCGTGCCTGCCCGTCCGCGCTTTGCGCTACGAGGCGGGCAATATCGGGATCGGCGGCGGCAGGGGTGAAGCCGAACTGCGCGGCCATGCTGCCATCGCCATTGTCGCCGATCAGGCCGATGGCGAAGACGGAGCTGGGCAAGGCAACGGCGAGCGCAGTGGCGGACGCGATGAGCGCCAGCTTGCTTTTCACCGAATGTCCTGTCTCACGCATCACGCGCCTTCCATCATCCCTGCGAAGTGCATGCCCCATGAACCAACGACTCGCCACGCGGCACTCTCACGACTCGCAGGTTAGGGAATTGTGCCTGCGGTTTCCACATTTTCGCTGCTCGGCGTCGACTCTGTGCGCGACTGTTGCCTTGTGCACACAAGCGCGCCCGACATCCCATCTGTATTAAGCATGCATTCACGGCCCGGGCAGGCATAGCGCGCCATGCCTTGCCGCGCGCCCTGCGGCTTGTATAGAGGCACGGCTTCGCGCAGGGGTTGCATCCCCTCGCCGACGGATTTTGCGAAAGACGGATTTCACGATGGCCCACATGACCCCGCGTTTCCTTGCCAATGCCGCCATTCTCGGCGCAGCCGCCGTCGGCCTCGTCGCCTGCGGCGGGGGGAACGACGAACGCCTGCGGACCGATCTCGCGGCAGCGCAGACGACCACGATCGGGGTCAACTCCTATCTCTGGCGCGCCAGCCTCGAAACGCTGAGCTTCATGCCGCTCGCCACGGCGGACAGCGCGGGCGGCGTGCTGATCACGGACTGGTATGTAAACCCCGAAACACCCAGCGAGCGGGTGAAGGTGTCGGTCACCATTCTCGACCAGATGCTGCGTGCCGATGCGGTGCGCGTCGCGGCGCAGCGGCAGGTGATGCAGAACGGCCAGTGGGTGGAAGCGCCGGTGCAGGCGGCCACGATCCAGCGGCTCGAAGACATCATCCTCACCACCGCGCGCGATATCCGGCGTTCCACGCTCGGCTGATCCTCGCTAGGGGCGGGGCATGAGCAAGGACAGATTCGACACCCGGTTCGATCCCGGCACAGCCGACGCGCGCTGGCAGGCGGCGTGGGACGAGGCACGCTGTTTCGAAGCGGACAGCGCCAGCCCCAAGCCGAAAAGCTACGTGCTCGAGATGTTCCCCTATCCCAGCGGGCGGATCCATATCGGCCATGTCCGAAACTACACGATGGGCGATGTGCTGGCCCGCTATCGCAAGATGCAGGGGCACGAAGTGCTCCATCCGATGGGCTGGGATGCCTTCGGCATGCCGGCGGAGAACGCGGCGATGGAAAAGGGCGTCCACCCGGCGGGCTGGACTTACGACAACATCGCCACGATGAAGGGACAGCTGAAGCAGCTCGGCTTCGCGCTCGACTGGAGCCGCGAATTCGCGACCTGCGATCCCGAATATTACGGGCACGAACAATCGCTGTTCATCGACCTCTACGAAGCGGGCCTCGTCTATCGCAAGGAAAGCGAGGTCAACTGGGACCCGGTCGACATGACTGTCCTCGCCAACGAGCAGGTGATCGACGGCAAGGGCTGGCGCAGCGGCGCCGAGGTCGAGAAGCGCAAGCTGAACCAGTGGTTCCTGAAGATCACTGATTTCGCCGACGACTTGCTCGAAGGCGTGCAGGGGCTGGAGGACTGGCCGCAGAAGGTGCGGCTGATGCAGGAAAACTGGATCGGCAAGTCGCAGGGGCTGGAGTTCAGCTTCCAGCTCTCGAACGGCGAGGCGCTGCCCGTTTACACCACGCGCCCGGACACGATCTTCGGCGCGAGCTTCGTGGCGGTGGCAGCGGACCATCCGGTGGCGCAATCGCTCGATAGCGACGCGGCGCGCGACTTCATCGCGCTGTGCAAGAAAGGCGGCACCACCGCGGCGGAGCTGGAGACAGCGGAGAAGCTGGGGTTCGACACCGGCATTACCGCGAAGCATCCCTTCACCGGGGCGGACCTGCCCGTCTACGTCGCCAATTTCGTGCTAATGGATTACGGAACCGGCGCGATCATGGCGGTGCCGGGCCACGACCAGCGCGATTTCGAATTCGCCAGCAAATACGGCCTGCCCATTATTCGTGTCGTTACCGACGACCCGAATAACACGAATGCACAGATCACGGCGGCCGAAGCCGGTGACGGAGTGTTGGTGAACTCCAGCATCTACAACGGTTTCACGGTCGAAGAAGCCAAGGCAGCGATTATTCGCAATGCCGAGGCGGAGGGCTGGGGCAAGGGCACCACCGTCTGGCGGCTGCGCGACTGGGGCGTGTCGCGCCAGCGTTACTGGGGGACGCCGATCCCCTTTCTCCACTGCCTGAACGAAGATGGGGCGTGCGGCGTGGTGCCGGTGCCCAAGGGCCAGCTTCCGGTAAAGCTGCCCGAGGATGTCGATTTCTCGGTGCCGGGCAACCCGCTCGAACGCCATGCCAGCTGGAAGGATGCGACCTGCCCGAAATGCGGCGGCGCAGCGCGGCGGGAGACCGACACGCTCGACACATTCGTCAATTCCAGCTGGTACTTCCTGCGCTTCGCCAGTCAGCCAGCGGACAAACCGTTCGACGCGACCGAAGTTGCGCAGTGGATGCCGGTCGACCAGTATATCGGCGGGATCGAGCACGCGATCCTGCACCTGCTCTACGCAAGGTTCTGGACCCGCGCTCTGGCGAAGACCGGGCATCTGGATGTGAAGGAGCCCTTCGCCAGCCTGTTCACACAAGGCATGGTTACGCATGAGGTGTACAGCCGGAAGAACGATGGGCGCGAAGTTTACTACATGCCCGCCGAGGTCGAACGGACCGGCAATGGTGCGACGTTAAGGTTGGACGGCGGGCCGGTGGACATCGGCAAGGTCGTCAAGATGTCGAAGTCGAAGAAGAACGTCGTCGACCCGGAAGACATCATCCGCGATTACGGCGCAGACGCGGTGCGCTGGTTCATGCTGTCGGACTCGCCGCCCGAGCGCGATTTGCCGTGGTCCGAAAGCGGGATCGAGGGCTGCGGGCGCTTCGTCCAGCGGCTGTGGCGGCTGTTCGGCCAGCATGACGAAAGCGCGAGCGGCGAGGACAAGGTGCTTGCCCGCAAGACGCACCAGACCATCGCCGCCGTGGCCGAGGATATCGAGGCGCTTGCCTTTAACAAGGCCGTCGCGCGGCTTTACGAGCTGACCAGCGCCGCCGAAAAGGCAGCGCCGTCTGTCAGCCGCAACCATGCCATTCGTTCGCTGCTGCTGATGGCCGCTCCCATGATGCCGCACCTCGCGGAAGAGGGCTGGCACCGGCTCGGCAACGAAGGGCTTGTGGCCGAAGCGGCGTGGCCCGAGGTGGACGAAAGCCTGCTGGTGGAGGACGAGGTCACCATCGCCATCCAGCACATGGGCAAGCTGCGGGACACGCTCACCGCGCCCAAGGGTGCGGCGAAGGAAGACCTCGAAGCGCTTGCGCTCGCCAGTCCGAACGTCCAGCGTTCGATAGATGGCGCAGCGATCCGCAAGGTGATCGTGGTGCCGGACAGGCTGGTGAACATCGTAACATGACCCGCATCCTCGCTCCACTCGCCGCGCTCGCGCTGCTCACCGGCTGCGGCCTGCAGCCGATCTATGCGGGCGGATCGCAAGGGGCGGTGGCGCGCGGGCTGGCGCAGGTCGAGGT
>JBARVT010000032.1:0-3149 GCA_049646405.1 Alteraurantiacibacter sp.
AGATCAACGCGTGGAGCCGGTTCGACCGCAAGAACTACTTCTATGCCGACCTGCCGCAGGGCTATCAGATCAGCCAGCTCTATCACCCCATCGTGGGCGAGGGCTCGCTCATCATCGACGCGGACGAGAAGGCAGGCATTCCGGAAGACAAGGTAATCGGCATCGAGCGGATCCATGTCGAGCAGGATGCGGGCAAGCTGATGCACGACCAGCATCCGACCATGTCCTATGTCGATCTCAACCGCACCGGCGTCGCTCTGATGGAGATCGTCAGCCGCCCCGACATGCGCTCGCCCGCCGAGGCGGGGGCCTATGTCCGCAAGCTGCGCTCGATCCTGCGCTATGTAGGCAGCTGCGACGGGAACATGGAAGAAGGCTCGATGCGCGCGGACGTGAATGTCTCGGTGCGCCGCCCGGGCGAGGAATTCGGCACGCGGACCGAGACAAAGAACGTCAATTCGGTTCGTTTCGTGATGCAGGTGATCGAGTTCGAAGCCAACCGCCAGGTCGACGTGCTGGAGAGCGGAGGCACGGTGGACCAGGAAACGCGACTGTTCGATCCGGGCACCGGTACCACCCGCACGATGCGCTCGAAAGAAGACGCGCACGATTACCGCTACTTCCCCGATCCCGACCTGCTGCCGCTGGAACTGGACGAGGCGTTCCTCAGCGAATGCCGCGCGTCCTTGCCAGAACTGCCCGACGCCAAGCGCGCTCGCTACGAAGGCGAGCTGGGCCTGACGCCCTACAACGCGCGCGAACTCACTGCGGAGGTTGAGACTTTTGCACGCTTCGAGACGCTGCTGGGCGAGACCGCGAAGGCGCTCGGCAAGGAAGAGGCGAAGGTAGCCACGCAGGTGGCGAACTGGTCGCTCTCGGTCGCGCCCGGCGTGATGAAATCGCTGGGCGAAGAAGGCGATGCCAGCAACGCCACCGCCGCGCGGCAGGCCACGATCCTGAAGATGCAGGACGCAGGAGAAATCTCGGGCGGTCAGGCTAAGGAAATCTTCGAGATCGTCCTCAAGGAAGGCCGCGAACCTGACGAAATCGCCCACACCGAGGGCCTGAAGCAGGTCAGCGATACCGGCGCGATCGAAGCCGCGATCGACCAGATCATTGCCGCCAACACTGACAAGGTCGCCGAATATCGCGGCGGCAAGGACAAGCTGTTCGGCTTCTTCGTCGGCCAGACGATGAAGGCGATGCAGGGGAAAGCAAACCCGGCGGTGGTGAATCAGATTTTGAACGCGAAGCTGGGGTAGGAGACGATTATGCTGCGCGCACGACGAGGCACGAGAAGCTATCGCAGTCGCTGGCTCTGGCCGCTCGGCGGAGTTGTGGCAGCCTTGGCTGGGGCAGCCATCGTGCTCCTGAAGGGGCGGGGTGAGCAATGCGCGACCCCTATGGAAGAAGGCGGGAAAGACGACCTCACCCGCATCAAGGGCATCGGCCCGACGCTCGAGCGCCGACTGAACAGACAGGGCGTCACGCGCTTTGCGCAGATTGCGTCGTGGAACGCGGACGATATTGCAGTGATGGATGCCCAGTTGAAATTCGCCGGACGGATCGAACGCGATAACTGGGTAGAGCAGGCGCAAGGTCTGGCATAATCGGTCGCGATGACCGCCATCGTTCTCGTCCACCCCGAAATTCCCGGCAATACCGGTGCAATAGGGCGCACTTGCGTGGCGCTCGACATGGAGTTGGTGTTGATCCATCCGCTGGGCTTCACCATCACCGATGCGCGGGTGAAGCGGTCCGGGCTGGACTACTGGCAGCATGTGCGGCTGGCGGAGTTTGCCTCGTGGGAGGTGTTTTTGGCGGAGCGCGCACCGCGCGAGGACCAGCTGTTCCTGTTCGAGGAATATGCGCCGCGCAGTTTCTATGATCCGGACTATCCGCGCGATGCCTATCTCGTCTTCGGGCGCGAGACGAAGGGTTTGCCGGAGGAAATCGTGTCCGTCCACGCTGCGCAGATGGTGTCGATCCCTATGCGCTCGGACCACATCCGCTCGCTCAACCTCGCCAACAGCGTCGCGGCGGCGGCCTATCAGGCGCTGCGGTCCTCGCTGATGTAGGGGCGCACCAGCGCGCGCACGTCCACCCGCGCTTTCAGCCGGGCGGCGAGGAGGGCGGTGCCGCTGATCTTGCGCTGTACGAACAGCGTCTCGACCGGTGGGATGTGCCAGGTTGCCTTGTCCTGCGCCATGGCCATCCCTTCGTCACGCAGTGCCGAAACGAAGGCGCGGTCGCCGAAATCGAACGGGCCAGGCTTGTGCATTTCGGCGAGGATCACGTCGATCATCCGGTCAAATCGCTCGGAATGGTTGGTCACGACACCTGCTGCCACGAAGCCCGCGCCAAGTGCCGCTAGGCGCACCGCTTCGCGATCCTGAGCCATTCCCGCCGCAAGCAGGCGGCGATAGCTGGCGGCGACCCACGGCTCGACCGCGCGCGTTGCCCCGAAATCGAGCAGCACCAGCTTCCCGCTCTCCGGCTGGTAGCGATAATTGCCAAAGTTCGGATCGGTCTGCATTACGCCGAATTCGAACAGTTCGCGCAGCACCAGCGCGATGATTGCGGCGGCGACCCGGTCGCGTTCCTCCTGCGGCGCGTCTTCCTGTTCCTCGACCGGGTGGCCGGGAATGTAATCCATCGCGAGCACACGGCCGGTTGAAAAATTCTGCGCAATGGCGGGGACGACGAACGTATCATCGCTTGCCATGCGATCGCGATACAGCATCATTTGCTTCCCCTCCCGCGCGTAATCGGCTTCCTCGTGTAACTGCCGCTTCGCTTCGGCCAGCAGCGGCGCGATATCGAGTTCTTTGGGCAACACGCCGGACACGCGCAGCAGCGTCGCGACATTGTCGATATCGGCGTCGATGCTCTCCTTCACGCCCGGATATTGCACCTTGATCGCCAGTTCGCGCCCGTCCTTCGTGGTCGCCTTGTGGACCTGCCCGATACTGGCGGCGGCAATCGGGCGGGGGTTGAAATGCGAGAAGCGGCCGAGCCAGCCCGTGCCCCAGTCCGCATCGAGCATGTCGCGCAGCTGCTTCGGCGGCATCCGGTCCGCCTGTTCGCGCACGCGCGCGAGGATCGCGGCGAGTTCGGGCGGCAGCATGTCGCCTGCATCCATGCTGATG
>JBARVT010000033.1:0-7523 GCA_049646405.1 Alteraurantiacibacter sp.
CGCCGATCTTTAGGAACCGCCGGAGCAAGTGCGCCCCCAGCCGCACGCCCCACGCCGCCGTTATCGCCAGCAGCAGCGCCGCCGCCGCGCCCCGCTCTGCCAGCTGCCACCAGCTCGCGCACGCCAGCCCCGCCATGGCGAAGCCCCAGATCGCATCGGCGAAGCTCGCTTTTCCGATGACGAAAGATAGCAACCAGCACGCCAGCAGCGCCGCCAGCAGAAGCGCCGCGTTCAGCGCGAGCGCGTCAGGTAACACTCTTGCCCGGCGTCGAAACTGCGCCTTCTGCCTGCGCGGCGAGAACATCGAAACGGTCGCAATCGGGGCGCGCGTTTTTGTAAAAGGCGGCGATCCTCGCGAGGTCGGCGTGGAAGTCGTCGCTCGCCATCATCGCCTCGCCCACCCCGATGCGGCGGGTTTCGTAATTCACCCAGCACGGCACGAAGGGAATGCCCGCCGCCTTCGCTATATGCCAGAAGCCGCTGCGCCAGCGTCCGTCGCTCGACCGGCTGCCTTCGGGCGCGATGACGAGCGCGATCTCGTCCGCCTTCGCGATCCTGTCGGCCACGGCCCGGACATATCCGCCCGCCCTGGAGCGATCGACCGGCATGCCGCCCATGTCGCGCATGAAACGGGTCGCGGGCCAGCGGAACAGGGAATGCTTACCGATAAAGCTCGGCCGGATACCCATGTCGCGCACCGCACCGGCAAAGATGACGAAATCCCAGTTCGTCGTATGTGGGGCACCGAGCAGGATATATCTCGGCAGGTCCGGCGGCGCACCGTCCAGCCGGAAGCCCTTCAAGTGATAGAGCCACAGCAGCACGCTCCATACGAAACGCGAAAGCAGCGACGGATTGTGCTTGTCATAAGCGCTCAAACGGAAACTCCCCGCCACTGCCTAGCAGTGGCGGGGAGTTTTACCAGTTCAGACCGGTGGATCAGCCTTCGGGCGTTACCGGGCTGCCCAGTTCCGGCGAACGGGAAAAGACTGCGCGATCTTCAAAACCGCTGTCTTCGGCCGAAAAATCGGTGTCGGCGGTCACTTCCACATCCTGCTGCAGGCGCACCAGACGATCGTTGGAAAAGGTGAACCACGCCGGCGAACCGTAGAAGTCTGCGACGCGGATGCGGTAGCCGTCGGCGTTCCGCTCGTAAGTGCCCGATGCGCGCGTGCCGTCGGCACGGGTGTATTCATAGGTGTTGTCAGACGAATTCAGCATCAGGTCCTGCGTACTGCCATCGGGCGCGCTGTAGCTATAGCTGCCCGAATAATCGCCCGCATCGTCAAGGCTGGTAGCGGTCGTCACACCATCATCCTGCGCCATCGTGGAATCGGCGGTGGCATTGGCATCCATATCGGCGGCGACGGTTTCATCATCCATTGTTGTGGTTTCGGCATCGTTGTCGCCGCAGGCGGCGAGCAGCGCGAAAGGGGCGACGGCAGTAAGGGCAATCAGTTTACGCATGTGAATCTCCTTGAATGCCTTATCAACGCCGTCTCCCTCGCCCGGTTTCCGAAAAAAGGCGAAAGTATGGCGAAACCCGCCTTTCAACGCCCGAGATTGCCGCTTACCGATAGGGCGGAGCGATAGTCGATCTCGCCCGTGCGGATATCCCGCGATCCAGCTACAGTCGCGCTGGCTTCGTCGAGTGCCACGCCGCGCGGATCGTTATCGCCCGAACCCGCAACCGTAGCGTGCACTGCGCGCACGCGCCGCACGATCACGCTAATCGAACCGTCGCTGCGGATGTTGGAGAACGCAGGGACGGGGCGCGATCCCGTCACTATGCGCTGGGTCGAGCGCGCTCGGACATTGGGCGATGAGTCGACGTGGGCACAGCACCGTGTGCCACGTCAACCCAGCGATGGAAGTGGTTGAGGTGTCTCGGGTCCGGCGTGGTTCACTTAGAGCCAGACGAAGCCGTCGAACTCGTTCCTACCCGCAACGTATGCATCCAGCATTGCGGCGGCTTCGTCCGCCGACAGTCTGCTGCCGTGAATGGTCGGCGATCGCATTCATCTGGTCGCTCGCGTCGCGCAGCAGGCAGATGAAAGCATCGACACGGGAGGGCGCGTCCGCCAGCGTTGCACTTATCCATTCGGGTGTCGGCTCGACTGCCGCCTCGTCACCGAAGACGATCGCGTCCCAGATCACATCCGGAACACGCCGAATTGCGGCCGCTCCGGCCACGGCGCTTCCAGACAAGCCGCAAGGCTCAGCCCCAAAACATCCCGCGTCTGCACGGGGTCGATCACGCCGTCGTCCCACAGGCGCGCGGTGGCATAATAGGGGTTGCCCTCGTCCTCGTATTTCTGGCGGATCGGGGCCTTGAATTCCTCGGCCTGTTCCTCGGTCCAGCTGTCGGCATCGCGGTGGACGGTGGCGAGCACGCTCGCGGCCTGTTCGCCGCCCATCACCGAAATGCGCGCATTGGGCCAGGTGAACAGGAAGCGCGGGTTGTAGGCACGTCCGCACATGCCGTAATTGCCAGCGCCGAAGCTGCCGCCGATCACTACGGTGATCTTCGGCACTTGCGCGGTGGCGACCGCCGTCACCAGCTTCGCGCCGTGCTTGGCGATGCCTTCCGCCTCGTATTTCCCGCCGACCATGAAGCCGGAGATGTTCTGCAGGAACAGCAGCGGGATGCCGCGCTGGCAAGCAAGCTCGATGAAATGCGCGCCCTTTTGTGCGCTTTCGGAAAACAGCACGCCATTGTTGGCGAGGATCGCGACCGGCATGCCCCAGATATGCGCGAAGCCACAGACGAGTGTCGCGCCGTAGTCGCGCTTGAACTCGTGGAATTCGCTGCCATCGACCACGCGAGCGATCACCTCGTGCACATCGTAAGGAGCGCGCACGTCTTCCGGGATGATGGCGTAAAGGTCTTCGGCGTCGAACTTGGGCGCCCGAGGGTCGCGCAGCTCGACACTCGCCTGATCGCCCGCGCCCAGGTGGCTGACGATATCGCGCACGATCGTGAGCGCGTGCTCGTCGTTCTCGGCAAGGTGATCGACCACGCCCGATTTTTTCGCGTGGAGCGCGCCGCCGCCCAGATCCTCGGCCGAAATCTCCTCGCCCGTCGCGGCTTTCACCAACGGCGGACCGGCGAGGAAAATGGTCCCCTGCTCGCGCACAATGACGCTTTCGTCGGACATAGCAGGGACATAGGCCCCGCCCGCAGTGCAGCTGCCCATGACACAGGCGATCTGCGGGATGCCCTTCGCCGACATGTTCGCCTGGTTGTAAAAGATGCGCCCGAAATGGTCGCGGTCGGGGAAGACCTCCGCCTGGAACGGCAGGTTCGCCCCACCGCTATCGACGAGGTAGATGCACGGCAGCCGGTTCGCCTCGGCAATCTCCTGCGCGCGCAGATGCTTCTTCACCGTCATCGGGTAGTAGGAGCCGCCCTTCACGGTCGGATCGTTGCAGGCAATCATCACCTGCCGCCCGCTCACGCGCCCGATACCTGCAATCATCGACGCGCCGCTAACGTCCCCGCCATACATTCCGTTCGCTGCCAGTTGCCCGATCTCCAAAAACGGCGAGCCGGGATCGAGCAACCGCTCCACCCGCTCACGCGGCAGCAGCTTGCCGCGCGCCTCATGCCGCTCGCGGTGCTTTTCGCTGCCGCCGAGCGCGGCCTTTGCTACGTGCGCGCGCAATTCTTCGGCGAGCGCCTTGTTATGCTCGAAGCGCGCCCTGGCGTCGGTCGAGTCGCGGTCGAGAGTAGAGGTGAGGAGGGGACCAGTCATGTACGAACCTTCTTGAGTGTCGGCCACGCTTGCGCAGTCCCGACGGCAAACAGAAATCCCATTACGCCGACGATCGCCGAACTGATTGCCATGAACCGCAATCCAAGCTCGGGGCCCCAGGTGGCGGGAAAAAACGCGAATACCGCGCGCGCGAAAAGCACGACGGCGATCGCCACAAGAGCCGTTCGCAGAAACGGCAAGCGGCGCAACAGGCCGGCGCCCGAAAGCGCGTAGAGACCCCAGCCGAACAGGACGACCGCGATGAAAAGGGTCAGTATGGCTGGGCGCCAAGATCCGGCCTCAGCCAACCTCGCCATAGTCTCGTCGGCACCGAAGAAGCGATACCAGTCGCCGCCCCCCACTATGCATGCAAGGTGGAGTAACGATGCGGCGAAACTGGCTGCCGCCGCCGACTTAAGCCAGTTGCGGCCTGGGGTTTTCACCCCGCCGCCCCGATAAGCTCGCGCCCGATCAGCATCCGGCGAATCTCGTTCGTGCCCGCGCCGATGTCGAGCAGCTTCGCGTCGCGCAGATACCGCTCGACGGGCCAGTCCGTCGTGTAGCCCGCGCCGCCCAGCGCTTGCACCGCTTCACCCGCGACGCGAAAGGCGTTCTCGCTCGACAGCAGGATCGCGCCCGCCGCGTCAAACCGTGTCGTCTTGCCGTTGTCGCACGCTTTCGCCACCGCATAGACATAGGCGCGCGCCGATTGCAGCGCGACATACATGTCCGCCACCTTGGCCTGCATCAGCTGGAAATCTCCCAGCCGCTTGCCGAACTGGGTGCGCTCGCGGACATAGGGGATAACCGTGTCGAGGCAGGCCTGCATGATGCCGAGCTGTACGCCCGAGAGCACGACGCGCTCGTAATCGAGGCCGCTCATCAGCACCTGCACGCCCCTGCCGACTTCGCCGAGCACGTTTTCTTCCGGCACATGGCAATCCTCGAACACCAGTTCGCTGGTGATGGAGCCCTTCATGCCCATCTTCTCGATCTTCTGGCCGGGCGCAAACCCGTCCATGTCCTTTTCGATCAGGAAGGCCGTGATGCCCTTCGAGCCGCCCGCGGCATCGGTCTTGGCATAGACCACCAGCGTCTCGGCGACATGGCCATTGGTGATCCAGAACTTGGTGCCGTTGAGCAGATACCCTCCCTGCACCGCATCCGCCTTGAGCTTCATCGAAACCACGTCAGAACCCGCCGCAGGTTCGCTCATCGCCAGCGATCCGACATGCTCGCCCGAAATCAGGCCGGGCAGGTATTTCGCCTTCTGCCCGGCATTGCCCCACCGCGCGATCTGGTTGACACAGAGGTTGGAATGCGCGCCGTAGCTGAGGCCGACAGAGGCGCTGGCGCGGCTGACTTCCTCCACCGCGATCGTGTGTTCCAGATAGCCGAGGCCGGTGCCGCCGTCGTCTTCGCTCACCGTCATACCATGCAGGCCGAGCTCCCCCATTTCGGGCCATAGCTCGATCGGGAACCAGTCCTCCGCATCCACCTTCGCGGCGAGCGGCGCGATGCGTTCGTCGGCGAAGCGGGCGACGCTTTCGCGGATCATCTGGGCTTCTTCGGAAAAGCCGAAGTCGAAATCGGGGGTCGCGCGCATGGAGGCTCCTGTTCAGGCGTCGGTCTCGCAATAGCAACCGCTCGCTGCGGCGCAAACAGGTTGCGACGGAGACGAACCAGTGCTCGCTTTGCAAACTGGCCTTTAACATCTAAGGAGAGCAAGTTACGGAAATAAATACGTGTATTTCAACGATCCAGTCAACTTTGCCAAGATGCCGTCGCCCGATCCGAATTATGCGGAGGGCGATGCGCGGCTGAGCGTGCTGGACAGTTTCGCTCCCGACGCGTTGGAAGACGACCCCGAACTGGCCGCCATCGCCGCATTCGCCGCGAAGCTTACCGGCATGCCGATAGGACAGGTGACGTTGGTGGAACACGAACGCCAGCGTTTCATCGCGGGCGAAGGTCTCAAGGTCAGGGAAACGCCGCGTTCTGTAAGTTTCTGCGACAAGGCCATGTGCAGCGGTGCGCTGATGGAAGTGCGCGATGCGACGAAAGACGAACGGTTCCAGAACAACGCGCTGGTTACCGATCCACCGATGATTCGCTATTACGCTGGCCAGCCGCTCGTATCCGCCGAAGGGGCGCCTTTGGGCGCATTGTGCGTGATCGATTCCGCGCCGCATGAGGAAGGGCTGAACGATTTCCAGCGCGAAGGCATGGCGGTGCTCGGACAGGCGGTAATGCGGCGGTTGCAATTCCGGCGCGATACGCTGCGCGCGCAGGCCGAACTGGAGGAACGCGAGCGGCGGATGCACCGCATCATCGAGGGTGTGCCGCAAATCGCCTGGTCCGCCGATTCGGAGGGGCGGTTCGACTACTTCAATTCGCGCTGGAAAAAGCTGGTGGGCACGCGCCCGCCGCATAACGCGGGTGAATGGGAACAGCACATCCACCCCGACGACTGGGATGCGGCCTACACTGAATGGCAGCGCTGTTTTGCCGAGGGTGAGGAGTTCGACGCCGAATTTCGCCTGAAATACGCCGATGGTAAATGGGGCTGGGTGCTTGGACAGGCTGTCCCTGTCGCCGAACGCGAAGGCGGCGCGGCGCGCTGGTTCGGGACCGTCACCGATATCGACGAGGTGCGACAGGCGCTCGAAGAGCGCGACCTGCTTGCCAAGGAATTGTCGCACCGGATCAAGAACGTCTTCGCCGTCGTGATCGGCCTTGCCTCGCTCAAGGTGCGCAAGACGCCCGAACACAAACCGTTCGCGGACGAGCTGACCGACGTGCTGCGCTCGCTCAACCGCGCGCACGACTTCGTGCGTCCCGATAGCGGTGTAACGCAAGACAATCTGCGCGGCCTGCTCAATGCCTTGTTTGCTGCCTATCTCGATGCCGAGGGCGAGCAGCGCATCCGCGTAACCGGCGCCGATGCCGACATCACCCATAGCGCCGCGACGCCGCTGGCGCTGGTGTTTCACGAGCTCGCTACGAATTCGGCGAAATACGGCGCGCTGTCGGCAGAGGGCGGTTTTGTGACGCTCGATGTCGAAGACAGGGGCAAATCCATGCTGCTCGTCTGGACCGAACGTGGCGGGCCGCCGCCGGTGGAAAAAAACGAGGACGGCTTCGGCTCGCGCCTTGTCGAGATGAGCGTGTCGGGCCAGCTCGCCGGATCGTGGGAGCGTCGTTTCGAGCCGTCCGGGCTTGTCGTCGAATTGACCGTTTCGAAGGACGCGATCGCCCGCTAGGTTGCACAGCGATGGCTTCCGCCTCGCCTTTCCTGCGTTTCGAGCATGTCGCGAAGCATTTTGGCGCAACGCGCGCGGTGGACGGTGTGTGCTGCGACATTGCGGCGGGCGAATTCGTGGCACTGGTGGGCGCGTCGGGTTCGGGCAAGTCGACGCTGCTCAAGACGGTAAACCGGCTGGTGGTTCCGAGCGAAGGCCGCGTGCTGCTGGACAGCGAAGATGTCGCCTGCCTCGCGGCACATCGCCTGCGCCGATCCATCGGCTATGTCTTTCAGGGTATCGGGCTGTTCTCTCACATGCGTGTGGCTGAGAATATCGGCCTCGTCCCGCGCCTGGAAAATGCACCGCCGAACGAGGCGCGGATCGCCGAGCTGCTCGAACTGGTAGAGCTCGATCCGGCGATGGCCGCGCGCTATCCCGATGCGCTGTCGGGCGGGCAGCGCCAGAGGGTCGGGGTCGCCCGCGCGCTCGCCGCGAACCCCCGCCTCCTGCTGATGGACGAACC
>JBARVT010000034.1:0-3456 GCA_049646405.1 Alteraurantiacibacter sp.
GGCCGGCACCGCGATCAGCGCCGCGGTGCGGGCGAAGCGAAGCCGGCGCGCCTGTGTCATGTCCGCACTATAAGTCGGTCGACACGCCGGGGCGAATGCTTTTCGCCCAACGGCTGTGGCGCACCGCGCGCCCGTCCTCATTCATCTCTTCGAGCCGGTCCAGTTCGGCGAGGCGCTCTGTCAGTGCGGTGCGGGCTTCGGCTTCGGTCATGCACAATGCAGCTTTCCTGCACGCTCCAGATTTGTCAAAGCCCATGCGAAAGCCGGACCGCAAGGGCGAGTTCCATTCTTCGGCGAGGTGTCAATTTCGGTTTTCGAACGCAAAATCGCTGGATCGAGTTTTAATTCGGCCAATCTTGAGCTTGTTGCATTGGCAACTTCGTCAGCGTCACAGGCTCCAGTCGATGCCACGCCGCCCGGCCGACTCGAGGAAACTGTTGGTGCGCGAAAAGGGCTGCGACCCGAAAAAGCCGCGATGCGCGGAAAGGGGGCTGGGATGCGGCGATTCGATGACGAGATGCCGCGGCGCCCGCATGGCCGGAATACGCGCCGCTTTGTCTTGCGCATGCGCGCCCCACAGGACGAAGGCGGTCGGAGTCTCGCACTCCGCCACCGCCGCCATCACGGCATCGGTCACCCCCTCCCAGCCGCGTTTCGCATGGCTTCCCGCTCTACCCGCCTCGACCGACAGCGCGCTGTTGAGCAGCAGCACGCCCTGCTTCGCCCAGCTTTCGAGATTGCCTTGCGGCGGCGGCGTGAGGCCGAGATCGTCCTGCAATTCCCTGAAGATGTTGCGAAGCGAGGGCGGCAGTTTTTCCCCGAACGGCACCGAAAAGGCGAGGCCGTGCGCCTGCCCCGGCCCGTGATACGGATCCTGCCCGAGGATCACCGCCTTCACCGCATCGGGCGGCGTCAGTTCGAGCGCGCGGAACCGCTGGCCTGCAGGCGGATAGATTTTCTTGCCCGCTGCTTCTTCCGCATCGAGGAAGGCCGGCAGAGAGCGCCTCTGGGCACTCGCCAATACAGGTGCCAGAAGGGGCTGCCAGCTTTCGGGAATCGCATCGTCCATCAACCAGCAATACTCCGCCCTCCACGCCCGCACAAAGCCGCCCTTCCCCTCCATCCCCGATACGCCTAAGGCCGCACCCCATGACAGTGCATTTTCACGAAGAAGACCTGCCCGAAGGCGTGCTGGCGGATGGACCCGTCGCCGTCGATACCGAAACGATGGGCCTTATCACCCCGCGCGATCGGCTTTGCGTGGTGCAGATCAGCGACGGCAGGGGCGACGAGCATCTCGTGCGCTTCGCCAACGGCTCGACTTACGACGCGCCGAACCTGTGCGCCGTGCTGGCTGATCCTGCGCGGGTGAAGATCTACCATTTCGCCCGGTTCGATCTCGCCGCGATCCACTATTATCTCGGCGTGGAAGCGGGACCGGTGTTCTGCACCAAGATCGCCAGCAAGCTGACCCGCACCTATACCGACCGGCACGGGCTGAAGATGATCGTCGAGGAGTTGCTCGGCGAAACGCTCAGCAAGCAGCAGCAATCCTCCGACTGGGGCGCGCCGCAGCTGAACGATGCGCAGCGCGAATATGCCGCCTCCGACGTGCGCTATCTCCACCGCCTGCGCGATGTGCTGACCGAGCGGCTGGAGCGCGAGGGGCGGATGGAGCTGGCGCAGGCCTGCTACGATTTCCTCCCCTCCCGCGCCCGGCTCGACATCGCCGGATGGTCCGACAAGGACATTTTCAGCCACGAGTAAGACGGCGTCTGCCATCGCCTCGCATTCAGGAGACCAATGACAGCAGCCGCCGACCGTATGCGCTCTAAGCGCCAGGCTTTCGCCGCCCCGGGCAGCATGCTGGACCGGGTCGTTCGCCTGCTCGCCGTTGGCTTGCCCGCTCTGGTCGGGGTGGTGGCGGCGATGATGGTCATCACGCCACTTTCGCCGCGCGGCGAGGTGAGCTTCCTGCTCGATCGCAACAAGGTCGCCATTGCAGATGACAGGCTGCGCGTCGACGATGCCATGTATCGCGGACAGGACAATCGCGGCCGGCCCTTCTCGCTTAATGCAGGCGAGGCGGTGCAGCGCAGCAATTCGGTGCCGATGGTGGAAATGGACGACCTCGTCGCCCGCATCGTGCTGCCCGAAGGCCCGGCGATCCTTTCCGCGCCGGACGGCACCTACGATATAGACGACCGCCGCGTGGGCGTGCCCGGAATCGTGCAGTTCAGCGCGGCGGACGGCTACGAAATGTCGGCCAGCAATGTGACGATCGACCTCGCGAACAAGCTGCTAATCGGGCAGGGCCGTGTCAGCGCGGTGCTCCCGGCGGGCCGGGTCGAGGCGAACGCAATGCGCGCGGACCTCGCCTCCCGCACGATCACGCTGCGCGGAAACGTGCGCGGTCGGCTGGTGCCGGGGCAGATCCGCGCGCCGCGAGGTATGGGATTGTGAAAGGTGTGACAATGGCTGACGCTGTGAAGGATACAGACCGCAAGGGTCTTGGCAGGCTGGCTGTGCGCGGACTGCTGGGCGGATTGCTGGCAGGCGGGATTGCCGCGCTCGGCTTCGGCTCGCTGGCGGGCGCGCAGGACATTTCCGGCCTCAGCAGCAATGCGCCGGTCAGCTTCTCCGCCGATTTCGGCCAGTTTCAGGACCGGCAGAACCGAGTCGTGCTGCAAGGCGATGTCGTTATCGAACAGGGTGATCTGCGGCTGACGGCCGAGCGCACCACCATCGCCTATTCCGACGCGGGCGCGCTGCAGATCCAGCGCATGGATGCGACCGGCGGCGTCGTGGTGACGCGCGGCAACGAACGCGCGCGCGGGGATGCGGCGGTGTATGATTTCAACCGGCGGGTGATTGTGCTCTCCGGCGGTGTGGCGCTCAATCGCGGGTCGGACCGGCTCGATGGCGGGCGGTTGACAATCGATCTTAACAGCGGCGTCTCCTCGGTCGATGGCGCAGGCTCGCGCCCTGCCGACGGACGTAATGCGGGCCGCGTGTCGGGTACGTTCGCGGTGCCGAACGGAAACTAGTTCGCGCAACTGCGACGGAGGATTGCTGCGGCTTGGGTGCTTCCTGCAGATTCGAAGCGGTCGGCGATGGACACGGTGCGGGAACAGGCGAGATGCGCCTGCTCAAGGGTGAGCGCGAAATTATCCGGATCGACGGCGCGAGACAGTGGCTCCAGCGTGCCATCCTGCCAGTGGCCGCGCGATGCGAGCATTGCGGCGAAAGCCGTGCGGCCTTCCGGCTCGGCCAGTAACTCCCGCGCGAGGTCGAGCGCCTGGTCCCGCGTATCACCAGCAGCAAACAGCGCCGCAATCCGCTGTGCGGCGGCATCGTAGCGACCCTGCGCCAAAGCCGCCGCGGCACTTGCCTGCTGGACCATCGGGACGCGCCAGCCCCGGCGGCTCGCAGCTTCCAGCGCGGCCAGTGCAAGCG
>JBARVT010000035.1:0-3486 GCA_049646405.1 Alteraurantiacibacter sp.
CCAATAATGCTGCGAAGGGAGGGAGGGTCGAGGGTGTCGCGCCGTTGACGGCGGCGATGACGGTTCCGGCGGCGTCGATCGCCTGTTCGCCGGAGCCGAGATTGATATGCGCGCGGACGGTTTCGCCACCGGCCTGGCGTTCGAGAGTAAGGAGGTCGCCATCGACCTTGCACGCCGTCACCGCGCCGTGATGCAGCGCGGGATGCGCCTTGCGCAGCGCCAGCGTGGCGCGGGTGTGAGCGAGCAGCGATACGGCATCGGCTTCCTGCGCTTCCACCGCGCGGGCGAGATTGTCCTCGCCATGCGGCAGCCACGGCGTCTCGCTGCCGAAGCCGCCGCATCCGCAGCCCGCTTCCCACGGCATCGGGGTGCGCGCACCGTCGCGGCTGAGGGTGAGCGGCCAGTTGGCGATGGCTTCGGGATCGTGGAGCTGTTCGAACGGGATATCGACCTGCGTCAGGCCGAGCTCCTCGCCCTGATAGAGGATGATGTTGCCGCGAAGGCACGCGAGCAACAGCATCTTCATGCGGGCGAAGGCCTCGCGCTCCTCCGGCTTGCACCAGCGACTGAGCGCGCGTGGCGCGTCGTGGTTCTCGAACGCCCAGCTTGGCCAGCCGAGGCCGGGCTCGTCGGGCCATTGCTTCTGTGCACGGCAGACGAGTCCGGGCGTCAGTGCATCGGCATAGAGGAAATCGAAGCTGTAGGCGGAGTTCAGGTGCGCCTCGCCTTCGGTGAACAGTTTCATCTCCCGCTCGGCGTCGTCCCCGCCAACTTCGGCGACGGTGAAGATGGCCTCGTACTCGTCGGTCAGCGCCCGGATGCGGCGGATGAAAGCGGGAATGTCGGGATGCGACTGGTTATGGATGCGCAGCTGGAAGTCGAACGGCCTTGTGCGCGGCTTGTTGCTCGGAGGGGCTGGCGGATTATCCCTAAGCTCCGGATCGTGCATCGCGAAATTGAGCGCATCGATGCGGAAGCCGTCGACGCCGCGATCGAGCCAGAAGCGAATGGCATCCAGCACTGCGTCCTGCACGTCCCGCTTATGCAGGTTCAGCTGCGGCTGGCTGCTGAGGAAATTGTGCAGGTAATACTGCCCCCGCCGCGCATCCCATGTCCACGCGGGGCCGCCGAACACGCTTTGCCAGTTGGAGGGCGGCGAACCGTCGGGTTTGGCATCGGCCCAGACATACCAGTCGGCCTTGGAATTGTCGCGACTGGCGCGGCTTTCGGCGAACCAATCGTGCTCGTCCGAAGTGTGCGAATAGACCTGGTCGATCAGCAGTCTGAGGCCGAGCTCGTGCGCGCGTGCGACCATCGCGTCGAAATCGGCAAGCGTGCCGAAGATCGGGTCGACATCGCGATAATCCGCAACGTCGTAGCCGAAATCCTTCATCGGCGAGCGAAAGAAAGGGCTGACCCAGATCGCATCGACGCCCAGCTTCGCCACATGATCGAGACGGCTGGTGATGCCCGGCAAATCACCGATGCCATCGCCATTCGAATCCATGAAGCTGCGCGGATAGATCTGGTAGATCGCCGCGCCCTTCCACCAAGGCAGGCTGTCGCTCATTCGGCGACCTCGCTCACCCGGCACACCGCCCAGCCGAAGGCGGGCACCGTGAAGTGGGCGCTGCCCGGTGCGGTGACGGCGGCAGGGCACGGCCCTTCCAGCGTGGCAAAGGCGCGCACATCGTAGCCGAGCGCGACATTCGCGCTTGCCGCTGTGCCGCTCGTATTGAACACGGCGACGACTTCCTGCCCGCTTTCCTCGTCGATCCGGCTAACCGCGAAGATGCCCGGCTCCTGCCCGTAATGGCGGATCACCTGCCGCCCGCGCGTCAGTGCAGGATGGTCGGTGCGCATTTGCGCAAAGCGGCGGATCAGGCGGTAGAGCGGATGCGACGTGTCGAAATTTGCCTCCGCTGTCGTCGCATCGGTGCCGATAAGGTCGTTGTCGTTATATTCGTCGATCTGGCTCGGGAACATGCTCTCGCGCGCCTGCTGGTCATGCCCGTCGCCGACGAAGCCCTGCTCGTCCCCGTAATACACGGTGGGCGAACCGCGCGGGATGAGCATCATGGCATGGCCAAGCATGACGCGCTTGAGCAACTCGTCCTGCGAAATATCGGGCATGTCCGCTTTGATCAGCGTCGAAAAACGGCCCATGTCGTGATTGCCGAGGAAGGTCGGCAGTGTGCGCGCCGTTTCCTCGCCGCCTTCGTAAAGCACGTCGCCGTCGAACAGCTCGTTCAGCACGTGCGTGCCCTGCCCACGCCCGAGCACTTCGCGCATGGCCGACTGGAAGGCGAAATCGAGCACGGCGGGAAGCTGGTCGCGCCGCGTATATTCTGCGATATATCCGGCGGTCGGCACGTCCTTGTAGACCTCTCCGAACATGTGGAAATTCGGGATGCCCGCCGCTTCGGAACATTCCTCCATCGCGGGGACGAAATCCTGCCAGAAGCCGGGATCGACATGGCGCGCGGTGTCGATGCGGAAGCCGTCGACGCGGGTCATGCGGATCCAGTCGCAGAAGATGTCCTGCATGCCCTGGCGCACACGCGGATGCTCGGTGAAAAGGTCGTCTAGCCCGGCAAAATCCCCCATGCGTGCGCTCTCGCCCGTGAAGGTCGAATCGCCGCGATTGTGGTAATAGATCGGGTCGTTGAGCCAGGCGGGCACTTTTACGTCCCGCTCCGCCTCCGGCACGACGGGCGTGTAGGCATAGGAGGGATCGGTGAGCCGGGCGAAGTTCGCTTCGCTCGAATCCGTATCGCCCATGAAGCCCGCATTGATCGACGCGCCGCCCAACCCCCCTTGCCGCGAATAGGGAAAGTCGCCGAGGCTGCGATAGCGATATCCGGTCGCCTCACCCTCGGCATAGCGGATCACATCGGCGGTGTGGTTGGTGATGATGTCCATATACACCTTCATCCCGCGCGCATGGGCCGCCTCCACGAAGGCGGCAAATTCATCGCGCGTGCCGAAATGGCTGTCTGGCCGGGTAAAGTCGGTGACCCAGTATCCGTGATAGCCCGCGCTCTCGTCGCCCGACGGGCCCTGAACCGGCTTGTTCTGGAAAATCGGCGCGAACCAGATGGCAGTGATGCCCAGCTCTTCAAGATAATCCAGCCGAGCGGTCAGCCCGGCAAGGTCGCCGCCGTTGAAGAAGCCGCGCGCGGCCGGGTCAAAGCCGTGATCCAGCCGACCGCCAGCAAATCCGCCGGTGTCGTTGGAGGTGTCGCCGTTCTCGAACCTGTCAGGCAGGACGAAATAGATGATCTCCTCGTCGGGCGTGCGATCGAGATAGGCGGCATCGGTTGCAGACCGGTCTGCCTGCGCGGTGGCGCAGCCGGGCAGCACGGCGGCGGCGAGCGCGAGGCCGAGGGCGGTGGCGATGGGCTTGGCGGTCATCATGCGTTGGCCTCCATGCGGACGGGGCCGCTCAGAGGGGATTGCAGGAAATCGATGTGATCGGGCATGGGC
>JBARVT010000036.1:0-17133 GCA_049646405.1 Alteraurantiacibacter sp.
CGCCTGAAGGCGCCCGTCGGCATGCTGTTTCCGCGCCGATGGGATTACCTGTTCCTGGCTATGGTCGCGACGGTGACGGTGGCGTTCCTCGTCTCCGACAAGATGCCTCGTCCGATGACGATGGCGATCCTGGTCGGGGCGATCATGCTCGCTATGCCGGTGCGCCGGGTCCACGACGCGGTGAAAGATCGCGGGCTCGGCGCCAAAGTGGCAGGCCTTCTCACCGTCGTCGTCGCGCCCATGTTCCTGCTCGGTTGCGGGGTCACCATCTGGGCCGGGAACGAGGGGATCGCCTGGGACGTGGCGCTCGCCGCTCTGCTATGCGTATCGGGCATCGCCACCGCCTATCTGCGCCGCCAGCCCGCCGCCATCTTCGCCGCCAATCTCGCGATCTGGGCCGCGGCGGTTTTCGTCCATGCCTCTGTCGCAGGCTTTGCCGGACTCGCCGTGGGTTCGATCGTCGCCGTGCTGGTGACGCGCGAGCAAATGGCCGAGCAGCGCGCCGAGCGGGAACGCTACGAGGCGCAGGAGCGCGTGCAGACCCGCGCGCGCGACATCCTGTCCGATTACGAGGAGACGGGGCAGGGCTGGTTCTGGGAAACGGACCGCCGATCGCTGCTCACCTACGTCTCGCCGCCGGTCGCCAAATCCCTGAAACGCAACCCCGATCGCCTGATTGGCCAGCCTTTCACCGCGCTGTTCGATTTGGCCGACACCGGCGACGAGGGCGAGCGAACGCTGATGTTCCACCTCTCCGCCCGCTCGGCATTCAGCGAGCTGCCGGTGCGCGCCGCCATCGAGGCGGAGGAACGCTGGTGGTCGATCTCCGGCAGGCCGATTTACGACCAGTTCGACAATTTCGTCGGCTTTCGCGGATCGGGCACGGACCTGACGGAGAAGCGCCGCAGCCAGGAACAGGCGACGCGGCTGGCGCGCTACGACGCGCTGACGGGCCTCGCCAACAGGTTCCAGATGAGCCAGGCGCTGGAGAAAATCCTCAATTCGCGCGCCGATAAGGACCGGAATTGCGCGATCCTGCTACTTGATCTCGACCGCTTCAAGCAAGTCAACGACACGATGGGTCACCCTGCGGGCGACGCGCTTCTGCAACAGGTTGCGCAGCGGCTGGAACGCGCGGTAGGCAAGCTGGGGCAGGTCGGACGGCTCGGCGGGGATGAGTTCAAGGTCATCATCCCGACGGTGGTGGGCCACGATGTGCTCGCGGACCTCGGGGCGGGCCTCATTCATTCGTTGTCTCAGCCCTATTCTATCGACGGGCAGCGCGTCGTCATCGGCGCGTCCGTCGGCATCGCCGTCGCGCCTGCTGACGGCACAAATTCCGAAGACCTTATCCGCAACGCCGACCTTGCGCTTTATGCTGCGAAGGATGGCGGGCGCGGGCGCTATCATTTCTACGCGGCGGATCTGCATGCGGCGGCCGAAGATCGTGCCAGGCTGGAGGAAGACTTGCGCGACGCGATGACGCGCGGTGAATTGCAGCTGCATTACCAGCCGGTCATCTGCCTTGCGAATGACCGCATTTCAGGCTTCGAAGCACTGCTGCGCTGGGAGCATCCGGTACGCGGCTGGATTTCTCCGGAACGCTTCATCGGCATTGCCGAGGACAGCGGCCTCATTCAGCCAATCGGCGAATGGGCACTGAGACTGGCGTGCCAGGACCTCGCCCGCTGGCCGGACGAGGTGCGCGTCGCCGTCAATGTCTCACCGGTGCAATTTTCGAACGTCAATCTACCGACCGTCGTCGCCAACGCGATTTCCCATGCGGGCATCCGCGCGGAACGGCTGGAGTTGGAAATTACAGAAAGCGTGTTTCTTGGCGATACGGAGGGCACCGATGCGATGTTCGCCTCGCTTAAAAGAATAGGTGTGCGGCTGGCGCTCGACGATTTCGGAACCGGTTATTCCTCGCTCGGCTATCTGAGAAAGGCTCCGTTCGACAAGATCAAGATCGACCAGAGCTTCGTGCGGGGCGTGACCGAGAAAGGCAGCCGCAACGGCGCCATCATCACCTCGATCACGAGCCTTGCGAAATCGCTCAATATGGAAACCACGGCAGAGGGCGTGGAGACCCACGATGAGCTAGACTGGGTGCGGCAGTTCGGCTGCACCCATGTGCAGGGCTTCATCTTCGACCGGGCGCTGACGGCGGAGGCTGTGGATGCGAAGCTCGTGGATAGCCTGCAGGCCGTGGCGAGCGGACCCAAATCGTCCCGCGCCCCGCGCCAGAAAATGCTGCGCAAGGTGGTGCTGGACCATGGCGGGCATCTCTACAACGGGACAATCCGCAATATCTCCATTACCGGCGCGATGGTGGATGGGCTGTGGAACGTGCCGGTGGGCACTGTTTTCGAGCTACAGATCTCGAACCGCCAGACGGTCACTTGCACCACCCGCTGGAGCGCGGAAGACCGTATGGGTGTCGAATTCGCCGAACCGCTCGTCCGCGACGGAGCGGGACAGATCAAGGCGATCCAGGCTCCTCCCGCCAAGCAGGTCGAAATCGAGGAATTGCGCAAGGCCGGGTGACGGAATAGTTCTTCCGGAATTTAGCCTTTCTCAACCCCGAACCATTACGAATGCCCCAGCTTTGCGAGACGATTGCGTAATCGCCCGCGAGCGAGACGCCATACGGAGTGCGCATCGTGGGTGTGCGAGGATTGTTCGGTAACAGGGGGGACGCCATCCGCGTGCGCGATGCGGAGGCTGCCGCGTCGCGCGCGGTCGCGCTCGATCCTGCTGAACGCCTCGCCTTGCTCGATTCATTCGAACAGGCAGGCGTCGTCTGGTTCTGGGCGACCGACGAAAGCGGTGCGCTAACTTACCTGTCTCCCTCGGCCATCGCGCAGTTCGATCCCTCGCGCGCAGTCATCGGCGAAGGGCTTGGCAAGCTGGTGGAGACGGTCGACACTGGCGAAAGCGGGCACCGCGCGCGACCACTGTCATTCCTGCTCGGCGCGCGGACGAAGTTTTCCGACCAGCCTGTACGGCTCGTGCGCGGCGCGCCCGGACTGTCCGGCGATGCCGAACTGTGGTGGGCGCTGACGGGCAAGCCGCATTTCGACAAGCGCGACAAATTCATCGGCTATCGCGGCAGCGCAAAGGACATCACAGCGACCTTCGAACAGCAACGCGACAAGTCACGTGCGGCGGAATTCGATTCGCTCACCGGCCTCGCCAACCGCCACCGCATGACGCAGCGGCTCGATGCCGTGCTGACCGCCTATCGCGCGGAAAAGCGGTCCTGCGCGCTGCTGATGCTCGATCTCGACCGGTTCAAGCAGGTCAACGACACGCTCGGCCATCCGGCGGGCGACGAATTGTTGCGGCAGGTGTCGCAGCGGCTTCAGCGCATCGTGCCGGATGAGGCCGAGATCGGAAGGTTGGGCGGCGACGAGTTCCAGGTCATCCTGCCCGACATGGACGATCGCGGGAAGCTGGGCGAGCTTGCCAGCCGAATCATCCAGATGATCTCGCAGCCATATTCCATAGATGGCAGCCGCGCGATCATCGGCACCTCCATCGGGGTCGCCATCGCGCCCTATGACGGGATCGAGCCGAGCGAACTGGTGAAGGCAACGGATCTTGCGCTCTACGCCGCGAAGGGCGGCGGGCGCGGGCAGTTTCGCTTTTATTCCAATGATCTGAAGGACGCGGCGCAAGATCGACGCGAAATCGAGGAAGACCTGCGCGACGCGCTCGCTCGCGGCGAATTGCGTATGCATTACCAGCCGAGCGTCTGCGCGAAAACCCACATCGTGAAGGGTTTCGAGGCGCTGATGCGCTGGGACCACCCCGAGCGCGGTGCCGTCAGCCCCGGCGTCTTCATCCCGATTGCCGAAGACAGCAACCTCATCGACGAACTCGGCGAATGGGCGTTGCGACATGCCTGCGCTGACGCGGCCGAATGGCCGGGGGAGCTTACCGTGGCGGTCAACGTCTCGGCGCGGCAATTTGCAGGCGATGCGCTGCCAAACGTTGTTGCCAATGCGCTCTCCGCCTCGGGCCTTCCGGCTTCCCGACTGGAGCTCGAGATTACCGAGAGCGTTTTCATGGGCGATGCCGTTGCGACCGATGCAATGTTCGCGAGCCTTCGCAAGCTCGGCGTGAAACTGTCGCTCGACGATTTCGGAACCGGTTATTCCTCGCTCAGTTATCTGCGCCGCGCACCGTTCGATAAGATCAAGATCGACCAAAGCTTCGTGCGCGGCTGCACCGAGGCTGATAATTCCACCGCTGCCATCATCACTGCCATTGTCAGCCTTGCGGACGCGATGGGCATGACGACCACCGCCGAGGGGGTGGAGGCGCTCGATGAACTTGAACTGATGGGCACGCTCGATGCGGATTTCGTGCAGGGCTTTATCTTCTCCCGCGCCGTTCCGCAGGCTGATGTGATGGCCAAGCTGCGGAGCGGCGAATTGCGTTACGAGCCTGTCGGCCCGGCAAAGCACCGAGCGGAGCGCCGCACGTTGTTCCGCTGTGTGGGCGTCATCCACGAGGATCATCACTACACCGCCATGCTGCGAGACCTGTCGCGCACCGGCGCGCGGATCGAGGGTTTGCTCGAAGTGCCGGTCGGGACGCAGCTTGTACTCGATCTGGGCGAAGGCCAGCTCGTCGTCGGGAGCGTTCGTCGTTCGCAGGATGCGACGCAGGGCCTGTCTTTCGAAACACCGCTGGTGAGTGACGGGGCGGGCGGGTTGTGCACGCGCCACCGCGTTTCGCCCTATATGCTTGCAGCAGCGGGAATGCCGTTGCAGGCCTTGCCGCCCGGCAGTTATCGCCCACCGACCGAGCGACGAGCGAGCATGGGCGCGCCGCGTTTCATGCAGGTCGACATCACCTCCGGCTCGCTGCGCGCAGGCTGATCGGCCCCGCCGGTCACGTTCACCGAACTCGTCGCAGAAACGCTTCTCCATCTCGCTGCGAACTCTTGGGCAACGTTGCATCCAGCGGCGCATGTTCAGGAGAGCATCTTCTATACCGCATCCCGCATCTACCGCACGTTCGCCATCGCCCTCGCGCTTGCCACCACCGCGCAGCTTGGCGCGGTCGCCTTTCCCGATGTCGTCACCGCTGCCGAGGCGAGCGGACAGCAGCCACCCTGTCGGCGGCATGGCGGAGATCGTCCGGCTGCAGGGGGCCTGTTACGACGTAAGACTGCACAGCGATTTGAGCACCCGTGGCGGGCCGGACCGGAGTCTGGTTAAGCGAGGCAGACAATCCGCGCTCCGCCTGCGCGGTGCGCGCCGCTGAATACGCCGATCTCGGCCGCCTGCGTTCGAGCAGCGGCGAGCAAATCTACCGCATTTCCGCCGATGTCGCGCTGGCCGATACCGGGTCGTTCGTCCTCTGGTGCAGCGCCTTTGGCGTGTTCTTCGCCGCCGCACCGTTGAGCCAAGTTGGGCACATTCGGGCTGACAGGTCGGCATGCCGCGTTTAAAGGCGCGCCATGACCGATCTGTCCCTCATCCGCAATTTTTCGATCATCGCCCATATCGACCATGGCAAGTCCACGCTGGCCGACCGGTTGATCCAGCATACAGGCGGCCTGACCGAGCGCGAGATGAGTGAGCAAGTCCTTGATAACATGGATATCGAGCGCGAGCGCGGCATCACGATCAAGGCGCAGACCGTGCGGCTGGATTATACCGCGAAGGACGGCAAGACCTACGAGCTCAACCTCATGGACACGCCGGGCCATGTAGACTTCGCCTACGAAGTTTCCCGCTCCCTCGCCGCGTGCGAGGGCGCGCTGCTGGTGGTCGACGCGGCGCAGGGCGTTGAGGCGCAGACGCTCGCCAATGTCTACCAGTCGATCGAGCACGATCACGAGATCGTTCCTGTCATCAACAAGATCGACCTCCCCGCGGCCGAACCTGACAAGGTCAGGGCCGAGATCGAGGACATCATCGGCCTTGATGCCAGCGAAGCGGTGCTGACCAGCGCGAAGTCCGGCATCGGCATCGAGGACGTGCTCGAAGCCGTCGTCGCCAAGATCCCGCCGCCCGGAGGCGACCGCGACGCGCCGCTGAAAGCCATGCTCGTCGACAGCTGGTACGACCCTTATCTCGGCGTGGTCATCCTCGTGCGCGTGATCGACGGAGTCCTGAAAAAGGGGCTGGAGGTCAAATTCATGCAGGGCGGCACCCATCACCTTGTCGACCGCGTCGGCTGCTTTCGCCCCAAGCGCAGCGACCTGCCCGAAATCGGTCCAGGCGAAATCGGCTTCATCACCGCGCAGATCAAAGAGGTGGAGCAGGCCCGCGTCGGCGACACCATCACCACGGTGAAGGGCGGGGCGCCCGCGCCGCTCAAGGGTTACAAGGAAGTGCAGCCGGTGGTGTTCTGCGGCCTGTTCCCGGTCGACGCCGCGGATTTCGAGAAGCTGCGCGAAAGCATCGGCAAGCTGCGGCTGAACGATGCCAGTTTCAGCTACGAGATGGAAAGCAGCGCGGCATTGGGCTTCGGCTTTCGCGCCGGCTTTCTCGGCCTGCTCCATCTGGAGATCATCCAGGAGCGCCTGAGCCGCGAATACGATCTCGACCTCATCACCACTGCGCCATCGGTGGTCTACCGGATCCATCTTGCCCACACCAAGAACGAGGATGCGGCGGTAGTCGACATTCACAATCCGGCCGACTGGCCCGATATCAACCGCATCGAGATGATTGAGGAGCCGTGGATCAAGGCGACGATCTACACACCGGATGAATATCTCGGTGCGATCCTGAAACTGTGCCAGGATCGCCGCGGCGTGCAGACGGGGCTCACCTATGTCGGCGGCCGGGCGCAAGTGCAGTACGAGCTGCCGCTTAACGAAGTGGTGTTCGATTTCTACGACCGGCTGAAGAGCATCAGCCGAGGCTATGCCAGTTTCGATTACGAACAGATCGGCCTGCGCGAAGGTGACCTCGTCAAGATGAACCTCCTCGTGAATGCGGAGCCGGTCGACGCACTATCGCTGATCGTCCACCGAAGCGTGGCGGAGGAACGCGGCCGCGGCATGTGCGAACGCCTGAAAGATCTCATCCCGAGGCATTTGTTCAAGATTCCCATTCAGGCCGCCATCGGCGGCAAGATCATCGCCCGCGAAACCATCGCCGCCCTGCGCAAGGACGTGACTGCGAAATGCTATGGCGGGGACATTTCGCGGAAGAAGAAGCTGCTGGAGAAGCAGAAGAAGGGCAAGGCGCGGATGCGAGAGTATGGCAACGTCTCGATCCCGCAGGAAGCCTTCATCGCGGCGCTGCGGATGGGGGAAGAGTAACGCCGTCCCGCTACAAGGTTTTCGAGGCCGCCGGGACGCTGCCTGGACGACTCGCAATTGGTAAATTTCCGTTGTCCCGTTCTGAGACACTGTGCCTGTTTGGGAAACCCCGTTACTCGTCGCAAGGATGGCTCGTTTCAGGCTCAATTTACCATAATTTACGCATCTATACGCTTGCTCGGTTCGTAAGAGAGGTGAACACGTTTTCTGAAACCGGGTAGCGATAACATGACCTCCGAAACCAATCCTGACGCACACCTTGGCGATGCTTATCGCTATCGCAACGTGCGACCTCTTGCCACGTTCGGCTTTGCCGCCTTGGCCGCGCTGGGGGCACTAGGACTGGTGGCAGTTGCGCAGGGCGCTCTTGTCGAAGCGACCCAGGACGACGTTATCGCCGATCCGCCAGATTTGCGCAAAGTGCTTGTCGCCGTGGAAGATCGCACTGGCATCGATATTCCCGGAACGCCTGATAAGGCGGTATCGGCGGAAGAGGCGCCGGTGGCGATTATTGTCTCAGGCGAACATTAGGATGTCCGCGCCAAGCAGCGCGACAGTTCCCTTCGCAGCAAAAATTCCAGCGACCAGCAAGGCGTCCGCAAGACGTTCTACAATAGTGTCGGCCATGATCTGCTCCTACTTCGTGCAGGAGCATGGCCGAGCCGCCTTTGCAGAAGGTTCGCAATCAGCGTTACCGGGTTGTTCATCAACGGATCAGTTTTTGGCCGGTGAGCGCGGTGCGTGAGATGAGCGCGACGCAACGGTTCGTCACGCGCCTCGCGCCCGACAGGTCGGACGATTACTGGGCGTCGCGCGATCACCGTGTGCAGCGCCGCTTCGGCCTTTGCATCGTCTTTGCCCTGCTCTGGGTGCTGTTCAGCATCTGGCTGTCGCTGCCGTGGCTAAGCGACCTCGGCAACTTGTCCCATCCGCTCGTCGCGCTCTTCGTCCTGACTTTTATCGCCTATGTCCCCGGCTTCATGAACGCCTTTCTGCTGATGAGCTTGATTTTGCGGCCGGATGCACCGCGCCGCACGCCCGCCTACTGGCCCCCGATCACGATCTTGATTGCCGCGTACAATGAGGAAGAACTGATCGGTGCGACCCTGCGCTCAATTGCCGCGCTGCGCTATCCGGGCGAGCTCGAGGTGCTGGTTTTGGACGATGGCTCCACTGATGGCACGGCGGATGCGGTCAATGCCGGGGCCGTGCTGTTTCCCGCCGCCGGTATGAAGCGACTGGAACTGGTCGCAAACCAGCGGAATCGGGGCAAGGCACAAGTGCTGAACGATGGGTTGCAACGTGCCTCGCACGAGCTCATCGTCACCATCGATGCCGATACGATCCTGCAGGAAGGGTGCATCATCTCGCTCGTCGAACACCTTGCCGCCAGCCATCCCGATACCATGGCGATTGCGGGCGCGGTGTTCACCGCGAACTCCTTCGACAGCTGGGTCACCAAGGCCCAGCAATGGGATTATTTCCACGGCATCGCTGCAGTAAAGCGAATGCAGGCGATGTATCATGGCACGCTTGTCGCGCAGGGGGCCTTTTCCATCTATCGCCGCCGCGCGCTGATGGAGATCGGCGGATGGCCGGATACGGTTGGCGAGGACATCGTGCTGACATGGGCGCTGCTGGAGAAAGACTATCGCATCGGGCATGCGGAGGACGCGATTGCATGGACACACGCACCTGAAACGTTCGTCGGGCTGGCTCGGCAGCGCAAGCGCTGGGCACGCGGCATGATCGAGGCGCTCGCGATCCACCGCAACCTGCTTCGCAAGCCGCGCCTGCGCACGATGTTCATCTGGTGGAATCTTCTGTTCGTCAGCATCGACGTGACGTTTACCTTCGTTTTCATCCCTGGCCTGATCCTGGCCTTTCTGGGCGTTTTTTGGCTGGCCGGGCCGATTACGTTGCTTGTCCTGCCTTTAGCGGCGCTTTGGAACATCGTTATCTATCGCATCCAGACCCGCATGCTGAAACGGCAGGATGTCAAAATGAAGCGCAGCACTTGGGGCTTCATTCTCTATGCCTTCATCTACCCGCTGCTGATGCAGCCGGTATCGGTATGGGGATATGTCTCCGAACTGTTCGGACGGAAGAAACAATGGAATTGATAAGGTTCTGGCGCACCGCTTTTCTGACGGCGGCGGCTTGCCTGCCCGATGGCGCCCTTGCGCAGGATGAAGACCCGGCACGGCCGGACGTCGGCGTCGAGGGCTTCGTATCGAGCGACAGCGACGACACCGAGATCGTTCGCCTTGCCGCTGACTTCGATCTGCGCAATTACGAATCCTATCGCCGGACAGAGCGGCTTGGCGTGCGGGTCGAGCGTGCCTGGTACAGCTTCGCGGACGGCGACACGCGCACACGAGAACGTGTTTTCCTGCAGGCGGCCGATACCTCGAATGGCTGGACATGGCAGGCGCGCGTCGGAACCGATGGCGACACAATAATCGGCAGCGCGTCAGTCAACGACAACGCGCCGTTTCGCAAAGAGGTGTTTGTCGAGCGTGACGTAATCGCCACGCCGCGCGGAGTGGATGAGGGTCTCTATGCAACCTTTATCGGCGCGGCGGTGGACCTCCCGGCGAGCGAAAGCACGGTATTCACGGCGCTGGCAGGCGTGCAGACCTTTACCGGAGACAATGTCCGGCTGCACCTGGGCGGCAACGCCATCCAGGTAATCGACGCCGATCTCGGCCTGAGCGCGCAAGTGCGCGGGCGATATTTCACGAACAGCGATCCGCGTGAATTCGATTACTATTCACCCGAATGGTATGCCGAGATATTGCCGGTCGTCCAGATGCGCCGCTTCGTCGGCGGCTGGCAGTTGCTCGGCGCGGGCGGTCTCGGAGCGCAGCGGGATTCCGACAGCGACTGGCGCAGGGCGACCTACCTGAATGCGCGGGTTGTCAGTCCGGAGGGCGCGCGCGACTGGTCGTTTCGCGGTGAAATCACTTATACGAGCACGCCGTCCGCGACAGCACGGACGGGAGCGGGGTACGACTATTTCCAGGCGACACTGGGCGTGAAGCGGAGATTTTGACGACAGCCAGTTCGTTGGTGCGGTTTCTCCCGCTTCGCTATCAGCCTCTGCCTCCCCCTGCTTCCTCCTCGTGGCGCATTTGGGCGCAGGCGGCCCTGCCGAAGGGGGTGCGGCGGTTCTGTTGCTCTTCGCTCGGCACCTGCCACCTCTGTCGACCGGCGCCAGGGCAGGCATCATCCTCCGCCGGGGAGAGGTGGGGAGGGAGAGGGGGCGGGGCATGTCTTTTAGCGTCCACACGGCGGCTTTCATTTCCACGCTTCGTCAAATCTCGTCTTGCCGCTCCGCGACTAGGGCACCGATTGTATTGCGGGCCGCGTGCAGGCGCTCCATTTCGGCGAGCAGCTCTCCGGGCAGCGCGCCGAGTCCGATGCATCCTCGTCCCAGCAACGATCGAGGTCGTGCCGTTTCATCTGGCGAAACAGTTGATAGGCGTGGCGGTTGGCGGGCAAAAGACTGGTGAACCAGCTCCTGTGCGCGCGCTGCGGCTTTGCCTCCATCTCGCTGCCGGAGCGCCGCCGCGCCTCTTTCGCCCTGCGCAAGGTAGCGGTTTTATGCGCCTTGCAGACGGCATCGGGGCGAGGCTCCTTAGGCAAGATGCCTGAGATGCCCCGCCCCCACGCGTGTTGGAAGGTCTCTTCCCTAGTTGGTGCCGCCACCGCTGGTCGTCCCGCCCGAGGTGGTGCCGCCCGAAGTGGTGCCGCCCGAGCTGCCGCCGCGCGCTGTCGCCAGTTCGTCCTCAACATTATTAAATGTCGAGGAAAGCTCAGTGCCGAGCGATGTCATTGCGGTAATGGCCGCAACCGCGATCAGCGCGGCGATCAGGCCATACTCGATGGCCGTCGCGCCCGTTTCGTCATGGCCGAGGTTCTTGATGAAGGTCTTCATTTTACGGTCCCCAAGTTTGGTCTGGCTACGTGCCTGCCTTTACAGCGTGCTGTCAGGCGAGCCTTTCGATCAGTCTGACAGACATGACTTACTCGCGTTAACCTCCGCTGCTTCCTGCGGGCTTCTTGCCGTTGGCGGCGGCGGCATAATCGGTGCTGACGGTGTCGTACTGCTTGTCCACCTCGCTCCCGAGCGAGAGCATGACGCCGACCAGAGCGACCCCGACAAGCATTGCGACAAGGCCGTATTCAATGGCCGTCGTCCCGCGAGCATCAGAAAGAATTCGGCGCAAAATCATCTTCAGCATGGAGAGAACCCTCTGGCGCGATTGGCGAATGGAGCGCTGATACGGGTGATATGGTTAAGGAACCGTCTTCGATACCAGCGCGAGAGAGGTCACCGATGCAACGGCACCAAACCGCTGTCACAATTGTTTCAAAAATGTCACACGATTTCGTTCCCTGTGAAACCTCTCCACAGAGCGATTGTATGCAGCGCGAGGCCGTGCTTTGGGGCATAGTCAGGAAGGAGGAGTTGGTTTTCGGACAGGCATCAACGGGCGAAACCCGCGCTTCCGAGGCCTCTTTCCATTAAGTTTTTACGCCTCTTACCAGGAGTTATTTGAATGTTTGATCGCAAGACGAAGGCCTCGCTGCTCGCGAGTTCCGTCATCTTCGGATCGCTGCTCGCCGCGCCCGCAATGGCGCAGGACGCGCAGCCCGAGGATCCCACGCTCGAGCCGGGTGCTGCCGAAGAACGCATCGTCGTCACCGGTTCGCGCATCCAGCGCCGCAACGTCGAAACCGCCGCGCCTGTTGCGGTCGTCGACAGCGAAGAGTTCGCCCTTGCCGGTGCCGTGAACGTCGAAAACGTCGTCAACACGCTGCCGCAGGTCGTCCCGGGCGTCACGTCCTTCTCGAACAACCCCGGTAACGGCACCGCCTCGCTCAACCTGCGTGGCCTCGGTGCGACCCGCACGATGCTGCTGGTCAACGGTCGCCGCTGGATGTTCTACGATGCGAACCAGATCGTCGACCTTAACACTATCCCGCAGTTCCTGCTCGACAGCGTCGACGTGGTGACGGGCGGTGCGTCGGCCGTTTACGGTTCGGACGCGCTTGCCGGCGTCGTCAACTTCCGCCTGCGCGAACTCGACGGTGCGGAAATCGGTGGTCAGTACTCCATTACCGAACGTGGCGATGGCGATCGCTGGCAGGTCCACGGCGCGATCGGCTCCGATTTTGCCGATGGTCGCGGCAACGTCACCGTCTTCGGTGAATATTACAACCGTGAAAGCATTTTCCAGGGTGAGCGCGAATTCTCCGAATTCAACCTTGGTGGCGATCCGTTGGTGCAGGGCGGTTCGTCCTTCGTGCCGGAAAGCCGACTCGCTTACCAGGGCAACGCGCCGCGCGCCGCCCGCGCAGGCACTGCATTCGGTGAGAATGCCGCCGGCACGCTTGGAAACGGCTTCTTCGGTTCGCCGGGCGATATTCGCCGTTACAACGGTGCGACCGATTTCTACAATTTCGCGCCGGTCAACTATCTGCAGCTGCCGCAGGAACGTTATCTCGTCGGCGGTTACGCCAGCTACGAGGTTGCCGCTCCGGTCGAACTTTACACGGAAGTGACTTACGTCAACAACCGTGTCGATTCGGAACTCGCGCCGACTCCGGTGCAGCTTAACAACGTCGCCCTGCCGTATGAAGACCTGTTCGATGCAGGCTTCATCAACCAGCAGACCCGCGACCAGTTCGCGCAGCTCGATGCAGCAGAAACGGGTGATCAGGCGAACGATGATACGGTACTCGTCCAGTTCAACCGTCGTCTTCTCGAAGGCGGGAACCGGTCCAACCAGGACGAGCGCAATTCCTTTCGTGTGCTCGGCGGCCTGCGCGGCGACATCACCGATTGGCTGAACTACGACGCGTATTACATGTATTCGCGTACGCGTAATGCCAACATCCAGCAGGGTAACGCTTCGCTTTCGCGGCTGCGTGCCGGTCTCGAGGGCACTGGTGACCTCCTGATCAACCCCTATGGTCGCGAAACGCTCTCCGACGAAGATCGTGACTCCTTCATCATCCAGGCTCAGAATGGCGACATCTCGACTTTGCAGGTCGCGTCTGCGGTTCTCTCCGGCACGTTCGGCGACTTTGCGCTGGGCGTTGCGGAACCCATCGGCTTCGCTGCTGGTGCCGAGTATCGTGAAGTCAGCGCGCGCTTCATTCCGGACGAGTTCCTTGCTTCGGGAGACGTCGCGGGCTTCAACGCCGGTGAGCCGACCTCGGGTGGCTACAACGTCAACGAGATCTTCGGTGAGTTGAACGTTCCGTTCGAAACCGAAAGCGGCATGCGGATCGAGTTGTCGGGTGCGGCCCGTTATTCGGACTACTCGCTCGAGAATGTCGGTGGCGTGTGGACCTATGCAGGCGGTGTCGAATTCGCGCCGGTGCCGGACATCACGTTCCGTGGCCAGTATCAGCGCGCCGTTCGTGCACCGAATGTCAACGAGCTGTTCCAGGGTTCGGCTGTCGGCTTCCCCGGTGTGGCTGACCCCTGCGCGGGTAACAACACGCCGGCCGGTGGCCCGACCCCGACCGGTGCTACGCTGGCGTTCTGTCAGGAAGCTGGTGTGCCCTTGGGCAATATCGGAATCGTTCCGGGTTCGGGCAACGGTCTGAACCCGATCATCCAGCCCGATCCGCAGATCCAGGGCCTGTTCGGCGGTAACCCGAACCTGTTCGAAGAAACGTCCGATTCCTACACCTTTGGTGTGGTAATTCAGCCGACTTTCATTCCGGGCCTGACGATAACGGCGGACTATTTCGACATCACGATCGATGATGCGATCATCACGGTTCCGCCGCAGACTGCCATCGACCTGTGCTTCGAACAGGTTCAGGATTTCGGTGATCCGCGTTGTGCAGGCTTCATCAATACCCGTGATGCGAACGGTGCGTTCACCCGTGACAATCCGCCGCAGTTCGGTGTTGCGAACGTCGCCCGTCTCGAAACGAGCGGTATCGACCTCCAGATCGCTTACGGCCTGGACCTTGGCTTCTCGCTGCTGGGCAACGGCGCTTCGGACCTGAACCTGTCGTTCCTCGGTACATGGACCGAATCGAATGCGCTGGCACCCGACCAGACCGATCCGGACAATGTGATCGAGTGCGCTGGCGAGTTCGGCCTCGAGTGCGGCGAACCGCAGGCGGCGTTCAAGTGGACGACGCGTGCCAGCTATGTTGATGGCCCGCTTACCTTCTCGACTCGCTGGCGTCACCTCGCGGCGGTTCGCGATGACGATCCGACTTTCGCCTACAAGGTGGAGCGTATCGCGCCGTATGACCTGATCGACCTCACGCTGTCGTATGACTGGAACGATATGCTCACGCTGACTGCCGGTGTGAACAACCTGTTCGACACGTTGCCGACGTCGCCGGTCTTCAACGATGCGGGTGTCGTGACGAATGAAACCAACACGTTGTTGCTGGGTGACCGAAACAACGGCGAACAGGCCAACACCTACCCGTCGACCTACGACGTGCTGGGCCGCGACTTCTTCGTCTCGGCGGTGGTCCGCTTCTAAGCGGCTGCTACCGAACGAAAGTTCGAACGAGAAAGGGGCGGGGGACCTTCGGGTCTCCCGCCCTTTTTCTTGCGTTGCGCGAACGATGGGTCGCGCGCAACACGGCGCTGCGACTACGCGGGTTCAACTTGTCAGGGTGAGGATGCGATAATCGGCGAAGGCCGCCGGGTGTTGTCCATCGGTGACGAGCGCGTGGCTCACCTGTTCCAATCCGGCTTCGCCTAGTGCGGCGAGCATCGCGGGAGCATCGCTCGCCATTTCGGCGGCCTTCGAGAGCGAGCGGATGCGGCCGAGTTCGTCATGGGCCTGCGCTTCGATCCCGTCGAGGATCGAGAGAGCGTCCGCCGTTTGGGCATTGTGCATGGCAAGCGCCCTGCGCGTGGCTTCGGCGATTTGCCATGCTGCCGACTGTGGACCGAAGCGGTTCTGCGCCAGCTCCGGTGCATCCGCTATTCTTGGAGGTACAGTGCAGACCGTATGGCCGGCGTTCACGAGCTTACGGGCCGCTGTGGTCAGCTCTTCCTGTTCGATAGCCCAGGCCAACTGTTGGGCTCGAGCGCGATTGTGAGCGACGATCGGGCCGTCCTTGCGGTGCGACAGCAGGCCGAGTTGCCCGCCCCGTGACAGGACCCTTGCGACTTCCCGCGCGACCTGCGCCATGTCGCCATATTCGAAGCCGAACTGGCTGGTGACCGCGTCGAAGCTGCAGTCGTCGAAGGGCAAGTGCTCCATTGCGACATCAGCGATCAGCCGCGTGCCTGCCGGAGCATGCGGAAGGCTCTGAGCCTGGTCTACACCGACCAGAGCAAGATCGGGCCGCGCCTCCCGCAGATGACCGAGGACGACACCCGCGCCGCTGGCGATGTCGAGCACGCGCGCTTTTTGGGGCAGACGGCGGGCGAAGCTGTGCCAGACGCGGCGCTGGCGTTCGGGCACTCCGCGCCACTCGGCAGGATAGGTCGCCGTGCCACCGCCACCGCGCGCCGTGTCGCGCTGCCAGAAATTGTTCCAAGCGTCGTCGCTCATGCTTTCGCCCCGCTGGCGACCACATCGAAGGCGACAGTCATTCGTTGGCCATCTTTGAATGGCCGCGTGCCATGATAAAGCGTGCTGGGAAACAGCGCGAGATGCCCTTCGCGCGGTTCGATGGTGAGCAAGGGACCGAGATCGAGGCCGAGCGAGAGAGGCGGGCAACCGAGTTCGAGCCATCCCGCTTGCGGGTCTTCGCCGTGCGCTTCGGGGAGCGCGCAATAGAGCGCCGACGACAGCAGGCCCTGCGGGTGGATATGCGCGGCGTGGTGGTCCGCTCCGCCCGAAAGACGCACTGACCACGATCCGGCGATGCGCCACAGATCCTTGCGCTCGCGTAGCAGGGGGTGGGTGGGATCGGGTGCGGGAAGCCCGGCACGATAGTCTTCGAGCGTGGCGAGGACGGCTTCGTGCACTCGTGCTAGCTCCGGCTCGGTCCGGTCGAACAGGCCGCCGCGCGTCTGCGTGCCGCCGCGCAGCGACTGACCAAGCGGGAAAGGGCTGATATCGTGCAGCTTTTCCAGCATGGCGATGGCGGGCGGTAGCACCGTCTCCGCATTGCGCAGCGGCAGCAGCTGGACGAGGCCCGCCTGTTCGTGCAGCCAGTCGGCGCGCGGATCGTCCGCCAGCCGCCAGAGGATGCCGCGCAAGGCCCATAGCGCGACGGAGAAGGGCGCATGGTGTTCTGCGTGGTCGAGGGCGAAGGCCGCGCGGTCCATCTCGCCCCGGCGCACGGCATGGCGCGCCTCGTGTATCCAGCGTTCCTCGCTGTCGATAGCAAGGGAGCCAAACAGCGCCTCCGCCCGCTCGCTCTCGCCACCATCGCTGGCATAGATGGCTTCCATCAGCGGCAACCTTGCATCCTGCGGAAAATCCCGCCGTGCCTCCAAAATGACTTCTGCAGCTTCGCAATGCCGTTCGACCCGGTGCAGCGCCAGCGCCCATTCGGATCGGATGCCGACATCGTGCGGCACCTGTTGCGCAGCCTTGCCGTAATGCGAGGCGAAGTCCTCCTCTCCCGCCGCCAGCCGTAGTTGCGCGAACAGCCGCAAGGCGTCGTGCCAGTGCGGTATCTTTGCCAAAAGAGTTTCCACCAGGTGCCGCGCCTCGTCAGCGCGGCCAGCGGCATCGAGCGCCTGCGCCCTGGCATACCACTGGTAGGGATCGCTCGCATCGCGGGCGAGGGCGCGGTCGAAGCGGTCCACCGCGTCCGCCTCGCCGCGTTCAAGCGCCACGGTAGCGCGGCCTTGCAAGGCCCGCACCCGCTGCGGATCGAGCGCGAGG
>JBARVT010000037.1:0-4582 GCA_049646405.1 Alteraurantiacibacter sp.
GGCTGCGAGAAAGCAGCGGACAAGCCTGTGGAGCGTCGCGGGACCACCCCGCACGCTCTGCTGTGGACTGGACTGGTGACAGACGTGATGAAAACCGGTGCACTGCCGGTGGGCGGTCAGCTCTCCAGCTGGCGCAAGAGGCTGCGCACGTCGCCGTCCATGTCGGCATCGCGCTGACGCAGGTCCTCGATCAGGCGCACGGCGTGGATCACCGTGGAGTGATCGCGTCCGCCGAACTTGCGCCCGATTTCGGGATAGCTGCGCGGGGTCAGCACCTTGGATAGGTACATGGCCACCTGCCGCGGGCGGACCACGGCGCGGGCGCGGCGCTTGCTCGACATCTCGCTGCGGTCGATCCGGTAGAACTGGCAGACCGTGCGCTGGATCTCGTCGATCGTGATGCGGCGACGATTGGCCGACAGGATATCGGTCAGCTGCTCCTCGGCGAGCTGGAGGGAAACCTCCTGACCGGTCAGCTGGGCATAGGCGATCAGCTTGTTGAGACCGCCGACCAGCTCGCGCACGTTCCGGCTGACGGTGCGGGCGAGGAAGTCGATGACGTCGGCAGGCACTTCGAGCGGTGCGAAGCGGGTGAGCTTGCTTTCGAGGATTTCCTTGCGCAGCTCGATATCGGCGGGCTGGATGTCGGCGACGAGGCCCATCGACAAGCGGCTGAGCAGGCGCGGCTCCACCCCATCGAGCGCCTGCGGCGCGCGGTCGGCAGCGAAGACCAGCCGCTTGCCTTCGGCCAGCAGCGCGTCGATCGTGTAGAGCAGCTCTTCCTGCGCGGCGGCCTTGCCGATGATGAACTGGATGTCGTCTACGAGAAGCAGGTCGAAAGCGCGCAAGCGGCCCTTGAATTCGATCATCTCGTTCGACTTCAGCGCCTGCACGAATTCGACCATGAACCGCTCGGCGCTGCAGTAGAAGATGCGTGCACGGGGGAAGGCCTGCAAATAGCTGTGGCCGATGGCGTGCAACAGGTGCGTCTTGCCTTGGCCGGTTGCGGCCTTGAGATAGAGCGGGCTGAACTGCGGCTTTTCCGCCTTGCTCATCCGCTCCGCCGCGTTCTTGGCGAGCACGTTGGTGCTGCCGGTGACGAAGGCGGCGAAGGTCTGCGACGGGTCGAGGCCGACACTGGAGGTGAAGCCGTCGTCGCCGATCGATTCCATCGCCATCGTCGCATCGTTGGCCGCGCGGTGGCCAAAGCCGTCCTGTCCACGCAGGTCGAAATCGGCGATCTTCCGGCGACCGGGATGCACCCTGATGTCGATGTGACGCACAGTGTTGGAAGCGATTTTCCACGCCAGCGACAGCCGGTCGTGATAGCGATCCTTCACCCAGGTTGCGGAAAATTCGGTGGGCAGGAACAGGTCGAGCGTGCCGCTGTCCTTGTCCAGCTTGCCGAGCTGGATCGGCTTGATCCATTGCGTGAAGAGTTGGTGGCCAAGATCCTTGCGAAGCCCTTGGCTGATGTCTGCCCAGTCCGCTGCCAGATCCAGCGCTTCGCGTTCCTCCATGCTATCCTCAACCCTATCTTTTTTGGTCGCAGCCGACCGGCCGCTGTGCGGACCCATGCGTATCATCGTCGTCGAACCCCATCCCGTTCCGCCCTCGCAGGCGGCTCCGTTGACCCCCCGAATACGACAGACAAAGCTTCCCCAATCCCTACCGGTTGCCCGGCACGGGTGTGTCGCATCGAACTTAATCTTGGTGCCGAAGGAAGGTTGTCCCCGCCGGCGGCTTGCAGTTATGAACAGCTGTGCGAAAGGCACAAGGGGGCCATGACGAATTTATTAAAATATAGGTTCTTGACTCGTCCCAATCCCGCAGACTTGCGTTCAGGTCGTTGAGATACAATAAAAGTTTTGTGACAGTCCCGCGAATCGCGGGATTTGCTGAAGTTGTTGCATCGCGGCGATGGGCGCTTCGCAAACGCACAAAAAAAGGTCCGGGAGTTATCCCGGACCCGTTACCGAATGTTCTGACTTCGTTCCTGCGCCGATCAGTCTCACGCACGACTCGCCAGGGCGACTCGCGGGCGAATCGCTGCGCGCGATCAGAGCGCGGAGACGCGCTTCGACAGCCGGCTCATCTTGCGGGCGGCGGTATTCTTATGCAGCACGCCGCGCGCCACGCCGCGAGCGATCTCGGGCTGCGCATTCTTGAGCGCTGTCTCAGCGGCGGACTTGTCGCCAGCGGCGCAGGCCGTTTCGACCTTCTTCACGAAGCCGCGAATGCGGCTGCGGCGCGCGCCGTTGATCTCGGCGCGGTTGGCGTTGCGGACGATGCGCTTCTTGGCTTGCGGCGTATTGGCCATGTAGTCTCAAATCCTCGTGTCTCGAGCCGTTCGCGAACGGCCGGGATGCCATTTCGATAGAATCGGTAAAAGAGGCGCAGAAGCGCCCGAACGCGCGGCAGATAGTGAGCTGCAGCCGAGAACGCAAGCCAAGTTTGGTTTGCGAAGCTGCCTCTGCGGCTTGGATTATGTGCTTGCTTCATGCTCCCGCCTCCGCGGGTGCGTCCCCGGCGCTATTCGCTTCCCCCGGGTCAGGCCCGGGGTGCGCAGCACTTGGGGTCGCGCATTCGCTCTTTGTCTTTCGTTGTTCGCGAACGATCCCAGCACAAGACTGCCAGCACGTTGCGGAGCCCCGGCCTTCTTGGGCCGGCTAGCGCGAACGCGCGCCAGCAGTGAGCGCAGCCGTGCTGCGCGACTAGAGAGAACGAAACCGCAAAGCCGGCTTCGCAATTTGCAATCACCTCTGACACACCGGACAGAACCACGTGCTGCGCCCGCCCTGCACGATCCGCCTGATCGACCCGCCGTCGTCCCGCAGGCACGCTTTGCCCTCGCGGCCATACACCTGGAAGCGGGTGGCGAAATAGCCGAGTTCACCATCCGGCCGGGCGTAGTCGCGCAAAGAGGAACCACCATCGGAAATGGATTGCTCGAGAACTTCGCGGATGGCTGGCACGAGCCGGGCGAGGGCAGGGCGGAACATGCGACCACCAGCTTTGCGCGGATTGATTCCGGCCCGAAACAGCGCCTCGCACACATATATATTGCCCAGCCCTGCGACCACGCGCTGGTCTAGCAGCAGCAGCTTGATCGCCTGTTTTCGGTTTTTGAACGCAGTGCGCAGGTGTTCGACTGTCAGTGCATCGCCCAACGGCTCGGGCCCCATGACGGCGAAAGCGGGCCACTGTTCCATACGCGCCGTGTCAACAAGGTCGACATAGCCGAAGCGGCGCGGATCGTTGAGCGCAAAGCGGTTGGCGGCGGTTTCTATCACAAGGTGATCGTGCTTCTCGTCCGCATCGGGATCGATCCGCCAGCGCCCGCTCATGCCGAGATGGAAGATGAAGGTCGTGTCCCTGTCGGTGTGCAGCAGCCCGTATTTCGCCCGCCGTCCGAGCGAGGTCACCTGCGCCCCCGTCATCGCCTGCACCATCCCTTCAGGAAAGGGAAAGCGCATGTCCGGGCGGTTCAGGACCACCCGCTCTATCCGCCGGCCTTCGAGATAGCGCGCAAGGCCGCGGACGGTGGTTTCGACTTCGGGAAGCTCCGGCATGGGAAACGCTGTAACACCCTTTGCGCGTCGCTCAATTCCCTCCTAAAGCCCCGCGCATGACCGATACCGTCTCCTTCGGCTACGAAGATGTCGCCCCGGGCGAAAAGACTGCCCGCGTCGGCGGCGTCTTCTCCAATGTCGCGAGCAAATACGACATCATGAACGATGCCATGTCTGGCGGTATGCACCGGCTGTGGAAGGATCAGTTCGTGCGCCGGGTGAAGCCGCAAAAGGGCGAGGCCATTCTCGACATGGCGGGCGGCACGGGCGACATCGCCTTTCGCATGGCGGCGAAGGGTGCGGAAGTCGTGGTGGCCGATATCAATCAGGAAATGCTCGATGTCGGAATCGAACGGGCGATGGATCGTGGGATGGCCAAAGAATCCGGGGGCCTCAGCTGGTCGCGCCAGAATGCGGAAGAGCTGACCTATCCCGATCGCCAGTTCGACGCCTATACGATCGCCTTCGGCATCCGCAACGTAACCCATATCGACCGCGCGCTGCGCGAGGCGCACCGCGTGCTGAAATTTGGCGGGCGCTTCTTCTGCCTTGAATTTTCCACCATGACCTTTCCCGGGATGAAAGAGGCTTACGATTTCTACAGCCACAGGATCGTGCCGCAGATCGGCAAGGCGGTGGCGGGCGACGAGGCGAGTTATCGCTACCTGATCGAGAGCATCCGCCGTTTCCCACCCATGCCCGAATTCGAAGCCATGATCCGCGATGCGGGTTTCGCGCGCACCAAGGTCGAGCCGATCATGGGCGGGCTCGTCGCCATCCATTCGGGGTGGAAGATATAGGGTGACGCGCCCTTCGACACATATCTGGCGGCTCCTTAAGTGGGGTCGTACGCTGGCGCGGCACGGGGCGCTGCGCGGGATCGAAGGCGATCCGAATACGCCGCCGCCGGTGCAGCGGCTGGTGCGGCTCGCCCGGTTCGGGACGGTTCAGCCCAAAGACCCGGACTATGCCGGTGCTTTTCGCGCCATCGGCCCTGCAGCAATCAAGCT
>JBARVT010000038.1:0-9634 GCA_049646405.1 Alteraurantiacibacter sp.
ATACGGCCATGCTCGCGGGGGCGGCGCGTATCCTTGCTGCGCGGCAGGGCGAACTGGCAGGCGAGGTGCGCTTCATGTTTCAGCCGGGCGAAGAAGGCTTCCACGGCGCGCGGCACATGCTGGAGGACAGGTTGATTGGCGGCGAGGGCGATTATGCACTGCCCGAGGCCGCCTTCGCACTGCATGTCTGGCCCAACGCTCCGCATGGCCGGATCGAGGGTCGTGCGGGCGCGATGCTCGCTTCTGCCGACATGCTGGAGATCACCGTAAAGGGGCGCGGCGGCCACGCCTCCATGCCTTACGACGCGCTCGATCCGGTGCCTGTGGCGGCCGAGATCGTGCTGGCACTGCAGACCATGGTCACGCGGCGCTTCAACGCTGCCGAAGCGAGCGTTATCACGATCGGCAAGATGGAAGCGGGCACGAACAACAACATCATCCCCGACAGCGTTTACCTGCTCGGCACGATGCGCAACCTTTCGCCCGAACGCCGCGAGGCGGTGAAGGGCGCGGTGGCCGAAGTCGCAGAGAACATCGCCCGTGCGCATGGCTGCGAGGCGCAGGTGACGATCACTTCCGGCTTCCCGCCGACGATGAACGATGCGCGCGCCATCGCGCTGGGGCAGGCCGTGGCCGAGCAACTGGGCGGCGAAGAACCGTGGGCCACCCGTCCCGCGCCGACCATGGGCGCGGAGGATTTCTCCTACGTGCTGGAAAAGGTGCCGGGCGCGATGTTCTTCCTCGGCGTGGCAGCCGAAGGCGTCGACTGGCAGGGCTGTTGCGGCCTGCATTCGAGCCGCATGATCGTCGACGAAAGCGTCATGCCCAAAGGCGCCGCCTTCCTCGCCGGATGCGCGCTGCGCTATCTGGAAAAGGGTTGGGACTGACCGGACCGTCGCGGTGTTCCTATAGCGGGTTGCCGTCCCGATCACGAAAGATTTCGCGCCGCCCGACATGGTTGGCCGGGCCGACGATGCCGTCCGATTCCATCCGTTCGATTAGCTTGGCGGCGGTGTTGTAGCCGATGCCGAGCTGGCGCTGGAGCCAGCTGCCGCTCGCCTTCTGGTTCTCGCACACGATCTGGATCGCCTGATGATATTTGCGCTCTTCGGGATTGTCGGACGCGGTGAAATCGTCCTCGAAGCCGAAGCCGCCATCCTCCGGCTCCTCGGTGACCGAATCGATATAGGCGGGTTCGCCCTGCGCGCGCCAGTGATCGGCCACCCGCTCGACCTCCTCATCGCTGACGAAGGGGCCGTGGACGCGCTTCAAGGCGCCGGTATTGGGCTTGTAGAGCATGTCGCCCTTGCCCAGCAGCTGCTCCGCACCCTGCTCGCCGAGGATCGTGCGACTATCGATGCGGCTGGTGACGTTGAAGCTGATGCGGGTGGGCAGGTTCGCCTTGATGACGCCGGTGATGACGTCGACGCTGGGGCGCTGCGTCGCCATGATCAGGTGGATGCCCGCCGCACGGCTTTTCTGACTCAGGCGCTGGATGAGGACTTCGATTTCCTTGCCGACGGTGACCATCAGGTCGGCCAGTTCGTCCACGATCAGCACGATCTGCGGCAGGACCTCGTAATCGAGCTCCTTTTCCTCGACCACCGCCTCGCCCGTTTCGGGGTCGTAGCCCGTCTGCACGGTGCGCTTGAGAGGCTTGCCCTTCGCGGCGGCCGCAGCCACCCGCTCGTTGAACCCGCCGAGGTTGCGCGCACCGATCTCGCTCATCATGCGATAGCGTCGCTCCATTTCCTCGACCGCCCATTTCAGGCTGCGCACGGATTTGTGGGGTTCCGTCACCACCGGCGCGAGAAGGTGCGGGATATCGTCGTAGCTCTTCAGCTCGAGCACTTTGGGATCGATCAGGATCAGGCGGCACTCGGCAGGCGTGAACCGGTAGAGAAGGCTCAGCAAGATCGCGTTGAGTCCGACCGACTTGCCCGAGCCGGTGGTGCCCGCCACCAGCAGGTGCGGCATGGCGGCAAGGTCCGCGACGATCGGATCGCCCGAAATGCCCTTGCCGAGGATAATCGGCAGCCCGCCCTTGTTGTCGGCGAACGCCTCGCTCGCGATCAGCTCCTTGAAGCTGACCATCTGCCGGTCCGCATTGGGCAGTTCGATGCCCATCACCGTCTTGCCGGGAATCGGCGCGACGCGGGCGGAGATGGCGGACATGTTGCGCGCGATATCTTCGGCAAGGCCGACCACGCGGCTGGCCTTGATGCCGGGCGCTGGTTCCAGCTCGTACATGGTGACGACGGGGCCGGTGCGCACCGCGGTGATCTCGCCCTTGACGTTGAAATCGTCGAGCACGGTTTCGAGCAGGCGGGCATTGCGTTCGAGCGCCAGCTTGTCGAGCGGCGGGGCATTGTTCGTGGCGCCATCCTCCAGCAGGTCCATGCCCGGCAGGTCGTATTGCGCGAACATATCCTTTTGCGCGGCCTTGGGCGCAGGCCTGGCGCGGCGCGGCGGGGCGGCCGCATCACTGATCTGCGGCGCGCGGCGCTTTTCGGAGGAGGCGAGAGTATCCTCGTCGGTCTCGTCGCCCTCGTCATTCGCGGCCAGCGCCCTTGCGCGACGCTGTGTCTTTTCAGGTTTGAAAGGATTGGCCGGAGCGGTGAGGCGTGGAGGATGGGTGATCCAGTGCGGCACGGTGAGGAAGCGCGACCAGTCGAGCGCGAAGATGCGTCCGGCAAGGAATGCCCCGCCGACAAGGCTCAGCACGCCGCCCGCAAGGATCGCCCAGAACCGCGCGACTTCGGGCATCAACCCGGCCACGGCGCGCACGCCGTTCTCGCCGAGCAGGCCCGCGAGCCCGCCGAGGCCCGCAGGGAAGGCACGACCCCAGCCAAGCCCTTCGCGCGGATCGGTGACGAGCGAGAGCACGGTCGAGAGCAGCGCCATCGCCACCAGCATGATCGCAACGGTGCGCCACCATGCGCCGCCCCAGTCCTCGTCCTCGCTCGCATCGCGCCACAGCTTACGCGCGAAAACATAGGTGAGCGGCAGGAACAGCACGGCGACGAGGCCGAAGGCAGACAGCGCAAGGTCGGCGATAAAGGCGCCCGGGCGACCCATCCAGTTGTCGATCACGTCTCCTGCGGCGGTGGAGAGCGAGGGGTCGGTCTGGCTGTAGCTCATCAGCGCGATGGCGAGGAAGGCGGTGAAAGCGAACAGCACGCCCGCACCCACGAGCTGCGCACTGCGCGCCAGCGAGCGGCGGAAGGCGGCCTTCCAGTCGGCTCCTGAATTGGCGGCCCTGCTGGCCATGCTCGATCCCCTTGGAATGTCGTTCCGTGGGCGGGAGAATCCCACAGCGGGACTCGCGGGTCAATAAGCTGGCTGTTTTAGGTTCACGCCTGGGCTAAACCAACCCGTCGATAGCCGCCCAGCGCGGCCATTGCAGGCGATGCGCTTTGCGCTCGTCCATCCCCCCAAGTGCGATCACTGGCATCCGCGCCTGCCGCGCCAGCTGTCGGAAACGCACAGGACCAAGCGCCGATGCGCCGGGGTGGGAACGGGTTGGGAAGGCCGGCGAGAGCATCACGGCGTCCGCGCCGACGCGATTGGCCTGCGCGATTTGGCACATATCGTGCGCGGTGGCGATGCGGATGAGGTCGCGGCGGCGCGGATAGAGAGCGAGCGGTGCACCGTAAATGCCGTCCGCGGCCCAATCGTGAGCGGTCAGCGCGCTATCGGCAAGGATGACACAGTGCCCCGCGGCCCGTGCGATGCAAGCGAGGCGCCGGAACTCCGCGAGCCGCTCGTCTGGCGGCAGGTGGTAGTGGCGATAGACGAACCCGATCCGCTCGGTGAACGAACGCAGCGCCGTGTCCAGCGACCCGGCATTGCGCTCGTCCGACAGCAGCCAGAGATCGGGCAGGGAGGGCTGGATTGCGGCCATGGGCGGGCTATAGCGCGGCCATGCCCGATGATGCCACCACCCGCCTCGCCGATGTCCGCGCAGAAATCGCGAAAGCGTGCAAGGTCGCCCGGCGCGAGCCCGGGAAGGTAACGCTCGTCGCCGTCAGCAAGACCCAGGATGCCGACACCATCGCTCCGCTGATCGAGGCAGGCCAGCGCGTCTTTGGCGAGAACCGCGTGCAGGAAGCGCAAGGCAAGTGGCCGGAATTGCGCGACCGCTACGGCGAAATCGAATTGCATTGCGTCGGACAATTGCAGAGCAACAAGGCGGGGGACGCTGCTGCGCTGTTCGATTGCATCCACTCGCTCGACCGGCCGAGCCTCGTGAAAGCGCTCGCCAAGGCGTTCGACAAGGCGGGCAAGCGGGTGCCGTGCTTCATTCAGGTCGATATCGGCGCGGAAGAGCAGAAGGGCGGCTGCGCGATTGCCGACGTTTCTGCGCTGATCGTGCAAGCGCGCGCAGCTGACATCCCGCTTGCCGGGCTTATGTGCGTGCCCCCCTTCGGCATCGAACCCGCTCCTTATTTCGCGCTGATGGCCAAGTTAGCCGACGACCACGGCCTGCCCGGTCGCAGCATGGGCATGAGCGGCGATTATGCGACCGCGATTATGCTCGGCGCAACGCATGTGCGGGTGGGCACGGCGCTGTTCGGGACGCGTGGGTGATCGGCGCGATCGAGAAAGCGAGTCGTGCCGGAATAGCGGCATTCGATTTGCCGTTGCATACCGGTGTCGCCGAATGGCCCGGAAACAACATGTCCGTACCCGAGGGCACGCGTTTGCGTGGCGAGGCGTTATGCTTCAGGCGCGCGGCGAGACGCCGTGGCGCTGTCTTGCCGCGCCTGCCGATGCCCTTGTCATGGCGGGATATCCCATTGTCCGTTTCGAGTTGGTCGACTGAGCATCTTTCTCGATGCATCGCGCGGGTGTTGACGAACTGACCGCGTCAGCGTCAAACCGCTCCGTTCATTCGCTCTTGCCGGACTTCGCCATGACCTTACGCTTTCTTCCGCCCGCTACCTTGCCGCTGCTGTGTCTCGCCGCGACTGCCGCCGCGCAGGAAATGCCTGCCGATCCCTACGCCGCCTGCGTCGCGATGGAGGGGGATGCGGAGCGGCTCGCATGTTTCGATGCGACGCATGCCGCGCAGCAGGTCGTTATTGCAGATGCCGTGCAACAGGCGGAAGAACAGCGCGAGGTGGTGTTCGGTTTTCGCGAAGAGGATGCGGTCATCGAGGATGCGCGCGAAAGCGACGCGGCGCTTGCCGTCACCGTCGCCGAGGTGCTGCAAGGCCAGCGCCGCACGCAGGTATTGCTCATGGATAATGGCCAGCTCTGGCGCGAGATCGACGGCTCGACCTTGCGCAACCGCGTGCGAGAGGGGTGGAGCGGCGAGGTGACGCGGCACTGGAGCGGAGCTTATGAGATTCGCTTCGAAGGCCGTAGCGGATATTTGCGTGTCGCGCGTATGCGGTAGAACTGCCACGACGCTACGTATTCTGGGAAAGCAAAGTGTTTACCAAGCTTGATTATGGCGCATCGAAGCTCCAATAGCGCTGTAAAATCAATGAGGTCGCACTCTTATGAATTCCAGTAATAACACAGCATCGACAGGCGGTGCTCTGCCCGAAAACCGCCGCCACGACTGCCGCAAGCACGTCGATATCGAGTGCGAGATCCGGGTGGGCGCGAAGGCCTGGCGCAAGAAGAAGCTGCGCGATTTGACGCCCGAGGGTTTCCAGGTTGAATTTCTCGATGTGCCCGGGCGCGGCACGCCGGTCTATATCCGGTTCGCCGGCATACAAATGCTGGAGGCAGAGGTATGCTGGGGTAAAGCCGATTCCGCCGGGTGTCGCTTCGTGAACCCGATCAGCCCCTACGTTTTCGACCACATCGTCGCGACCTATGGCTAGAGGTCAGGCAGCCATCTCTGCCATGTCCCGCTCGCCTGCGGCGATGGCGTCCAACAGGGCGCGTTCGACCTTTCTCAGCCGCGCTTCGGACTCCAACTTCATGCCGAGCAGGTCAGTGACGTAGAAGGTGTCCACCGCGCGCTCCCCGTAATGGGTGATGTGCGCGGAATTGATCAGCAGGTTCTGCTCGAACAACGCGCGGGTCAGGCGGTTGAGCAGGGCGGGCCGGTCGGTTGCGTTGACCTCGATCACGGTGAAGCGGTTGGAGGCGTCGTTGTCGAAGGACACATCGGCGGCAACGCGGAAGTTCTCGGCGCGCATCTGCTTCAAGGGGCGCTTGGCGAGGCTCGGCACCATGTCGATCTTCCCGCCGAGCGAATCCTCGATGCTCCTTTTCAGCCGCGCAAGCTGGCCCGCCTCACTGAAGGGCTTGCCCAGCGGATCTTGCACGAGGAAATTGTCGATCGCCTTCCCGGCGCGGTTCGTATGGACGCGCGCGTCGATAATGTTCCCGCCGGCAAGGTGAATCGCGCCCGCAATGCGATAGAACAGGCCGGGATGATCGTCCGCAATCACGGTCACCAGCGTGGCTCCGAGGGCGGGGTAATATTCCGTGTGAATAGACAGGCTGTGGTTCATTGCGATGGCGGCGGCGTAATGCGGCAGGTTCATCGTGATCACGTCTTCCGGCTCGGCGATCCAGTACGCGTCGCCGAACATGCTGCCCAGCTCCTCGACGAGACGCGCGTGCTCGCCCATCAGTGCCGCGACACGCTCGCGCTTGGCCGACACCTTTTCCGCGCGCCCGTGCGAGGTGTGTCCCAGTCGCAACCGCTCCTGCGCGGCCTCGTAAAGATCGGCGAGCAGCTGACGCTTCCAGCTGTTCCAGATGCCCGGGCCGACCGCGCGAATGTCGACGATGGTGAGCACGGTGAGCAGCCGCAACCGCTCCACGCTCTGAACATGACCGGCAAAGTCGATGATGGTCTTGGGATCGGCGAGGTCGCGTTTGAAAGCCGTGGCGCTCATCAGCAAGTGCGCGCGCACCAGCCATGCAACCAGCTCGGTCTCCTTTGCATCCAGCCCCAGCCGCGGGCAAATCTTCTTCGCGACATTCGCTCCCAGCACCGAATGATCCCCGCCGCGCCCCTTGGCGATATCGTGCAGCAGCACCGCGACAAAGAGCACCCGGCGATGGACGAGCTTCTCTAGGATGCCGGTCGCCAGTGGATGGTCCTCGCCCAGCTCGCCGCGCTCGATCCGGCTGAGCAGGCCGATAGCGCGGATGGTGTGTTCGTCCACCGTGTAGTGGTGATACATATCGAACTGCATCTGTGCGTTGACCTTGCCGAAATCGGGCACGAAGCGGCCGAACACGCCCGCCTCGTTCATCCAGCGGAGCACGGTTTCGGGATCGTTGCGCCCTGCCAGCACATCGAGGAAGAGCGCATTGGCGCGTTCGTCCCGGCGCACTTCCGCAGTGATGCACGCAGCGTCGCGGCGGGCGAGGCGAATGGTTTCGGGATGCACCTCCAGCCCTTCGCGCTCGGCAATGGCAAAGAGCTGGATCAGCCGCACCGGGTTGTCGACAAACCAGTCGTCCGAAGGTGCGGCAATCCGCCCGCCTTTGATGAGAAAGCCTTCCACTTTGCGCGCCCGCCCGCGCGAGATCGCGCCGAAGAACTCCGCAAGTCGCCCGCGCTGCGCGGTCTTGTCTTCCATGTGAGCGAGGAACACGCCTGTCAGGTTGCCGACATGCTTCGCCTGAAGGAAATACATCTGCATGAAGCGTTCGACCGCGCTCTTGCCCGGCCGGTCGGCGTAATTCATCCGGCGGGCGACTTCGCGTTGCAGGTCGAAGGTCAGGCGGTCCTCGCCGCGTTTGGCGATGGTGTGCAGGTGCGCGCGCACTGCAAGCAGGAAACGCTCGGCGCGGCGGAAGCTGCGATATTCATTGTCGGTGAAGAGTCCCTTGTCCACCAGCTCGGCAGCGGCGGAGACGCAGTAGCTGTATTTGCCCATCCAGTAGAGCGTCTGCAAATCGCGCAGCCCACCCTTGCCGTCCTTCACATTGGGTTCGACGACATAGCGCGAATCGCCCATTCGCTTGTGCCGGGCATTGCGCTCTTCCATCTTCTCGCGGACGAAATCGCCTTCGGAGCCGGGGACGATCTCGTTCCAGAACTGCGCCGCGGCAGCGTCGTAGACATCCTGGTTGCCCCACAGGAAGCGCGCTTCGAGCAGCGCCGTTCGAATGGTGAGATCGGCCCGCGCCATTCGCGTCGCGTCGGCGAGCGAGCGGGTCGAGTGGCCGACCTGCAGGCCGAGATCCCACAGATAATAGAGAATGGCCTCCACCACCTGCTCGCACCAACTGGTCGGCTTGTCGGGCGTGATGAAGGCGAGGTCGACATCGGAAAACGGCGCCATCTCGCCGCGCCCGTATCCGCCGACCGCCAGCAGCGCGAGTCGCTCCCCGGAGGAAGGATTGGCGTTGGGATAGATGTCCTGCGTGACATGGTCGTAGATAACGCGGATCAGCTGGTCGATGAGGAAAGTCTGCCCGTTGGCATGCTCGTGCCCCGCGCCGGGGCGCTTTTCCAGACGCCGCGCGAGTTCGTGCCGCCCCGCTTCCAGCGCATCGCGCAGGGCCGCTAGCACGGCTGGCCGCGCCTTTGGCGCGCCGTCTTCGGCCACCACCTCTGCGATGGCAGCGGCGAGGGCGCGGCGGTCGATAATGTGGCGTTGCTTGCGGATGCTGGGTAGGCTCACGTGTCCGAGATAGGCGCGCCGCAGGCTCGATGCAAAGCGGTTCGGGGCCGTTTGGGCTGGTTCGGGGTTTCGCGGGGCGCGCCTCTATGCCAAAGCGCCTCTCCGACCGGGCCGCACGGCCCATGACCAAGGCCGAGGGGCGCGAATTACCGATGCTGGACATGCTGGCGACAAGCGCAGGCGAGGCGATCCAATGGAGCCAGCTGGGCCTGCGCCCGGGAATCCCCATCGGGCCGCTCGAGCTGAAATTCTATTCGCTCGCTTACCTGATCGGGCTGATCTTCGCCTATTGGCATACCTCGCGCATGATCGGTGCACCGGGCGCGCCGATGGCGCAAGAGCATGTCGACGACCTGTTCTTCTATTGCACGCTGGGCGTAATCCTCGGCGGGCGGCTGGGCTATGCGACATTCTACCAGCCCGAATTGTGGACCACCTTCGTGCCCGACACCTTCATCTCGTGGGGCGTGCTGCGTGTCTGGGACGGGGGGATGAGCTTCCACGGCGGGTTGATCGGCGTCGTGATGGCCATCGGCTGGGTCTGCTGGCGCGCGAAGCTGCCTTTCATTCGCGTATGTGATTACATCGCCGTCAATGTGGGGCTCGGCATGCTGCTCGGGCGGCTGGCCAATTTCATCAATGGCGAGCTGTGGGGCCGCCCGGTGGAAAGCGAGGTGTCGTGGGCGATGGTGTTCCCCACCGGCGGCGACATCGCACGCCACCCCAGCCAGCTTTACCAGGCATTCGGCGAAGGCCTCGTCCCGTTCGTGGTGCTGATGGCGCTCTTCTGGCTGACTCGCGCGCGCTTCCGGGCGGGATTGCTCGTGGGCGTGTTCACCGTCATCATCGCCACCGCGCGCTTTACCAATGAATTCTTCCGCCAGCCCGATGCGCAGCTGGCCGATTTCGCGGCTCGCACAGGGCTTTCGATGGGGCAGTGGCTCACCATCCCGCTGATCGTCGCCGGGATCGCGCTTGTCATCTGGTCGCTGACCCGGCCCGCAATCGGCAGCGCGCCGCGCACC
>JBARVT010000039.1:0-8638 GCA_049646405.1 Alteraurantiacibacter sp.
AAGAAGAGCTTCGTGCGGTGGGCGGTGGAGCAGGGGCTGACCGTCGTCATGACAAGCTGGAAGTCGGCCGACGACAGTCTCGCCCATATCGACTGGGACGACTATTTCCTCGCCCAGATGGAAGCCATCGACGTGGTGCGCGAACGGCTTAAAGTGCCGAGCGTTCACACGATCGGCTATTGCGTGGCGGGCACGACGCTTGCTGGGACGCTGGCGGTGCAGGCGAAGCGGAGAGAGGCGGACAAGGTCAAGAGTGCGACCTTCTTCACCGCGCAGGTCGATTTCGAACATGCAGGCGATCTCAAGCTGTTCGTCGACGACGGGAAGCTGGAATTCATCCGCCAAGCCTCGAAAGGCGGCTACCTCGACGGGCGCTACCTCGCCGCGACCTTCAACATGCTGCGCGGGGGCGACCTTATCTGGAACTATGTCGTCAATCATTACCTGCTGGGAGAGGACTATCCGGCGTTCGACCTGCTGTTCTGGAATGGGGACGTGACGAACCTTCCCGCAAAATGGCACGCGGCGTATCTGCGCGACCTTTATCGCGACAACCGGCTGGTGGAGAGTGGCGCGCTCGACGTCGATGGAACGCCGATCGACCTCAAGCTGGTGGAGACGCCATCATACGTGCAGGCAGGGCGGGAAGACCATATCGCCCCGCCGCAGAGCGTGTGGAGAATCACCGAGCAATTCGCGGGACCGATCCGCTTCGTGCTGGCGGGCAGCGGGCATATCGCCGGTGTCGTCAACCCGCCCGAGGCGAAGAAATACCAGTACTGGACGAATGACGGCGAATTCGGCTCGCTTGACGCCTTTATCGAAGGTGCGACGGAGCATCCGGGACGCTGGTGGCCGGACTGGCTCGCGTGGATCGAAAGCCATGGCGACAAGCGGGTAAAGGCGACCGGTGCGCGCAAGCCAGGGAGTAAGGCAAACCCAGCGATCGAGGACGCGCCGGGCCGCTATGTAAAGTTGCGTTGAGCACCATAAACCCGCAGCTACCCTGCGTTTCTCGATTATTGTGCACTGCACAATAATCCTTGACTTCGCGACTGCAGCATCATATATTGTGCACTGCAACAAGAGGTCGCAATGGGGCGACCGCGAAAGCGAGGACATATGGCCGATACCAAGGCAACCCGGAAAAACGACAGCGCTGGAAAGACTTTGGCCACTGCATCGCCAGCCAAGCCTGCCAAGGGCAAATCCGCCGTGTCACCCAAGGCCGATGCCGCTTCGGACAAGGTAGAGGCTCCTGCCAGCAATGAAACTGCGCCAAAGGCAAAGCATGCTGCGAAGAAAGCTGTGCCTGTGAAGGCAGCTGCTTCGAAAAAGGCCTCAGCCAAAAAATCGCCGGCGAAGAAGAAGCCTGCCGCCAAGGTGGCAGCGCCCAAGTTCGCAGCAAAGAAGGCTCCGGCCTCCAAAGCCACCGAACCCACCGTTACTCAGCTCAAGGACAAGATCATGGCTACCAAGACAAACGACTACACTACCGCGGTTACCGACACGATGACCAGCACGATGAAGGAAATGCAGGACCGCACCCAGGCCGCCTATAACAAGGGCACCGCAGCGATGACCGACATGACCGACTTCGCAAAGGGCAATGTCGAAGCCGTCGTCGAAAGCGGTAAGATTTTTGCCGAAGGCGTGCAGGCCATGGGCAAGACCTATGCCGACGAAGCCAAGTTCGCTTACGAAAGCGTCACGGCCGATCTGCAGGAAATGGCCTCGGTCAAGAGCCCGACCGAGCTGTTTCAGCTGCAGGGCACGATCCTGCGTCGCAATTTCGACGCGATGATCGCTGCAACGTCGAAGAACACCGACCGCGCGATGAAGCTTGCCAACGACACGATCGCCCCGCTTTCGGGCCGTGTGAATGTTGCTGCCGAAAAGATGTCGAAGGTCGCGTAATCTTTTCGCATCGCCTTGCCTTGTAAAAGGCGGCGAGAAAGAGACGGGCTGGACTGCCGAAAGGTTGTCCGGCCCGTTTTGCATTTAGGGTCCGATTAACCGGGCCACTTTAGCATCGCCGGGCATTCAACCCCTTGCAGCCTGCGAAGCCGATACGATATTCCCGCCGAGATGACTTTCCCCCGCATCACTGATTCTGCCCAGCGATGGGCCGTGACCGCCGCCGACGAGGATGGTGACGATACGGGCGTGGGCGACGGCGAGGGCCAGACGGGCGTCGCGACAAAGACGCGCACCAAGCCGAAGAAACCGAGCCAGTACAAGGTGCTGATGCTGAACGACGATTACACGCCGATGGAGTTCGTCGTGCTTGTCCTCAAGCGCTTTTTCCGCATGGATCTGGAGGAAGCGACGCGCGTCATGCTCCACGTCCACCAGCGCGGTGTCGGCGTGTGTGGCATTTTCCCTTACGAGGTCGCAGAGACCAAGGTGAACCAGGTGATGGATTTCGCCCGCGAGAACCAGCACCCGCTGCAATGCACGCTCGAAAAGGCCTGAGCCTGGCAGCAAACGAGCGGGCCGGGGCTGTTCAGGGGCCGATAAGCGGCTAAGGCACACCGAACAGCTTTATCGAGACGCCTGACCTTGTCCCGCTTCATCACTGCCACGGATCGTTACATATTCCGGCTCGTCATCGTGCCGATGATCGGCATCTTCGTGCTCGCGGCGAGTCTGCTGCTGCTGGAAAAGATGCTGCGCCTGTTCGAATTCGTCAGCACCGAGGGCGGGCCGGTCGGCGTGGTATTCAAGATGCTACTGAACGTCATTCCGGAATACGCCGGGTTGGCTATTCCGCTCGGCCTGATGCTCGGGGTGCTCTTTGCGTTCCGCAAGCTGGCGCTTTCCAGCGAGCTCGACACGATGCGCGCGGTGGGTCTGTCCTACGCCCGCCTGCTACGTGTTCCCTATCTGATTGCCTTTGCCCTTATGGCGCTCAATTTCGCGATTGTCGGTTATATCCAGCCCAATTCGCGGTTCGCCTATGAAGAGATGGAGTTCGAGCTACGCTCGGGCGCGCTGGGTGCGTCGATCAAGGTGGGCGAGTTCAACGTGTTGCAGGACCGGATGGCGTTGCGGGTCGAGGGCAGCCGGGACGACGGGCGCCAGCTCGACGGCATTTTCGCGCGCTTCGCGGACGACGAGGGACAGGTATTGTCGATCACCGCGCGCGAGGGACAGTTCCTCGCCAACCGGGAGGATCGCAACACCATCATCCTGAGGCTAATGGATGGCACGATCATTCACAAAGTCGCTGATGGTTCGCCGCGCGTCCTCAGCTTCAGCCGCCACGATCTGCCCATCGACCTGCCCGCGCTCGAACAGTTCCGCGACCGGGGGGAGGACGAGCGCGAATATCTCCTGCCCGAATTGCTGCGCATGGGGTGGAGCCCGGACTCGACCTCCGCCGAACGCGCGGCGAGCCAGGCCAATTTCAATTACCGGATGGTGGAAGTCGTCATGATGGTGATGCTTCCATTGCTCGCCGTCGCGCTGGCCATCCCGCCCAAGCGTTCGACCAGCGCGCTCGGGATTTTCCTCTCCATCGTTATCGTCGTCGCCTATCACAAGGTGAACCAGTACGGCGCAGATGTCGCTGCCATCGGCCAGCTTGACCCGTTCCTGGCGCTGTGGGGACCGTTTGCCGTCCTCGCGCTGCTGATCGGCTGGATGTATTACCAGGTCGCCTTCGTGCCAGGTGGACAAGCCATCGGCGTCCTTGAGGCGTCCTATGCCAAGATCGGGCGCGCGGTGAGCAAGGTCTTCGGGCGGAACAAGCTCAAGGGGATCGTGACCGAAGCCGAGTTCGGCGAACAGGAGGCGGCGCGCGGTGCTGCTTGATTTCTTCCCCTCGTGGCGGCTGACGATCTACCTTGCAAAGATGTTCGCCATCCGCATCGTCGCGGTGCTGGCGATGCTGGTGCTGGTCCTGCTGATGCTGGACTTGCTGGGCAAGACCGGCGACATCCTGGAGATACCGGGCAACGGCCAGGCCGAAGTGCTTAAATATGCAAGCCTTCGCGGGCCGCAGCTCTTATCGCGCTTCCTGCCCTATTCGGTGCTGCTGGCAACAATCATCACGCTCGCGGGGCTGAACCAGAACTCCGAAGTCATCGCGATGAAGGCGGCGGGTCTTTCCGCGCACCAGATCCTTGCGCCGCTGCTGCTGATCGGGGCGATTGTCGCAGGCGTCTCCTTCGCTTTCAACGAGCGTGTGGTAACGCGCGCCAATGCGACGCTGTCGGCCTGGGAGAACGTCGATTTCGCCGAGGTGCCGGATGAGCCGTCCTCCCGCGGAAACGTCTACTACAATGACGGGCGCGACGTGCTTATGGCGCGAAGCGCGGCGGGGCGGGGCGATCGCACGCGCTTTACCGACGTGTCCTTCTACGAGCGTGACGATAACGGCATGATCGTGCGGCAAGTAACCGCCGATGCCGCCGTCTTTGCCGATCCCGGCTGGCGGCTCGCCAATGCCCGCGCTTTCGATGTCGCCACGGCGCGAGAGCGCGACCTTGGCACGGTGACGCTGGCAGAAGGGGTTACGATCGGACAGGTCGAGCTGGGGCGCGTCAATGCCGATGCGGAAACGCTCGGCCAGCTGTCGCGCAGTATCGAGGCGTTGCAATCCGCCGGTCGTCGGACGGGCGAGCTCGAGGCCAAGTGGTGGCACAAACTGGCAGGCCCGCTTTCCGCCGTGCTGATGCCACTGCTTGGAGCGGTGGCGGGTTTCGGCCTTGCGCGATCGGGCAATCTTTTCGTTCGCGCCGTGATTGGCATGGCGCTGGGCTTTGCATATTTCGTGGTCGACAATGCCGCGCTCGCGATGGGCAGTTTCGGCGGATACCCGCCCTTGCTGGCAGCGTGGGCCCCGTTCGTGCTGTTCCTGCTCGTGGGCGAAACCGTGCTCGTGCGCACCGAGGAGTAGGCCTGTAATTGGTCATGGCCGAACACATGTTGCAGTGTTCCCAAGTAGAAAATCGATGATCCGCCACGCAATACTCGTTGCCGCCGCTTTTGGTCTCAGCGCCTGCGGTCAGTACGAGGCGACGGTTACCAGTTACGAGGAAAGCATGCTCGCGCCGGTGGAGGAGCCGACCGAGACGGACGCACCCGCCCCCGTCAACGAATCCATTGAGGGTGGGGCCGACGAACAGGCCGACGAGGCCGCGGCGAATGGCGAAGTAATGGCAGACGGACCGGCGATGTGACAAACGGACAGGTTCTGCCTTAATTTTGCCTCATTCAGGAACCGCTCACCAAATGTGGCGTTTTTAGGGCAAGGTCACTGCTAAGGAGATCGACCCATGAAAAAGTTCGTAACCGCCTTTACCGCCACCGCCCTCGTTGCCCTGTCCGCCTGCGCGCAGGACGACGCTGATGCGACCGACGGCGAAGTCATGACTGCCGAAGAAGGCACGACCGACGCGACCACTGTCGATACGATGGATCCGACCACGACCGGCACCGCCGATATGCAGGACATGGACGATGGCGACCGTGTCGCGATCGACGAGAACGGCGTCACTGCAGACATCAACGATGGCGACGCGTCGGTGAACGCCAACGTCTCGGACAATCCCTCGCTGGAAGTCGAGACCGACTAAAACATCGCAGATTTCAGGAAGGGCCTTCGCCGTGCGGCGGAGGCTCTTTTCTATGTCTCGCGCCGACCCATCGTGCTGCGCGCGATTCGTCCGACCAGCGGCCACATGCCGGTGTGGCTCGCCTCGTTGAAGGTCGAACCTTCGCCCAGATGCGCGCTGATGCGCTTATGCGCCTCGTGCAGCGAGTGATAAGGCATGGAGGGGATGAGGTGGTGCACGGCGTGATAGCGCAGGCCCACCGGCGCCCAGATGCCCGCGATGAAACGCGGCACGTTCACGCTGTCGAGATACTGCGCTGTCACTGTCATCGCCTCGCCATCGTTCTCCCACAGATGCGCGACGAGTGTGCGCAACTGGTTAAACACGGCGACGGCAGCCGTAACGCCCATCGCGATAAGCAGCGGACGCCAGCCGAGCCAGACCGGCGTCGACATCAGGAACAGTGCCCAGAGCGTTGCTCCGACCTGCTGGAACAGGAACCAGCGCTGTTCCTTTTCGCACGCGGCCTTTCGGCGGAAAACGGGGTTGATGGAGAGGGATGAGAACCGCTCCCACGAGAACCGGCGCAGCGGCGGGACGATCGCGCCAAGCGGTGCCAGTACGCCCCAGCGGATCAGCAGCGCGACCGGCGCGAGCGCGGCGACGAGCACGAAGAGCGGCAGGCTCCACGGCTTCATCAGCGCGAGCGGCATGTATTCCGGGTCTTCCGCCGTGCCGTATTTGGTGCGGTGGTGATGCAGCGTGTGGACACTTTCATACATCAGGCTGGGTGTCAGCATCGGAATGCCGACGAGCAAGTTCCACGCCGTGCGAAATCCGGGCAGCGCATCGCGGTGCAGGTGACTGATCTCGTGTATGAACAGCAGCGCGCGATACAGCGCGAGCACGGCGACGAAGGCGCTTGCCCACGCCATCCAGCCCGGCAACATGATCGCCCCCGCCAGCGCGGCGTACCCGGCAACTGCGCTGCCGACCATGTCGGGCCAGTAGATCTCGGGCCGTGCCGTGTTGATGTCGCGCGTCAGCTCCGCCGCGGCGCGAAGCATGGTCTTGTCGTCAGGGATTTGCGCATGCACGCGGCGGCGCGCGCCTGGTGTGGCGCGGTCGTTGGTTTCGGGAAGGGTCGTCGCATCCATGGCGATAATCCGTAAAACTCTCTGGCGGCGCGCTGTCGTCGACCATCGACGAAAGGTCTCGCGCTTGACAGGCGACCCCTTGCATAAGCAGTGCTTCGCCGGAATGAACGAAGGGGCGCGAATTGGCCGCTGAAATAGAGATCGTGCCCGTCACGGGCAAGGGCGAGCGCGATGCTTTTATCGATTGCGCTTATCGACTGAATGCGGACGACCCGAACTGGGTGCCACCGCTGCGTGCGGACATGCGCGAGCTTCTCACCCCGGGAAAGAACCCTTTCTTCGAGCATGCGCGCGTCCAGCTGTTCCTGGCGAAGCGCCGCGGCAAGGTCGTCGGCCGCATTTCCGCCCATATCGACGAGCTCGCCCTCAAGCAGCCGCCCGAGCAGGGCATGGGGCCGGGGACGGGGAACTGGGGCCTGTTCGAGGCGGCGGACGGGGATGTCGCCAAGGCGCTCATCGCGCGCGCCGAGCAGTGGCTGCGAGAACAGGGCATGACCCGCGTCCTCGCGCCGATCAGCATGTCGATCTGGGAGGAGCCCGGCCTGCTGGTGAAGGGGCACGATCATTCGCCGATGTTGCTGATGGGGCACGACAAGGCCGCGTACCAGGGTTGGATCGAAGCGGATGGGTATGCGACGGCCAAGCGGCTTTACACGTATGAGCTCGACATCACGCAGCCATTCCCGCCGCTGATCGGGCGCATCGTCGCATCGGGGGAGCGCAATCCGAAAATCAACGTGCGCCGCGTTGATTTGCGGCGGTTCGATGAAGAGGCAGCGACCTGTATCGACATTCTCAACGATGCCTGGTCGAGCAACTGGGGTTTCGTACCGTTCACCGAGGCGGAAAAGGCCTATGGCGCGAAGAAACTGAAGCCGTTAATCCTCGAAGGCGCGAACATGATTGCCGAGGTGGACGGGGAGCCCGCCGCCTTCATGCTCGCTTTCCCCGATATCAACCAGAAGCTGATCGATTATGACGGCAGGCTTTTCCCCATCAACTGGGCGAAGCTGCTGTGGTGGTTGCGCAATCCGAAGGATGCGGCCTTTCGCGTGCCGCTGATGGGCGTGTTGTCGAAATACCAGAATTCGCGGCTCGCCAGCCAGCTCGCTTTCATGATGATCGAGTATATCCGCGAATACGCGACGACGACGCATGGCGGGACGCGCGGCGAGGTCGGCTGGGTGCTGGAGGATAACAAGGGCATGATCGCTATCGCCGATGCCATCCAGTCCGAGATCAACCGCGAATATCGCATTTACAGCAAGGACTTGTGACCACACGAAAATTGCTGCGCGGCGGGAACGCGCCGCGCCCGGGCCGGTTCAGGTAGCATGGTGCGATTCACGCATCGGGAGGTGCGTGCCCGATGAAGCGGGACAAGTCCAAAACCGACATCAAGCCGAAAGCCGATGCCGCCGCGCCGAAGGGCCGCAATTCGAAGCCGCTCGGCCGTGTCCTGCTGGTGGAGGATGATCCGGTGCTCGCCATGGCGCTGGAAGATGCCTTCCTGCGTTCGGGCACGAAGGACGTGGTCATCTGCCCGACAATGAAGGCGACGATGGCGCAGCTCGATGAGGGGCCGCGCCCTGACGCGATCGTGCTCGATGTCCACCTTGCCGATCGCAGCGATGGCTGGGCGATTGCCGAATTGGTGACGATGCTTGGACCGAAGCCGCCGTGCATCGCTTTCTCGACCGGTTCGCCCCAAGACATCCCCGAAAATATCGCGGCGATGGGACCGGTATTCGAAAAACCATATGATCCCGATCAGCTTGTCACCCAGCTCGAACAAGGTGCGAAGCGCGGCCTGTTCGCGCGCCTGCTGGGCTGAATTCTCCTAATCGGAAGGACTATGCGCGGTTTTGCCGTATTGGCAAATTGTCTTAAGCCCAAAAAAAGGCCTCCACTCTTCATGAG
>JBARVT010000040.1:0-3371 GCA_049646405.1 Alteraurantiacibacter sp.
ATGTCAGACGGTATCAGATTGCCAACAACGGTCGCTTCGTCGAACAGGCGACGATACTTGTACTCGGCGAACAGCTCTACATTGTCGCCAAGGTCGCCCGCCACACCAGCGATACCCTGATAGGCGAAGGTCGTGTCCGCATCGTTGGCGATGTCGAGGCCGCTCGGAAGGTAATCGACGTCGATGACGTAGATACCGGCACCCGCGCCGACATACGGTTCGACAATGCCGAGATCGAAATCGAACAGGACGTTGAGGAAAGCACCGTAGCTTTCTACATCACCGCGACCATCAGCCAAAGCAGCAAACACCGGAACGCCAGTGCCCGGACCCGAACGGGTCAGGACGTTGGTGCCGAAATTGCCGATGTCTGTGCCACCGACGAACGCATTGCTGTGATAATCTATGTCGTGCGCGACATACGAACCTTCAAGTTCGACGCGCAAAGGGCCATCGAAATCATAACCGATCTGGCCACCCACGTTCCAGCCCACATCGACATTGGTGTCGAAGGAATAGCTCGTTCCGGCGGGAAGGCCAGGCAGGTCGCCGGGGCCAGGACCGATATCAGCGTTGATGATGCCGGTGTTCTCGTAGTCCTCGGCTGTCGAGAGGCCGCCGCTGATGGCGATATACGGGTCCGCATGCGCGACTCCCGGAACCGCCAGCGCCACGGCGGACGCAGATAGAAGTAATTTCCTCATTTTTCTTCCTTCAATCGCGCGGGAATTGTCCCTCCCGCAATACAATTCGCAATGTCCCTAATGCCCTATCGTTCCGCAACTGCGAAGCGAAATTTTGCGTTGTCTGCCACAGTGTTGCCGTTTTGCAGCACAGGGTCGATCCCGCCGATACATCAGAAGGCGGAGATCCCGGTAATCGCCCTCCCGAGAATCAGGGCATGGACATCGTGCGTGCCCTCGTAGGTGTTGACCGTTTCGAGGTTCACCATATGGCGCATTACCTGGTATTCCTCGGAAATACCGTTGCCGCCATGCATATCGCGCGCGGTGCGGGAAATATCGAGCGCCTTGCCGACATTGTTGCGCTTGACGACGCTGATCATTTCCGGCGCAAAGCGGCCCTCGTCGAGCAGCCGCCCGACGCGCAGCGAGCCCTGCAGGCCGAGCGCGATCTCGGTCGCCATGTCGGCAAGCTTTAGCTGGTAGAGCTGCTTGGAAGCGAGCGGGACGCCGAACTGGTGCCGGTCGAGCCCGTATTGCCGCGCGGCGGCATAGCAGAATTCGGCGGCCCCCATGCTGCCCCAGCTGATCCCGTAGCGGGCGCGGTTGAGGCAACCGAACGGACCCTTCATCCCCGCGACATTCGGTAGCAGCGCCTCTGCAGGCAGCTTCACCTCGTCCATCTGGATCATGCCGGTGGTGCTGGCGCGCAGGCTGAGCTTGCCGCCGATCTTTGGCGCCTCGAGTCCGGGCATGCCCTTTTCGAGGACGAAGCCGCGCACCTTGTCGTCATGCGCCTCGCTCTTGGCCCAGACGACGAAAACGTCGGCGAAGGGCGAATTCGAAATCCACGTCTTTGCGCCGGAAAGCGAATAGCCGTCGCCGTCCTTTTTCGCGTAGGTGCGCATTCCTGCGGGATCGGAGCCGGCATCGGGCTCGGTCAGTCCGAAACAGCCGATGAGCTCGCCCGAGGCAAGACCTGGCAGGTATTTGCGGCGCTGTTCATCTGAGCCGTAGGCGTGGATCGGATGCATCACGAGGCTCGACTGGACGCTCGCCATCGAGCGATAGCCGCTGTCGACCCGCTCTATCTCGCGCGCGACGAGGCCGTACGCGACATAGCTCGCGCCTGCGCCCCCAAATTCCTCGGGGATGGTGACGCCAAGCAGTCCGGCCTGCCCCATCAATGGGAATAGCTCAGGCGCGTCGACTTCGTTGGCGTAAGCCTCAATCACGCGCGTTTGCAGCTCGGATTGCGCGAAGCCGTGCGCGGCGTCGCGCACCATGCGTTCTTCTTCGCTCAGCTGGCTGTCAAGATCGAAGGCGTCGGCCCAGTCGAAGGGCACCATGTCGGCCATGAAACAAGTCTCCTATCTTTGGCCGCCCCTAGGCTCTCGGCCCGGGCGCGGCAAGGAGGCTGTCGGCACTCAGTGAATTCGCACCTCGGCATTTTCGATCATGTCGATCAGCGTCGCGGGCGGACACGGCTTGGACGCCGCCATCGCGTTGGGGTAGCGCTCCGCAATCTCGCGCGGCGTGACATGGCCGGAATGAAATATGATTGGCACACCCGCCTCGGTAAGCGCGTCGGCCAACGGGAAGACCTCGCCGTCCGCCGTCATCACATCGAGGATGGCAATATCGGGCATTTCCTGGTCGATCGCGATGAAGGCATGGTCCTTGTTGGCGTAAGGCCCTTCGACCCGGTGGCCGAGATCGCGCACGGTTTCTGACAAGTCGAGCGCGATGATGAATTCGTCCTCCACCACTAGGACAGTCTTTCGTCCGCTCTCAGCATTGCTCGCCATGTCCCGTTCTCCGCGCCGTCGACGCTTTTCCATTCTACATGCGAAACATTACGCGGCAGGGCAGGGCGAGGTTCCCAACAAAGGTTAACTCGGTTTCACACCTTGCCGAATTGCGCTTCGTAACCGGCAATATCGTCGGCGGAAAGGAAGCGCGCCTGTTCGACCCAGTCGTCTCGCCGGATACGACCTTCGAAACGGCCGAGCTGCGCATCGACCCGGTCGATATCGGCATCGGTCCACGCCGCGATCTGGGCAAATGATGTGATGCCCTGCTCGCGCAAGTTGGCGGCGAGCTTGGGCCCGACGCCTTTCATGCGCGTAAGGTCGTCGCCATTGGTCTGCGTGGCGCGAGCGGGTGTGTCAGTGTTCATCGCACGGATTGCCTCGCGGGCTGGCACGCCGGCCCCTGCTTCGGCATCGGCATTGGCGGGCGCGGCGGCAACCTCGTCCATATTGGCCGCGGCAGAGACGGGGCCAGGCGAGGCGGCGCTGGCCGCGGCCTGCGCTTCCTCGTTATCGTCGACCAGTTCTTCGGCAGCGCGCTTGTCCACAGCGACTTCGTCATCTTTTGTCGCGGCGGGCGGCGAATCGATAAGCGCCTGGTTCCGCCGTGCGCTGCCTGTCTCCTCGACACGATCTTCCCGCTGCACCGTCGTCTTGCGAGAGGCGTGGAAGATCCACCACGCGACGGCCACGCCGATGAGCAGGGCGACGAGGACGAGCAGCCAGTATTCCTGCAGCAGTTCGGGCATTGCAAACCTTTCTAAAAGCGCGTCCGGCCCCAGACGAGCCAGCCGATTCCGATGCCCACCGCATAAGCGAGCAGCATCAGCACCAGCACTTCCATCCAGATCGGCATGGCGGTGTTCCTACCGTGCGG
>JBARVT010000041.1:0-3369 GCA_049646405.1 Alteraurantiacibacter sp.
GCGCACGGGCGTAGAGCAGTTGCAGCCGCGTATCTTCACTTTGTTCGACCGGTTGCAGGATGTCGCGCACATCGCCCCATGCCTCCTCTTCGGCGGCAAGGCGGGCTTGCAAGTAGAGGACATCGGAATCCTCGGGAGTGCGCCGGGCAAGCTGCTCGATCATCGGGCGCGCTTCGTCCAGGCGGCCGAGATTGCCGAGCACGCCGATCCGCCCGAGGATTGCCGGGCGGCTTTCGGGATAGCGTTCGGACGCGGCGGTGTAATAGCCCAGCGCATCCCGCTGCTTGCCCCGCGCTTCGGCGATGCGCGCGCTGGCTACAAGTGGGTCGAGCCCTTGTGGTGCCTTGCTGCGTGCCGATGTCGCAAGACGTTCGGCCGCTGCAGGATCGCCGGCGCGAAGAATGAAAAGCGCGTAGTCCGAGAGCAGGCGCGAGGCGTCGCCGGGCCGCTGCTGGCCTGCTTCGAACGCCGCTTGCGCCGCTTGCGGGTCGCCCAGCCCGATATGCGCCAGCGCTGCGATCCGCGCGCCTTCGGCGCTGGCCAAGGCCTTACCCGCCACCAGCGCTTCTTCGTAGCGTCCGCGCAGCAGGTCCGCCTCGGCCATCAGCGTGGCGAAGTCGCCCGGCTTGTGACCCAGCTCCTCCAGCCGTGCCAAAGTCGAAGCCGCGCCATCCCCGTCGCCGAGCTGTAATTGCGTGCGCGCCATCAGCTCCAGCGCCGTGGCATTCGCCGCGTCCTCTTCCAGCACGCTGGCAAGGTCGAGCCGCGCTTCGGAATAGCGATTCTCCACAAAGGCGGTTTCGGCCCGGTCGAGCCTTTCTTCGGGCGAAATACCGCAGGCGACGAGGGCCAGCGCCAGCGACAGCCCGGAAACGGATTTGGCAAGATGCTTCATTCGCGCATGCCTAACCGAGAGGCATTGAAAAGCGGTTTACTGCGCTGCGCGCGCTCTGGCCATGCGCCGCGCCCGTCGCTAAGGCGCGCTGCAACTCAAATCCAAGCCCGAAGGTACACGAAATGGGATTCCGCTGCGGGATCGTCGGCCTGCCCAATGTCGGCAAGTCCACCCTGTTCAACGCGTTAACCGAAACGCAGGCCGCGCAGGCGGCGAATTATCCATTCTGCACGATTGAACCCAATGTCGGACAGGTCGCCGTGCCGGATGAGCGTCTCGACAAAATTGCGGGCATCGCCAGCAGCGCAAAGGTGATCCACACGCAGCTCGGCTTCGTCGACATCGCCGGCCTTGTCAAAGGCGCGAGCGCGGGCGAAGGCTTGGGCAACCAGTTCCTCGGCAATATCCGCGAGGTCGACGCCATCGTCCACGTCCTACGCTGCTTCGAGGACGACGACATCCAGCACGTTTCCAACAAGGTCGATCCGATCGCCGATGCCGAAGTGGTCGATACCGAGCTGATGCTCGCGGACCTCGAAAGCCTCGAAAAGAGGGTCGATAACGCGGCCAAACGCGCCACGGCAGGCGACAAGGAATCGAAGATCCTTGCCAGCGTGCTGGGCCAGGCGCTTGGCCTGCTGCGCGACGGCAAGCCCGCACGGCTCACCGAACCGAACGACGAGGAAGAAGCGCGCGCTCTGCGGCAGGCGCAGCTGCTGACGGCCAAGCCGGTCTTGTATGTCTGCAATGTCGCCGAGGAAGATGCAGCCGAAGGCAATGCCCTGTCAGCAAGGGTATTCGATAAGGCCGCTGCCGAGGGCGCGCAGGCCGTGGTCGTGTCTGCTGCCATCGAGGCCGAACTCGTCGCCATGGAGCCGGAAGAGCGCATCGAGTACCTCGCCGAGCTGGGGCTCGAGGAAAGCGGCCTCGCCCGCATCATTCGCGCCGGATACGAGCTGCTCGGCCTCAAGACCTTCTTCACTGCCGGTCCGAAGGAAGCACGCGCGTGGACCTTTCCCGATGGCGCAAAGGCTCCGCAGGCGGCGGGCGAAATCCATACCGACTTCGAACGCGGCTTCATCCGGGCCGAAACCATCGCCTATGACGACTACGTCGCTCTTGGTGGGGAATCGGGCGCGAAGGACGCAGGGAAACTGCGACAGGAAGGCAAGGATTACGTCGTGCAAGACGGCGACGTGATGCTTTTCAAGTTCAACGTGTAGCAGGCTCACGCCGCCGGAACAGCTTGCGGAAGGGCGTCGCTAGCGCGGCGGCGAGCACGAGCAGCGCGATACCAAGCGGTTGCAGCAGTTTGGCGAGCACGGCAAAAGCTCCGAGGTTTTTCGCCACTGCCAGCCCCGCTCCGGTCGCGACGAGGCCAGCCACGCCATACCCGGCAACTTCGTCCCGCTCGGCGTCGAAATCCGAATAGCGCGCACCCGCGTCGAACTGCGTCCGGCGGCCCAGATCCGCTGCGGCTGCGCGGACTTCGGGCAGCTGCGGCATCGTGCCGACGACATTCATGCTCACCACCCCGCTCCGGCCGAGCACGCGCATGTCGTAATGCAGCGTGTTGGGCTCATTCTCGAAAAAGGTCAGCTCGCGCCCCCAGGTGACGGTGTTGGCGACGCTGTCATGCACGGGCCGCTGCGCCCATCCGAGCAGTTGTACGTCGGAAAACCCGTCCGCACGCCGCTGCGCATTTCCGCTGCGCACGGCGGCTTGCATTTCGCGCAGCAGTTCGTCGTAATCGGCATCTCGCGCCTCGTCGCTCGCCACCCAGCCTATCGACTCCCACGTGACGATCGCCCCCCACCCTTCCTCGCGCGGCGAGGTGTCTGCGGGCATGACGAGTCCGAGCACGCCCTCGGCTTCGGATGGCGGGTTTTCCCATATGTCGACGATGATCCGGCGCGCATCCGCAGGTCCGTAAAAGCTGTATGCATCGCCAAGGTTGAGCGTCGCCCGCGCTTCCTTCAGTTCCACGCGGCCCGATTGCGGATGCAGGTCGTCCTGCGCCACGAGGGGCACTGAGGGCCAGAGAACCAGCAGGGCAAGCCACAGGAAGCGCATTCCGCGCGCCTAGCAGCGAAGGCTTACCGTCCGGTGCACGGACCACAAAAAAGCGCGGGAGAACCGAAGTCCTCCCGCGCCATTTTTATTTCGCTGATCCTCAGCGCGCGACGTAAGCGGACCAGAGCTGCGCCAGCTTCTCGCGCGAGCCGCCGACCTGCCCGAAGGCGGCCTGCGCCCCGGATAAGTCGCCGGACTTGCTGAGCGCAATGCCGAGGCGAAGGTTGGCCGTATCGGAATTACCGCCCCGCTCCACCGCGAGACGGTAAAAGCGCGCGGCTTCGGCATACTCGCCCAGCGAATAGAGCACGTCGCCGGTGCCCAGCGCCTCGCTAGCGCCGCCGCTTTCGCCCTCGCGGACATAGGCGGCACGCTCGCGGCGGTCGGCCGCGCCGCGCGAC
>JBARVT010000042.1:0-5435 GCA_049646405.1 Alteraurantiacibacter sp.
AATGCACGCATAATGTTTCAACGGAAACTAGTTTGTCATCGTGTCCATCGTCATGCGCAGCGAGCGCTGGCGAGCCTCGGGGTCGTGTGTCGAACCAGCGACGATGATCTCGTCCGCGCCGGTGCGACGGATGAAGGCTTCGATCTTCTGTTTCACCATATTCGGCGATCCCACCGCGCGGGCCTCGTCCATGCTCTCGAGCATGGCGCGCGCTTGCGGCGGCAAATGCTGGCGATAATCACGCACCGGCGGCGGCAGCTTGCCGGGATCGCCGCTGCGCAGGGCGACGAAGGCCTGATCCTGGCTGCTGGAAAGATAGCGCGCCTCGTCATCCGTGTCGGCGCACATGACACCCATCGCCGCCATGACATGCGGCCTTGCCAGCGCGTCCGACGGCTGGAACTGTTCGCGATAGACGGAAAGCGCCGCATCGAGATGGCGCGGTGCGAAATGGCTGGCAAAGGCGTAGGGCATGCCGAGCTGCGCCGCGAGCTGCGCTCCGAAGAGGCTGGAGCCGAGCATCCACATCTCGACCTTCGCACCAAGTCCCGGCGTTGCGGTGATCGGCAAACGCGGCTCGCCCGTGAAGAGCGCGCGCAGTTCGACGACATCGTTCGGAAAACTCTCCGCCGCCGCGTGCAGATCCTTGCGCAGCGCCTGCGCGATGATCGGCGCAGAGCCGGGCGCCCGGCCCAGCCCGAGGTCGATCCGCCCCGGGAACAGCGCGTCGAGCGCGCCGAACTGCTCTGCAATGACAAAAGGATTATGGTTGGGCAGCATGATCCCGCCCGATCCGATGCGGATCGTGTTCGTGACATGGCCGATATGCGCGATGACGATTGCCGCAGGGCCGCCGGCAATACCGGTGCTCGCATGGTGCTCGGCGACCCAGAAACGCCTGTATCCCGCATCCTCTGCCACCTGCGCGAGCTTGCCAACTTCGGCGATGGCTTCGGCGACGCCGCTGCCTTCGCGCACGGGCACGAGATCGAGAACGGAAAGATCGGTCATCCCTTGTGCTCCCGGAACGTGCCCACCGTGCGCAGGAGCAGGGCGATATCGCTTTCGCGGCTGAGCCGGTGATCGCCGCCTTTTACCAGCGTCACCTGCACATCCTCGCTGGCCAGCGCACCGGCGAGGCGGAGCGAGGTTTCGGGCGGGACGTCGCGGTCTTCCTGGCCGTGCAGCAGGCGCACGGGGCAAGTGAGTGGGATTGTATCGTCGAGCAGCCGGTTTGCCTCCGCATCGTGCCAGAACTTCGCGTGTGTCGGCATCGGATCGTAGCCGTATTCGCTGTCCTTGTAGATCGTCTCGCCTGCGCGCAGCTTCACCTTTTGCGCCTTGTCAAAACCCCAATCGGAGAAATCCGGAGCGGACGCGATGCCAACAAGCCCCGCGAGCCGCTCGCCCAGTGCCCTGCCCGCGAGCAGCATCAGCCAGCCACCCATGGAAGAGCCGACCAGCACGATGCGGCGGCTTTCGACCTGCGCCTCGATCAGCGCCACGACCTCATCGCGCCACGCGCTCAGCGTTCCATCGGCGAACTCGCCATCGCTTTCGCCGCAGCCGGAGTAATCCAGCAGCAGGCACTCCTTCGCGCGCCGGGCGCAATGCTCGATCACCGCTGTCGCCTTGCCGCCCGCCATGTCCGACATGTATCCGGGCAGGAACACGACGGCCGGTCCGCTGCCTTGCGTGTGGCGGAAGGCGAGCGATATGCCTTGCGGCGATGCCATAGTGCGTATCGGTGTCATCCGCTTCAAATGGGCGCTGCCCCTTCGCCCGCAAGCCGCGATTGCGCGGGCACGCGTGTGCCACTAGGTGGCGGGGCATGACCGAACTGCTCAAGATCAGCCTGCCCGATGGCACCGTGCGCGAGATGGAAGAAGGCTCCACGCCTGCCGACGTCGCCGCTGCCATCGGCCCCGGCCTCGCCAAGGCCGCGCTCGCCGCGCGGGTCGATGGCGAGGTGCGCGACCTCAACCGCCCCTTCGATGGCGATGCCGAGCTGGCGCTGATCACCGCGCGCGACGAGGCCGATGCGCTCGAACTCGTCCGCCACGATTACGCCCACGTGCTGGCTGAAGCAGTGCAGGCGCTGTGGCCCGGCACGCAGATCACTTTCGGTCCGGCGACGGGTGACGGCTTCTATTACGACGTGAAAGCGCCCGACAGCCGTGATGCGTTCAGCATAGACGACCTGCCCGCCATCGAGGAAAAGATGCGCGAGATCATCAAGGCCGACAAGCCGCTGGTACGCGAAGTCTGGAGCCGCGAGCAACTGATTGCAAAGTGGGAGAGCGAAGGCGAAGTCTTCAAGGCCGAATGGGCGAAGGAACTGCCCGAGGACGAGGAATTGACCGTCTATCACTCGGGCAACCCGGGCGAGGAAGGCGCGTGGCTCGACATGTGCCGCGGGCCGCATCTGGCGTCCACCGGCAAGCTCGATCCGCAGGCGTTCAAGCTGACGCGCGTGGCGGGTGCATATTGGCGCGGCGACCAGCGCAATCCGCAGCTGACCCGCATCTACGGCACCGGCTGGCTCAACAAGAAGCAGCTGAACCAGCACCTGATGCGGCTGGAAGAAGCCGCCCAGCGGGACCACCGCAAGCTCGGCCGCGAGATGGACCTGTTCCACCTTCAGGAAGAGGCGCATGGCAGCGTCTTCTGGCACCCCAAGGGCTATCGCATCTGGCGCGAGCTCGAAGCCTATATGCGCCGCAAGATGGACGGCGCGGGCTATCGCGAAATCAAGACTCCGCAGTTGATGAATATCAGGCAGTGGGAACAGTCGGGCCACTGGGGCAAATATGCCGAGAACATGTTCGCCGTGCCCGATATCGTACCCGAAGTGGACGGCCTGGGTGACGGGCCTGCCGCGCCCAAGGTCGCACCCGATGCGGACTGGCTTGCGATGAAGCCGATGAACTGTCCGGCGCACGTGCTCGTCTTCAAGCAGGGCATCACCAGCTATCGCGATCTGCCGGTCCGGCTGGGCGAGATGGGCTGCTGCCACCGTAACGAACCGCACGGCGCGCTGCACGGGCTGATGCGCGTGCGCCAGTTCACGCAGGACGATGCGCATATCTTCTGCACCGAACGCCAAGTGGTCGACGAGGTGCGCGCATTCTGCAAGCTGGCGGACAGCGTCTATCGCGACTTCGGCTTCGACTATCACGTGAAGCTTGCCCTGCGCCCGGAGAAGCGGTTTGGTTCGGAAAAGGACTGGGACAAGGCCGAGCAGGAATTGCGCGATGCCGTGCGCGAAGCGGGCATGGACAATGACGACTACGGCTGGGAAGAACTGCCGGGTGAAGGCGCGTTCTACGCGCCCAAGCTGGAATGGCACCTCACCGATGCGATCGGCCGCACCTGGCAGGTCGGCACGATCCAGGGCGACCGCGTGCTGCCCAACCGGCTCGACGCGACCTATATCGGCGAGGATGGCGAGAAGCACCGCCCCGTCATGCTCCACCGCGCGATCTTCGGTAGCTACGAGCGGTTCATCGGCATCCTGATCGAGCATTTCGCCGGGCGCCTGCCCGTGTGGCTCGCGCCGGTGCAGGCGGTTGTTGCGACCATCGTTTCCGATGCCGACGATTACGCGAAAGAGGCGGTGATGATGCTGGAGGCGGCGGGCATCCGTGTCGAGGCGGACTTCAGAAACGAAAAGATCAACTACAAGGTGCGCGAACACTCCCTCGCCAAGGTTCCGCACCTGCTGGTTGTCGGCAAGCGCGAGGCGGAGGAAGGCACCGTCGCGGTGCGCACGCTGGGCGAGAAGGAGCAGCGGGTGATGGCACTAGACGAGGTCATCGCCATGCTCCGCGCAGAGGCGACACCGCCCGACCTGCGCGAGCACTAGCTCTTGGACATCCTTGCCGGATTTTCGAGCACGCAGATCGGCGCGGCGGTCGTCGCTGTCCTTCTCGCCGCCTTCGTGCGCGGGCTCACGGGTTTCGGCTTCGGCTTCCTGCTGACCCCGATACTCGCTCTGGCGCTGTCGCCGGTGCAGGCTGTGCTGCTGGTCAACGTCCTCGCGTTTTCACTCGCCCTTGCGGAGGTGCGCTACGTGCTGCGCGAGGCGGACCGTTCGGCGCTGTGGATTTCCGGCCTGCTGCTGCTGACCGTGATGCCGGGCCTCCTGCTGCTGTCCGCGATACCGATACAGCTGGGCCGCGTGCTCATCGCCCTTTCCGCGCTGACCGCCTTCGTCATTGTCGTGATGCCGCGCCGCAAGCAGCCGGACGCGCCGCCGCCCGGTCCGTTGACGACCGGCGCCACGGGCCTGATTGCAGGTGTCGCGACCGGCTTTGCCGCCATGCCGGGAATTTCGGTCGTGCCGTATTACATGCGCCAGCCGATGCCGCGTGCGACGGCCAAGGCTTCCATGATCGGGATATTCGGCGTCTCTGCGCTCGCCAGCCTCGCATCGGGTGCGGTGACGGGATTGCTGGAATGGCGGTTACTGGCCTTCGGCGCGCTGCTTTTTCCAGTGATGGCACTGGGCAACTGGCTGGGCAGCCTCGTGTTCGGGCGGGTGAGCGATCCGGTGTGGCGCAGCTTCGTCGGTACAGTGCTGGGCGCGGCAGCGCTGGCCGCGTTGCTGAAGCTGTAGATCGTGTTCGGTTTCCCGCCAGAGGCGATTGCCCTCGCCATCGCCGCCGCCATCGCCGCAGGCTTCGTGCGCGGGCTGGCAGGGTTCGGCCTCTCGGTGGTGCTGGTACCCGTGCTGCAACTGGCCATCGCGCCGCGTGCGGCGGTGCTGGTCGGCATCGTGTCGTTGTTCCTGATTGGCCTGACCGACATGAACCGCATCCGCCGCGATTCGGACCGTTCCGCCATTCCCATAACGCTGATCGCGCTCGCGTGCATGCCGCTCGGCCTTTCGGCACTCGTCGCGTTGCCGCCTGAATGGGCGGGCGTTCTGATCGCGCTCGTTTCGCTCGGAGCCTTCGTGCTGGTTGTCGTGCCGCTCGGCAAGATCGCACTGCCGCGCCATCCGGCCATGGCGTTGAGCGGCTTTTTCACCGGCTTCTTCGGAGGGTTCGCAGGCATGCCCGGGCCGGGCATGGCGCCGTTCTACCTGCGCGGACGACTGGACCCGAAAATCGCGCGGGCGAGCATGATGGCGATCTTCCTCGTGCTCACGCCGATCTCGGCGGCGCTCTTCGTCTGGCTGGATGTCGGCGGGTGGGACGAAGTAACCCTTGCCCTAGCCCTGTTCCCCGCCGTGCTCGTTGGCGACTGGTTCGGCCACCGCGCCTTCGGCCGCGTCAGCAAGGCCCAATGGCAGGTCGCCACCGCGCTCGTGCTCGGCGGCGCGGCGGCGGGCGCGATGTGGAAGCTGCTGGCCTAGAAGGGAAGCGCCTGCCCAGCGGCCACCAGCGCCATGCCGCAGAACGCGACAATAGCGGCGCGGGCATAATCCTGCG